>JAKQJG010000004.1 GCA_029561305.1 Bacteroidota bacterium | reverse complement strand
GTGGCCACAGAAAGAGTGGTATTGAAATATCCTGCAGCAGAAAGCAGCAAGGCGGCTAATTTGTTAACGGTGATCATGGGCAGTGTAAGAACCAATACCGCATGGAAAAAAGCAGTGGATGATTTTTGGCTGGGCGTAAGGCAGCAAAAACAAATCGCCCATATTGGCAAAATAAGAATGATGGATGAACAGACGAGACAGATAGGAGAGAACGCCATCAAAAAAGGACAACAAAATTTAAATGCCATGGATGCCAATATGCGCAACTGGGAAGCATCACAGCAATCGCAGGACAGGATGCACACCAACTTTGTAAAAGCGATACGGGAAGTGGAAACCTACAAAGATGCTACCGGTACCGTGGAATTGAGTTCAGGCTACAACCATGCCTGGAGCCGGAGCGATGGAAGCAGTTTTATTATGACCGACAATCCGAATTTTGATCCTTCCTCTGTATTCCAGGACCAGCAATGGAAGGAGATGAAAAAGACAGATTAGCAAACATATTTCGTTAAGTCACGAACATTGCCAGGAAGAAAGCAGTTTAGGAAAGGAAAACCCTCTACAGTTTTATTATCGGTTGTGGAATGGATGCAACGCTTTGCCGATAAAAAAAACCAGGTACAGCTTTAAGGCAGCTTGGTATGCAATTTGAAACATAGTTATTGCCTGAGAGATAAAGTGGTTCAAAGTGATGAACGAGAACATACTTAACAAGGATACAGTTTATCTGTAGCTGCGTACACCTCAAACCAGGCACAAAGGGTTTTGGCATTTTGTCAAAACCTTTTTTCATTTGCAAAAAAAATAATCATGGCATACAGTTTAAAGATCATCATCGCAAGTACAAGACCCGGCCGAAAAGGGCCTTCCATAGCAGCCTGGGTACATGAAGTAAGTAAAAAAAATGAATTTTTTGATATTGAAATGCTGGACCTGGCAGCCATCAACCTTCCATTTTTAGATGAGCCGGAACATCCCCGTCTGCAGAAATACACAAAGGAGCATACAAAGCAATGGAGTGAGATGATCAATGGCGCCGACGCATTCATTATCGTTACCTGCGAATATAATTTCGGCTACCCCGCTGCGCTAAAAAATGCCTTGGATTTCTTGTATAATGAATGGAATAATAAGCCAGTAGGATTTGTAAGTTATGGTGGTGTGGCTGCAGGCACCCGTTCGGTGCAGCAATTGAAACAAATCGTAACTGCACTCAATATGATGCCCATCGCTGCATCGGTCAACATTCCTTTCTTTACTAAACATATAGATGAAGCCGGAAAATTTACAGGAGATGAAACATTGACAAAATCACTAAACGGTATGCTGGCTGAATTGGAAAAATGGACAGCAGCCTTACAGCCTCTCAGGACGAAATAAATGAATGATCAAATTCTGCAATGATAAATGGGAAAACAATTCCTCCTTTTTTGAGCTTCACCCAATGGTTGCAGTTGAAAAGTAACTGGCACAGTTTTGCTGCAACCAATTTCAAAAACATGTAGTATGAAAAAAGAACCAGAGCAAACCAAAGAAGAAGAACTTCAATCCGTACCCGATCTGAAACATGATACCATGGAATTTGCAGCCTCAACAGATGGGGACGACAAACTTGATTTTGATGATGAAAAGTATGAAGAAGAGGAAGTGACTGCCGAAGAACTGGATATAATGGAGGAAGGTACAGTGGATGAACAGGCATACGCATTGGTAGCGGCGCAAACAGACAAGACAGTTGATACCGATAATTTACCTGAAGAAAGCTGGGAGGATGATCTGCCGGATAATGATGAACCTGTTGATAAAAGTTTAGCGCTGGACCACCCTGAAGAGGATAACGAAGTGAAATAATGCAGCAATAACATCTGTTGGTGCATGCCTGGATAAAGATCATCGTATCCGGCTAACCCACGTTGTATTTATGTTTAAATCTCATCCGCATCAATCATTATTTGCAATGGTTGATGCCGGTTAGTCCATCTGACCCTGCACATTTAGAATACCTTGTTCTTTCATCTTCTTTCTTATATTTTTGGATAAGGCTTACTTATTTATGGTCTGTAATAGCCTCGCCATTGTGGCATCCTGGCTTCATAAATGTGTAAGCGGGTTAATGTTGCACCGTCTCCCTGTGTGTATATCCATCGCCTACGATACACTTGCTAAAATCCCGTTTTTTATAGCTGAAGTTCAATACACCTTAATATCAGGTGTATGTAAACTGTTGTAATACCATGTTAGCATAGAAAAAAAACTACAGTAAAATGAATCAACTTACTATAACTGTAATTATCGTTATATGATTTCTTTGTTCCCGTTTACAAGCCACCCTGAACAGGCGGCAGCATTTTTATAAAACTCAAAAAACAACCTATGAAGACCTTTTACCAGCGTAACAAAAATGTTTTGTCTATTCCTTTTCTGCAACAACTACTATGTCGGCATGCAGCATACTCAATAACCGGACTGCTGCTAATAATTTCACTTTTTTCTTCTGCGCAAACCACCTATAATTTCTCCGTTGCCCCGGTATTATCTAATGAGGGAAACTATTATACTATCCAGGCATTGATCAATGTGGATGGCGTAAGCTATAAGATTACCCACATGGGAAATGGCAATTTCAGCAACCTGGCATCGGGAGGAAATGGTAACAGTGCCTGTCTTAAAAAAGACGGGTCGGGTGGGGATTTTTTAAAGATAGAAAGAGCCGATGGAGCCGCTTTCCAGTTTTACGGCATGTGGCTCAATACCTCCAGTATGTACAGCCTGCCCTATTATTTTCCACCGTATTACAATATCAAATATTTTGATCAGAATAATGCAGAGATCGTTGCAGAAACTTTTACTTCCAGTGTTCAGAACGAGACCATAACGGTTACGAAGAACCTGAAAGTAAATTATGTGCAGGTTAATTTCAATGCCATATTGTTTTGCAAGATTGATGACCTTGTTGTTGGACCTGCTGCCGCATCTGCACCCACACTTTCTACGGCAAGTATCAGCCAGTTTACCTCCTCATCTGTATTGGCAGGAGGCAACGTAACCAGTGATGGTGGTGCTGCTGTAACGGAACGTGGCATTGTGTATAACACAACAGGTGCACCAACCATAGCAGATTCAAAAGTGATAATCGGAGACGGATCGGGTGCATATACTCAAAATGTTACCGGCCTCAACAGCAGCACGCTTTACTATGTAAGGTCCTATGCAATTAACACAGCAGGTACTTCTTACGGAACAGAAAGAAGCTTTGCAACCGCGGCAGATTTTATATTACCACAGGTTCATTATTTCAATTCAGCCTGGGTAAGCACCGGCAGCCAGGCATCACCATTTACCAAGTATGTAGAAGGCTGGCATATCACAGCGGTTAGCACAGGTACTGGTTTGGTTTCTGTCAGCCGCATTACCGGCACCACTGGTGTTGCAGCAGCGGCAGAGGGAGCAGCTTCTGCCAGGGCCATCAGCAGCACAAGTGCAGAAGACCTTGTATC
The DNA here is from genome assembly GCA_029561305.1 of Bacteroidota bacterium. GTDB lineage: Bacteria > Bacteroidota > Bacteroidia > Chitinophagales > Chitinophagaceae > Ferruginibacter. The sequence goes on along the minus strand of JAKQJG010000004.1, from coordinate 25,369 downwards.
AATGAGTATCAAAGCCAGCGACAACAGTTTGTTTGATCTGCAACGTTTTAAATTCAAATACCTTACAAAAGTTGCGAACACTTCTTTTGGTACCATTACTGTAACCGGGTATATGAATGGTGTTGCTGTTCCAGGTGCCGTTGCATCATTGAATGGAATTGCGCAGGCAAGTGCTTCTTCCTATGCCTACAGCACGTTTGACCTTACACAAAACAGTTCCTTTAATTGTATCGACGAATTTGTAATTACAACTTCTGATCCCGTAAGTTCCGCCAGGTTAAATGCGATTGATATTGACGAAGTGAATGTGGCAGCATTTGATGTATTACCCATTACCATTACCAGCTTTACCGGCAGGCAGGTAAATGATAATGCTGTATTGAACTGGTCTACGCAGCAGGAAAAAGGTGCAGGCAATTTTGATATTGAACATTCAACAGATGGTATGCAGTATACAAGGATTGGCAACATAATAGCTGGCGGCAACAGCCAGGCTGGAAAAGCCTATACTTTCACCCATCAAAAGCTGTCTGCAGGTGTTCATTACTTTCGCTTGCGCATCAATAATGCAAATGGAAAATTTTCTTATAGTTCCGTTTTGACCATTAGGAACGAAGTGAGGAAAGAAGGCTTCACTGTTTATCCTAATCCTGTCACCGGCAATCATTGCTTCATTACTGTATCACCGGGTACAGCATTACCTGTATCTTTCCGTATAGTAGATGCATTAGGAAAATCAGTGAAAAGAGGAAATATTACCAGCAATAAACAGAAGCTGAACATGAGTGAGTTAACCAGTGGTAATTATGTTATCATATTCGGCAACGGACTTTCACAAAAAATTGTTTTCTGATCGCATAACAATTTTGTTTAAAAAAACAGCATAGAATATGAACCAGGGCTGCAGGTAATATACATACCTGCTGCCCTGGTTTTTGTTTATTTAGATTTTAACTGCCGGGTCAAATTTTATTAGTAGCAGGATATACGGCGGATATTACTCCACCACCAATTTATAATTCAGCTTATTATACCCTGTTGTTTCCTCCCACGCATCTGCATTGGCCAAACGTATGGAATATTCAGACCGGCTGCTGATTGTACTATACTTATCGGGCATATTCAGTAAGAGATCATATTCCCCAGCTGCAACATCTGCAGGTAAGGTAAATGACTGCTCCAGTGTATGGCTGCCACTAAACCATTTGCGTATGTCGGTATTAAATGCAAAAGTCTTTATTGCACCGGTACTGCTGTTTCTCAATATTAACTGCACCGGCCGGGGATTAAAGGGAGAGGCATAACCAACGTTTTCCAAATTGATCGTTATTGTAATTGCACCACCCGTTTTTACTTTTTTAGGAAACGTTGCGTTCTTTAATACAAAACGATAACCAAGATTGTTTTTGATAGCAGCCATACAACCTGCAGTTTGCCAGTCATTGTTTACTTCGTTATTATAATTGGCATTTAAAAAACTATAGTGCATTTCTCTCATCTCCGTTTGTGCCCTGCCGGCATTTTCACAATCATTCTGCGGACTGTAGCTGTCCATGCAGGTTTCTCCACCCACGGCCACATATTTTGAATCCTCTTTTTTATAGTTGCGTAAAGCGGTCACCACATTCTCTTCGCTGCTTCTTCCGCTGCTGCTGTTGCCATAGTCTTCGTAGGTGCCGATATCGTTTGGTCCACTTAAAAAACAATCGTTGTGAAAAGCCACCCTTGCTTTATCGGTTTCGGTAAATGCTTCTGCAGCGGTAAGTGCAGCAGAGGATAAACCTGCCGTGATGCCATACACAAAACGCTGTTTGAATTGCGGATACCGCACCTGCACCATCCTGTCTTTCGGTAAAGCGTTCAACAGTGCCTGTAATACATCAAACCTGTCCTGCAGATTGTTGTCCAGTAATTTTTGAACAGATTGATTAGAGGAGGCATCACCAAAATAGTCCGTATAATAATTTTCGCCCCAGGTACCAATGAACCCCATTTGCATACAGGCGATCACATCAGCATTTTGAATCAACAGTGGTTTTAATTGTTCAATATGATTTAATACAACCGCTTTGGGTGCATCGCCATACGGCGGACAAATAAAACCTTCAGCACAGGAACCGGCAGTAGCTGTAGTAGTGTATACAAACCTTGGAATCAGTTTTACACCAGCGGCCCGGGCATTATCAAAATCGGCTTGAATATTAGTGAGCAGTGCAGCTGATAAAGGCTGGTTGTTAAAACCTTCCAGCACAAAATAACGGAATAGCAGGGTACTGGTTATCCTGTAATTGGCATTGCTGATGCTGTGTTCATTCCTGTAGCCCCTGATAGTATTTACATCTAACACAGCATAGCTGCCGGCACGGGTTTCACTGTAGCGATAAAATCCCCTTTCCGGGTTGGCAAAATCTGCAGTGGAAGCCACATAATTTATGGTGGTGGTTTGTGGGGTGGAGCTTTGTCCGCCGGCAGTATTTTTTTTGCAGCACAACAGTGTTGTTAAGCAGATAGCAATAACCGTTAGTTTCATAAATATGTTTTTGTAATATGTCATGTTATTGAATATTTACGGATTAAAATATTAATCAGTCATGTACAAGATAATGTGCTTTGACCGGTTTAAAGCCTGTAAACATGATGCAAGCGTTTGCATAATTTTTATTCGAACGGCCTGGCAATATCCTGGAAAAGGGAACAAAATACGCTTGTATAAATTGTAGAGGAGGGGCCTGTTAGGGTGATCCTTCATCAATTTATTTTATTGGAGGGGAAATTAATTCCACTATGCAGTCCGTGCCGGTTATGTAAAAAAGAGTAAGCGTTTAAAGTTAAGATCAGCATAAATAACAAAATACCAGTTTATATAATTAGGAGGTTGTTTTTCAATATTTCGTTCATCTTCCCAATGAACTGTTAATCTGGCAAGCCATATTTTATTATCTTCTGCACAACTCCATAATGGCATTATTTTTTGAGGGGTAGTATTTCATTTTATTCATTTTTAAATACTACACTATGAAACGTTTTTTGAGTTCTTTGCATTCGTATGCTAAGCCTGCCGCAGGCTTGTTATTAGCCTCTGTGTTATTTGTTGCCTGTAAAAAAGACAATGATACAATTCCTCCAAGAGTGCCACAGGCTGGTTTGATGGCTTTCAATTTATCGCCCGATCAAAATGCGGTGGTGATGAGTTTGGGTGGAAGTAACCTGGGTAACTCCTCGCTTGGTTATAACAGTTATACCGGCCAGTATTTACCTGTATATACTGGCGCCCGTGAAGTAAGGTCTTACGACTTTAACAGCGGAAATACCCTGGCAACAAGCAATTTTACATTTGCTGACAGTGGTTACTATTCTGCTTTCCTGCTGGGCACTACCGGCAACTACAGGAATGTGGTGGTGAAAGATGAATTGGAAACTTTAACTGCTACAGCCGGCAAAGCATGGGTGCGTTACATCAATGCCATACCTGACAGTGTGAACGCACCAACGATTAACATTGCAGCCGGTGGTACTAATGTATTCAACGAAACAGGTACTTACGGAAATGTTTCCTCTTTTGCTATGGTAAATGCCGGAGAAGTAAGTACATCTGTTACGAATGGTGAAGGAATAGCTGCCACCCGAAACATTACACTGGAAGAAAACAAAGTGTACACGGTGATGCTGACAGGTTTGCCTGGCACAACAGACAGTACAAGAGATGCAGAAGTTAAGTTTATTCTGAATGGTACTATTACTCCATAAGTGATAGTATGGTTGTTTACAACTCCGGCTTGTGCCGGAGTTTTTTTATGCCCTGCGGAAAGATTTTAGAAGATTGTTTGATTATAAAATTACACCGGTTAACTTGCTGTATATTCAAAATCATTGCAATTAAAAAAACGCTCATGCAGCAAAACGTCCACTCCATACGCCCTTTTGTGGGTGCCGAAAATTTTGACATATCAAGACGCTTCTACCGCGACCTCGGTTTTGAAGAAGTGGTATTATCACCCGGTATGTGTTTATTTAGAACAGGCACCGTTGGTTTTTATTTGCAGGATGCTTATGTAAAAGACTGGATCGACAATACCATGGTATTTATGGAGGTGGAAAATGTGGACAGTTTTTGGGATGAACTACAAGTACTGGATCTTCCTTCCAAATATAAAGGGGTGCGATATTCCCCAATCCGTACGCTTGATTGGGGAAAGGAATGTTTTGTACATGATCCATCTGGCGTGCTCTGGCATTTTGGGCAGTTTTCAAAAAAATAAACTACTTCATCCTGAATTTTAGATGGAAATACTCAACTACCGCCAAGGCACACACGAAGACATCAAACAATTATGCCGCTTAGGAATCGCTTCCTGGAGCCATTTTCAATCAATACTTGAGGCAGATCATTGGGAGGCCCTTATCAAAAATGTAAGTAGTGAAAGCACTTATTCTGTCTTGCTTGACAAATCGTTTTGTTTTGTGTGTACAGAAAATGACCAAATGACCGGCATGGCTTTTTTGATGTACAGCGGTACTGCTTATGATGTGTACCAGGCAGACTGGTGCAGCATACGTTTTGTATCAGTGCATCCAGGTCATACTGGAAAAGGCATCGGGAGAAAGCTTACGCAGCTTTGTATTGATAAAGCAAAGGAACTGGGTGAAAGAACAATTGCCCTGCACACATCAGAGATCATGCCTAACGCCAGGCATATCTACGAAAGTTTTGGATTTACCATACAAAAGGAAATATCTCAACGGTTTGGCCAAAGATATTGGTTGTACACAATGGATATCTGAATGATTTTCTCATTGAGTAAACAGCCTCCGTTTAAACAAGTGTACCTTCAAAGCTTAAACAGTTACCCATGAGCATGCTCTTCTCCCCCCTTACTTTAAAAAGCATCACTTTAAAAAACAGGCTGGTGGTATCACCCATGTGCCAATATTCCTGTGAGGATGGTTTTGCCAACGACTGGCACCTGGTGCATTTGGGCAGCCGTGCAGTTGGCGGTGCTGCACTCATTATGCAGGAGGCAACAGCAGTAACTGCGGATGGGCGTATCAGTTATGGAGATCTTGGTATTTGGAAAGACCTGCACATTGAGCCATTACAACGCATCACTCATTTTATCGAAGCGAATGGCGCTGTTCCTGGTATTCAACTGGCACATGCAGGAAGAAAGGCGAGTGCCGACCTGCCCTGGAACGGCGGTGGACAGATAAAAGAAGGGAAAGGGCATTGGCAAACTGTGGCACCCTCCGCCATACCCTTTCACGAAACGGATATTCCACCCCGGGAAATGAGTATTGCTGAAATAAATGAAATGGTACAGGCTTTTAAAGATGCAGCAGCCAGGGCTTTACAGGCTGGCTATAAAGTAGTGGAGATACATGCTGCACATGGCTATTTGATCAACGAATTTTTATCGCCGCTTACCAACCAGCGCCAGGATGCATACGGAGGCAGTTTTGAAAACAGGTGCCGCTTTCTATTAGAGATCATTGATGCAATACATACCGTGTGGCCGTCAACCTTACCCGTCTTTGTTCGTATTAGTGCCAGCGATTGGGCTGCAGGCGGCTGGATGATTGAAGACTCTGTAAAACTGGCGGGAGTACTGCAAAGAAAAAACATCGACCTTATTGATTGCTCTTCTGGTGGTACGGTGTCTTATGCAAAGATTGTTGCCGGACCTGGTTACCAGGTACCTTTTGCAGCAACAATAAAAAAGCAAACAGGTATGCCAACAGGTGCTGTGGGTATCATCACCAATGCACAGCAGGCAGAAGAAATACTGCAACAACAGCAGGCAGACCTGATCATTATTGCAAGAGAATTTTTACGTGATCCTTACTTTCCATTGCATGCAGCAAAGCAACTGGGAGATGAAATTGAATGGCCTAAACAATACGCAAGGGCAAAGCGCTGATGAATTAAAAATCGCCAGCATCATCACTTCATTTTTTCCCAGCCATTATTATCATTGCTAAAAATTATTTGTTCATCTGTTCCCTTCACTATCCAGCTGCCTTCTTCAATCTCAGCTTCCAGTTCCCCGGCATCCCAGCCACAGTAACCAATAAATAATTTGATGTCGTTATTGGTTAGTGTTCCATTATTAATGCAATGAACAATTTGCTGAAAGTCGCCGCCCATATAAATGTTGCCGAACAGATACTTGTTTCCTGTAACCAGGTCCGCCCGCCGGTGCAGCACAAACAAATTTTCAGTATCAACAGGGCCACCGGCAAACAATGGAAAGGGTGCTGCGTTTTTAAATTCCACCAGCTCATTCAGTCTTCGGGCAAATAGTTTGTTTACCACAAATCCCAATGCACCTTTTTCATTGTATTCCGTAATTACAATCACTGCCTTTTCAAAATTCGGATCCTGTAAGGCTGAAGCGCTTATGATGATGGTGCCGGGCTGGATGGTCATGACTGCTGAATATTTTTCTGCAGGTAAAATTAATGCATCCGTGTCAAGCCATCTTATTCATCTTACTTTGCACGTTCAAAATAGATTTGAAGAATGACTTTCAGCAATCGCAGCAAACAACAGCATTTTTTTTTGATCCTCATACTTGGTGCCCTCAATACCATTACACCTTTTGCCATTGATATGTATTTACCCGCTTTTCCAAAAATTGCTGCGGACTTTAATACAAGCATCGAAAGGGTGGCGCTGTCTGTATCTACTTACTTTTTAGGCTATGCCATCGGGCAGATCATTTATGGCCCGCTGCTCGACCGCTTTGGAAGAAAGCCCCCGCTCTATGCAGGACTCACTTTATTTATCCTTGCCACCATTGGTTGTTTCAAAGCAGGCAGCATCGAGTTTTTATTGGCCATTCGTTTTGTACAGGCATTGGGTGGCTGTGTGGCTTCTGTTGCAGCCATGGCAATGGTAAGGGATTTTTTCCCGGTGGAGAAAAGTGCCGGTGTTATTTCATTCATGGTATTGATATTGGGAGCATCTCCCTTACTGGCACCCACTGCTGGTAGTTTTATCATTGCAGGCTGGGGATGGCATGCGGTGTTTATCGCTTTGGCTGTTATCACCTTTATTATTTTACTGGCCGTTATCTTCTTTTTACCCGAAGGTCATATACCTGATAAAAGCATTTCACTAAAACCTGCACCCATTATCAATGGCTTTAGGGAAGTGTTAACCGATCCCAAATTTTATGTGTTTGCCCTGGCTGGCAGTTTTTCTTTTTCTGGTTTGTTTGTGTATGTAGCTCATTCGCCTGCCATTTTTATGAATCATTTTCAGTTAAGCGAAAAAATGTATGGCGGCATGTTTGCATTGTTGTCGGTTGGTTTTATTGGTGGCAGCCAGTTAAATCATATTCTCACCAAACATTTCAGTAACAGGCAAATTTTAAAGACGGTGCTGCTGGTACAAACTGCTGTTTCATTCTTGTTTTTGACAGGTGCCTGGCAAAACTGGTATGGCCTGGCGGCAGTAATAGTATTGCTGTTTGTGTTGCTCAGTTGCTGTGGCATCACGTATCCAAATGCCGCTGCATTGTGTATGGCACCATTTGCAAAAAATGCCGGTACTGCTTCGGCATTGCTGGGCTTTATACAAATTGGTATTGGAGGATTGATTTCAGGTTGTGTGAGCCTGCTGCCTTTTGGTGCTGTTACGGCAATGGCTTTTATAATGGCTGTGACAACAATGGTGGCGCTGGTGATTTTGTTGGCAAGAAAGAAGAGCAACTAAAAGTGTGGATCACCTTTTTCTATATTTTTTCAAAGGATTTTTTTTAAAATGGTAAATAGAAAATATAATTACCTGTTTTTTATTTTCGTCGAAGGTGTAAATGATAAAGAAAGGATATTTCTTTAATGCAGTTTCCCTGAAGTCCTGATGTCTTTTTCTAAAACGTGTGGGCTGTCTGCAAATGATATCAATAGCCGAATTCATTTCATTTACAAAATTAACAGCGGCAAGATGACTTCTTTTCTTGTACCATTTAACCGCTTTCAAATATTCCTTAAGAGCAGATGATTCAAAGTAATATTTGTATGTCATTACCGCCTATTTCAAAAGTTTTGACATTTGATTTTTAACCAATTCCCCCGGAATTAGTTTGCCATTCTTTTTGTAGGATTTTAAGCGTTTATCAAGTTCAATTTTTAAATCATCCGTATATTCAAGTTCCGGTTGATCCAGGTCATCTTCAACCAACGCATAGATCGCTTTAATTTTTTTATCATCAGCAACTTGTAAATAATCTGAAAGTTTTTTACGGATAGCCAGCGTTGTCATAAAAAAGATTTAATGAAATAAAGTTAAAGCTTATTTTTCAATCATCCTGATCAACGCTTCTTCTTTTTCCATCAATTTTTCAAGCAGCACCACCTGGTTTTTTGCTCTCATAAAATTATGACCCTCATATTTACTGCCATAGTACACATCGTTGTTGAGGTAGTCCGTTAAAAAACGCAGGGCCTGCATATAGATCATAAATTTTCCTGCATATACAAAATGTGCTTTCTCATCGGCACTTAATTCTTCTTTCATTTCTTCGAGGTAGCCTTTTGCAATGGCTTTAAAGTAGTCGCTGCGGATCTCAATTTTACTAAAATCTGTTTCTTCTTCACTTACGGGTGACAGGTAGGTACGCAACATGTCACCCACATCGCTGATGAAGTAGCCCGGCATCACAGTGTCAAGATCAATTACACAAAGCCCCTGGTCATTGTCATCAAACAATACATTGCTGATCTTGGTATCATGGTGGGTTACTCTTTTTTTAAAGGCCGGATTTTTTTGTATGCGTTCGCTGGTGTCAACAATGCTGCGGTTGTTTTTTAAAAATTCGATAGTGGCTGCCGCTTCTTTTATCCGTGCGGTGTTTCCTTCGGCAATGGCTTTTTCGAATTGCTGGTAGCGCAGGGATAAATTGTGAAAATCCGGCAAGGTAATATGTAACTGCTCACAGGGAAAATGACAAAGCAGTTTGGTAAAGCGGCCAAATTGTTTAGCTGCTTCATAAGCCTGCATGGTACTGTTCACCACATCAATGGTGTGTGAATCTTTCACAAAAGGGAACAAACGGAAATAACCTTCTTTGGTGATGTACACGATGTCTTCCTGTTGCAATGTTTTTTCGGGCGTTACAAACAGGTATTCCGGGTACTGCTTTGCCAAAAAGTTGCCGATGAGGCGGATGTTGGCTGCAATATCAGCTGGTGCCTTAAAAACATTTTGATTGATACGCTGCAGTATCAGTTTGTTCTGGCCATTCTTAATGGTCCAGGTATGATTGATAAGCCCGGTGCCAAAAGGATGCACTTCCACTTCATTGATAAAACCATAAGCCTGTAAAATATTATCGAGCATATCTTTCATTATTAGCGCAACATGAAAATATTGAATGATGGGATGAAATGGATGTGCAAACGCTTGCGGAAAAACCCCCTCCGCTCCCTGAAGGGGGAACTACCAGCGTTTAAAATTTTGAAGGGCTCTCACAAAATCCGGAGCCTGGGTCCTTTTGCTCATTAAATGGAAATGATGAAGTGGAAGATAAAATGTTCGGGAATGTATGCGGGGTGATGAGGTTACTCATGCAGCACCAGCTGTGATTCTAAAATGATCTTGTAATAAGTAGCATTACTGTTATCAGTGTCTCCATTTGATTTGTGCTGCAATAATTCAATCAGTGTTTCGGTTGCTTTTTGTCCCTGCTGGTAAGGGAACTGCTCTACAGATGCCATGGGTGGATAAGCAGTATAATTGGTGAGCGGCAGGTTGGCATAACTCACAAAACAAATATCCTTGTTGATCTTCAGTTTCATCTTTCTCGCAGTCTGCACCGCATCCAGCGCCACATAGTCGTTAAAGGTAACAATGGCTGTTGGCCTGCGCTTGCCCGTTAGTAACTTTTCTGTGGCTGCTATCACGCCTGCGGTGGTAAGGTCGCAGTTAACCACCAGTGCCGGATCATATTTCAACCGGTCCTTTGTCATGGCCTGTATATATCCATCCAGTCTTTCTTTGGAAGCAGGCAGTTTTTCCGGTCCGTTGATCATGCCGATGATGCGGTGGCCTTTTGTAAATAAAAAATTAATGGCCTGCACCGTGCCATTGATCATGTTACAGGCAACATAATGTATGTTGGGGATCTTTGGAATACGGTCAAAGAAAACAATGGGTATATTATATCTCCGCAATGCCTCAAAGTGACTGTAATCATTGGTGTTTTTAGAAATGGAGATCAGCAAACCATCCACACGATGCTTCTTCATCGTTTCAATCAGTTGCTTTTCTTTTTCTACGCTGTCATGGCTTTGACCAAGCAGCACTGTGTAATTGCCCTTGTGCGCTGCATCTTCAATACCGCTGATGGCAGCAGAAAAAAATGCTTCGCTTAACTCAGGCAATATCACACCAATGGTAAAAGTTTTTCCCTGTTGAAAAAAGATAGCCGTTTGATTGGGCTCGTATTGTAATTGCTTGGCAAGCTCCTGTACCCTTGTCTTGGTTCTGAGACCAATACTTTTATGGTCATGCAATGCACGTGACACAGTGGAAACAGAGATGTTCAGTTGCTTTGCAATTTCTTTTATTGTAGGCACTTGCTTTTTCATGTAAATAACTAAAATGTAAGATAGAATAATTATGCAAACGTTTGACTGATTATATCTTACTGTTGATGGTATTCAACTGCATTTATTGATATTGCACTGCCATACTTCATCACTAAAACCAACGCTATGCAACAAGTTGCACAAACAAAAAGACTGTTGTCACTCGATGTAATGCGTGGGTTGATCATGCTGTTACTCGCTGCAGAAAGCTGTTTGCTGTATGAACACCTGCATGCACTGGAATGGAGTGGGGGCGCAGGTTTGCTGGTGCAGCAGTTCTTTCACCATCCCTGGCACGGGCTGCGGTTCTGGGACCTGGTGCAGCCAGCCTTTATGACGATGGCGGGCTCTGCCATGTTTATTTCATATTATTATAAAACACAAAAAGGTATCAGCTGGCAGGCTAATTTTAAACATGTTGCCATCCGTTGCGTAAAACTCTTTATTTGTGGCACGGCGTTGCATTGTGTGTATGCCGGCAAACTGGTGTGGGAATTGTGGAATGTATTAACACAGTTATCTGTTACCACTATCATTGCTTATCTCATCATCCGGCAATCAGCCATTTTTCAAATGATTGTGTCCATTGCCTTGTTACTGCTGACAGAAATTTTGTATCGCTTTGTTCTTATGCCCGGATTTGATCAGCCCTTTGTAACCGGCCATAACTTTGGCAACTGGATGGATACCGTACTGATGGGTAAAATGAACAGCGACGGCTGGGTGGCTATCAATATCATTCCTACAGCTGCACATACCATTTGGGGTGTGCTTGCCGGTAAGTTGCTCGTGAGCGAAGAAAAAGTGCCAGGCAAAATCAAAAAGCTTGTGATAGCAGGGCTGGTTTGCCTGGTTATTGGTTTTAGTTTAGACTGGTTGAACATTACACCCATTATCAAACGCATCAGCACTTCTTCCTTTGCTTTGGTATCTGGCGGATGGGTATTATTGATACTGGCTTTTTTATATTGGCTCATTGATATAAAACAATGGAACAAGTATGCCTGGTTATTCGTGGTGGTTGGTATGAATGCAATTTTTATTTATTTGTTTTTTGAAACTGTTGGACTGCAATGGCTGAATGCTGCAGTCGCCATTTTTGTAAAGGGCTTTTTGGGTTTTACCGGGGTGAGTGAAAAAGTGACGGCAGTTTTTTCTTCTCTTGTAACCCTGGCGCTAGAGTGGGGTCTTTGTTATTTTCTTTATAAAAGGAAGATATTTTTTAAGCTATAGTTATGAAAAAATTAATTGCACTGATAGTAACTGTTTTTTCTGTACTGCAGTTGACTGCGCAAACAGTAAAGATCTTTTATAAAGAAAGCCAGGAAGACTTTGCCAATCCTGAACGGGGATTTTATTTTCCCACCGGTACTAAGGCAAGTGACTTCCAGTTGCTTGATTCGCAAAGAATGAGCCGCTTCCGGTATCATCTGCAGGCGATAGACGGTGTAGCCTCACCGGTAAATATTTCATTGGTGTACCGTGGGTATGAGCTGGATATTTTTAAAGACAAGCCATTATCGGATGTTTTTTTACAAAGCCTTCAAAAGGACTTTGATATCATCAGGAGTACTGGTTTAAAACTGGTGCTTCGCTTTGCTTATACCAATGCAACACATGGCGGCGATTGCAAGGATGAATACAAAATTTGCCCGCCCTATGGTGATGCGCCTGTTCATATTGTTATGCAGCATGTACAGCAATTGAAACCATTGTTGCGAAAAAATGCTGACGTGATCGCAGTACTGCAGCAGGGCTTTATTGGTATCTGGGGCGAAAATTATTTCACCGATCATTTCGGCTATGCCGGATTGGATGGCACCGGCAGGATACTGGACAGCAGCTGGCAGCACCGCAATACTTTTTTAAAAGCCTTGCTGGATGCTATGCCCAAAGACAGGATGGTGCAGGTGCGTACACCGCAGATAAAGCAACGGTTTGTGTATGGGCCGGGGGCTGCAACAAATTCCGCAGCCATCACTGCAAAGGAGGCGTTTACCCAATCAGATAAAGCAAGAACCGGTTTGCACAACGATTGTTTTTTGGCAAGCGAAGACGACTATGGAACTTTTTATGATTATGGTAACTCGGTTTCGAAAAGGGATACTGCCAATATAGTCTTGCGAAAATACTTTGAAGCAGAAAGCCGCTATGTGGCTGTGGGTGGAGAAACCTGTGATGATGCTTACAGCCCGCAGAATGATTGCGAACCTGCTGGCCATGCTGAATCAGAAATGAAGAGGATGCATTACAGTTACCTTAATGCATTGTACAATACCAAGGTCAACAATGACTGGGATTCGGGTGGCTGTATGAAAAATATCAAACGAAAACTGGGATACAGGTTGCTCTTAAGAAGCACTGTTTTACCCAAAAAAATTACGGCAGGAAAAAAATTTACGATCACCCTGCGGCTGGAGAATACTGGATACGCCTCACCGTTCAATCCAAGACCGGTGCAGTTGATACTGAGAAATAAAAAAACACGGCAGGTTATTGCATTGAATTTTAATACGTCTGTTCAAAAATGGTTTACAGGAAAGATTTATTTACAACAGCCATTTATTTTACCGGCTGCAACAGCCAAAGGTGAATATGAATTATTGATCAGCATGCCTGATGGTTATAAGAGTTTGCAAAGCAATCCTGCTTACAGCATCCGTTTGGCAAATGAGGATGTATGGGAAGAAACTACAGGATATAATTACCTGCTGCACAATTTACATGTTCAATAAATATGATGTAAACATACTCCCTCTGAAACCACAAGCCCTCTTACAGCCACTGCATTTGCGGTGGCTTTTTCATTATTCATTTCATTTATTACTATGCCATAAAAATTTACGCAACCGTTTGAGTGCTTTAATCAAGCGTTTGCGTAGTGTTGCACAATACGGCGCCTGCATCGTTTACGAAAAAATGTTGTCATCTTAGAGTTACGAAATCATTAATTGAAAATTACCAAAACCTACGTTGCATGTTAACTCCACTATTTAAGAAATGCTGTTCGATGCTTGTTATATGTACAGCATTATCGTTTGCGGCGAAAGCACAAAAAACCATTTCCGGAAAGGTGACAGACAGGGATGGCAACCCGTTGCCAAATGTTACGGTGCAGGTTAAAGGAACCAGCGTGTCTGCAGTAACCAACGGCAAGGGCGATTACAGTCTTACTGCCTCTCCAACCGATTCGCTGGTATTTAGTTCAGTTGGTTTTATCTCTGCCACTGCTGGTGTAAACAACAAAAGTTCACTCGACACCAGGCTATCCCTCGACAACCGGTCGATGGAAGAAGTAGTGGTAGTTGGTTATGGCACCCAAAAGAAAAAAGATCTTACCGGTGCAGTATCATCGGTAAAAGCAAAAGACCTGGTGATGTCATCCAGCCCCGAAGTAGGCAATATGCTCAAAGGCAAAGCTGCAGGGCTTACCATCAGGCAAAACAGTGCCCAGCCGGGTGGTGGCTTCGACATCCTGATCCGTGGCGGTGGCTCTTCCTCCAGGTCAATCAACACACCGCTGTACGTGGTGGATGGTTTCCCGTTGACCGACCTGGTGCAGCCGGGTAGTGGTGGCCGTTACCAGGAAGGATCTCAAAGCGTGTTAAATTCATTCAATCCAAATGATATTGAATCAATAGAAATATTAAAAGATGCCAGCGCCACTTCTATTTATGGTACCAGGGCGGCAAACGGTGTGGTGCTCATCACTACCAAAAAAGGCAGTGAAGGAGCAGCCAGGGTGCAGTACTCTAATAATTTCTCTGTTCAGAAATACAACAATCCTTTTGATGTGCTGCCATTGAATGAGTGGATGCAGGTTCGCAATGATGCGGCCTGGGATCAATGGTTGTTTGAAAACAATGTGGCCCCTTATGGAGCCAGGACGCTGGAAGAAGCGCAGGCGGCACCGGTGAACGGACCTTACAGGAAACTGTATACGCAAAATGCCATCAACAATGTAGGCCGCGGCACCGATTGGTTTGACCTGGTAACCCGGGATGGTTCCACTGCCCAGCACAATATATCCGTTACTGGTGGCAATAAACTCACGAAGTATTTTTTGTCCGGTAACTTTTACGATCAAAAAGGTATCGTTAAAAATTCTGGTATGAAAAGATATTCTGTGAGGGCCAATGTTGACCAGGAGCTGAGCAAGTTTGTAAAAACAGGTATCAACCTTACCTTTAGCAGGATCGATAACAGCAACACGCAGCTGGGTGGTGATCAGTTTGAAAATTCCGGTATCATCAGGGCTGCCATGCAGCAGGGACCCCATATACCGGCTATAGATGAAGAAGGCAATTACCCGATCAATCCCCAGCTGGCAACACAGCCCAATCCCTATTCTTTACTGACCATTACTGACCAGGGAAGGATCGAAAGACTGCTCGGTAATTTTTATGTGGACATCACCCCGATAAAAGACCTCACCGTAAAATTAAAAGCGGGTATGGATCGGGGTTATACCATCCGCCAGAACTATTTACCCAAAACCACCCTGCATGGCGCTTTGGAAAACGGCAGGGCATCTATTGCAAAAGCAGATAACGATCACTACCTGCTGGAAGCTACCGGTACCTATAGCAAGCAATTGACAAATGATCACAAGTTTGATATGTTACTGGGTGTATCGCAGGAAAAATTTGTAACCCGTGGAAGCAGTGTTGGTGCTTCCGGGTTTATCACCGATGCATTTTTGTGGAATAACCTGAATGCAGCAACGCTCCAGTTACCAAGCACTTCTTACCAGGCAAAAAGCACTTTGATATCTTATTTTGCAAGACTGAACTATAACTACAAAGGACGATACCTGTTTACTTTTAATGCCCGTCGTGACGGTGCCGGTGTATTTGCGGTGAACAACAAATGGGGCTTTTTCCCATCAGTGGCAGTCGGCTGGAACGTGGCAGAAGAGCCTTTCTTTGGAAGTCTTAAGAACACCATTTCACAATTAAAATTCAGGGTGAGCTATGGGCAAACGGGTAATGCCACATTGGTTGGCAACAGCAATGCCTTTGCTGCATACAGCGCTTATCCAGCCTGGCTATCGGCTTCTGATACAAGGCTCATCGGCGTTTCTCTATCAAGACTGGAAAATCCTGACCTGAAATGGGAAACCACTACCGGCCTCAATTTCGGACTTGATTTCTCTTTATGGAATGGTAAAGTAGATGGTTCTGTTGAAGTATATGACAATACCGTATCTGATCTGCTGGATACAAAGCCGTTGAACTCTTACCAGGAAGTAAACAGCGTGATCTACAACGTGGGTAAAACACAAAGCAGGGGCTTTGAATTTACCCTGAATACCCGAAATGTGCAAACAAGGGATTTTCAATGGAGAACAATATTTGTTGTTTCACATTTTAGAACAAACTGGAAAGAAAGGGCACCGGGCTGGCTCCCTTCAGTATATGAAAACAGTACAGACCCTTTAAGGGCGGTGTACAGCCGTGAATCTGACGGGATATTACAGGCTGGTGAAACCAAACCTACTTCACAGCCGGACCTTATACCGGGTCAGATCAAGATCAAAGATATCAACGGATTTCAACGTGATGCCAATGGCAATCCAGTGGTGGATGCAAACGGCCGGTTTATCCGCACAGGAGCTCCCGACGGAAGGATCGATGATGCAGATACGAGGCTGATGGGTACTTCAGATCCAAGCTTTATGGGTGGCATCACCAATATCATCACCTACAAAAATTTCAGCTTGAATTTTGATTTTAATGGATTGTTTGGCCGCAGGATACAGGATCCAAATTTTGTGGCCTATGGCTTCAGTGCATATGGTATCAATGCCAATGGATACAATGGGCTGCGTTCAGTAAAAGACAGGTGGACGCCAACTAATCCATCCACTACCTCACCTAGTTCATTCTGGGGTTTCTCACAGTATGGCACAGGCGATTTCTTTATGCAGGATGCCTGGTTTATCAGGTTGCAGAATGTATCATTGGGATATACCATTCCAGGAAAGCTGTTTAAAAAAGTATTTACCTCCGCTAAAGTTCATTTTGATGCACAAAACCTGTTCGTGATCACTCCTTATAAAGGTATTGATCCGGAAACAGATTCTTACACGGCTGCATATCCTTACATCAGAACATACACACTTGGTCTTAACCTGAACTTTTAATGAACACTTTAAAAGAAATAAATATGAAACGTATTATAATATTATTCTTTCTTCCGGTTGCTTTGTTTACGAACAGCTGCACCAAAGATCTTACATCAACTGAATACGCTGAGATCAACCCAAACATTTTCCCAAAATCTGCTGAAGACCTGGAAGCGATGGTAAATGCCTGTTACTATCCAATCAGAGGCTCCTGGTGGGACGGCCTGTTTTCCACTTCTGAAAGAGGTATCCAGTTTTTAAATGATGCTACAACAGAAATTTTATTTGGCAAGTTTGGGGACCAGCAGTTGGCATCATTGCAGAGTTACCAGCCAAGTCATCCCGGCTTCACCCGCTTCTACGATGATTTTTATAATAAGATCAGCCGCATGACCATCACCATCGACCTGATACAAAACTCAACCGTAAGCGAAGAGCTGAAGAAAAAAGCCATTGCAGAAGTCCGTTGTGCAAGAGGTCTGCTGGCTTACACACTGTTTGATGTGTATGGCCCGCTGGTGATTGCCCCACTTGAAGTGCTGAAAAATCCTTTGCAGGAAAAACCACTGGCAAGATTATCCAATGAAGAAATGGTGGCTTATATAGATGCCGACCTGGAAGCTGCGGTGCCCGACCTGCCTGCTCCCGGCGATGCTGAATATGGAAGGTTCAGCAAGGCATTGGCAAAAATGATACAGATACGCCTGCACCTGCATGAAAAAAACTGGGCAAAAGTAAATACGCTTTGCGATGAGATCATAGCGATGAATGCTTTTTCACTGCAGCCGGATTATAAATCAATGTGGGACCTGGAGGGTGCAAGAAACAGCCCTGAAGTGATCTGGGCAATTCCATGTGACTATACCGGCACCAGCGAAAACCAATGGCAGATGATGGTATTGCCTTCTAATTATCCTGTAATGGGCGGATGGGGTACCATCACCAGTACCTGGTGGTTTTATGACAGGTTTGAGTCGAATGATAAAAGAAGGGAAATGCTGATTGCAGAATATACCGGAACAGACGGCGTTACGTATAACCGTGCCAGTCCGGGTGCTATATTGGACCGTGGACCCATTGCATTGAAAATAAACGAAGACAATCAAAGAACCACCAGCCTTACTACGGTTGATATTATCATATACCGTTATGCAGATGTATTGTTGAGCAAAGCAGAAGCACTTGCTAATGCCGGTGCTCCAACTGCAGAAGCAATGGAACTGGTAAATGTGGTAAGAAGAAGGGCCGGCCTTGCAGATAAGCAACTGGCAGACTATAGTTCACTTACAGCATTTAATGATTTGATCCTGCTGGAAAGAAGCCATGAATTCTGGTGTGAAAATGGGCAGTACAGGGCCGACCTTATCCGTCACGGTAAGTTTATCAGCCGCTGCCAGGAGGTAACGCAATCAACTTTTACGGCACCTCATAAAGTTCTGTATCCGCTTTCACTAAGAGCTGTTAGCGAGGGCAAGGGTTTGTTCATCCAGAACCCGGGGTATAATTAATGGTGAATAGTAAATGGGCAATGGTGAATGAGTAAAAATTCACGGGGTCAATTATAGATCTGTTAACCGCTATTAATTAATGGTAGTGGCAGGTTGGTTCTAAAATGAAGAAATGAAAACAAACAAATGCTATACAATATTTTTTTCTGCCGCACTGTTGCTTAGTGTTGCCGGATGTAAAAAAAATACTACGCCTGCGCCACCCGTGGTGGATGAAGGGGTGAAGTATGAATTGTCAAATACCATCTTTCCAAACCCTGAACGTGGTTTTATCAGAACGATGCCGGTGTATTCTGAAGGGGCTGGTTTAAACCTGGCTCAACTGAATACTCTCCGTACCCAGAACGTATCAATGATAT
Organism: Bacteroidota bacterium; assembly: GCA_029561305.1. Classification (GTDB taxonomy): domain Bacteria; phylum Bacteroidota; class Bacteroidia; order Chitinophagales; family Chitinophagaceae; genus Ferruginibacter. The sequence continues at coordinate 6,785 of JAKQJG010000004.1, read as the reverse complement.
TGCGCCTTTTTTATTTGGAGGCGTTTAAAAACCAGGCACTGAGTGTGGCAGAAATAAATTTGATACAGGAAGACCTGGATAAGATCAGGACCGCCGGTTTAAAAGCCATTCTTCGTTTTGCTTATTCAGACAATATAGGGGTGGACGATGCACCACTTGCTATAGTGGAACAGCATCTTGATCAGCTGCAGCCTCTTTTTGCTGCTAACAAGGATGTGATCGCATTTGTGCAGGCCGGTCTTATTGGTGCCTGGGGCGAATGGCATAGTTCAAGTAATGGCCTGGCCACTACACCCAATCAAACTGCTGTATTAAATAAGCTGCTGGCTGTTTTCCCGGCCGACATCATGGTACAGGTACGTACACCGGGCTACAAGCAAACTATTTTTAATACAACCGATGCGGTAACTGCTGCGATAGCATATAGCAGCGAATCCAAAGCAAGGGTTGGTCATCACAACGACTGCTTTTTATCTGGCGGAAACAACTATGGCACGTATACCAATATTGACCTGGAAAAGCAATACATCAGCACCGAAGCCCTGTTTGTACCGGCTGGTGGTGAAACCTGCCCGCCTACAGGAGGGTTTAACCCTACTTGTGTTGAAAGCAGGAATGAAATGAAATTGCTGAAGTGGACCTATCTCAACCTAGACTGGTACCAGCCTACGATCAATGCGTGGAAAGCATCAGGTTGCTATGATGAGTTTCAGCGTACGCTCGGCTACAGGTTGGCGTTAGTGAATGCAAAATTTCCTGCAACGGCAGCGGCTGGATCAGGCATTACACCCACCATCAATATTACCAATAAAGGATTTGCTCCTTTGTACCATAAAAAAGACCTGTACCTGGTTTTGAAAAATAAAACATCGGGCACTTATTATGAAAAACCACTTGCAGCCGATCTGCGCTTATGCAAGCCGGAACAAATTCAATCTATTGGTGAATCAGTTAGTCTTTCAGGAATACCGGCAGGTGAATACGAGCTGTACCTGCGGATAGCAGATAAGGCAGCCAGCCTTAAAACAAGAATAGAATATGCTGTTCAGCTGGCCAATACCAATATGTGGGTTACAGAGAACGGAGGTATGAACAACCTTAAACAAACAATCATAATCAACTAACAACTTATCAGAAATAAAAACCAAACACATGAAAAGGAATATTTATTTACTGGCCGTATCAGTGCTTATAATGACCGGCTCATCCTGCAAAAAGGAAAGTACAGGTTCAGGACTTAAGGCAGTGTTCAGTTATGTGGCTGATGGTTATAAAGTGAACTTTACTAATTTTTCCACTAACGCAAAGGAGTACTCATGGGAGTTTGGTGATGGAAGCGGTGAAACTTCCACGCTAAAAGGGCCGCAGCATGTATTCAACAGGAAAGGGGATTTCCTGGTTACACTAACGGCTACGAGTGGCTCAGAAACTAGTACGTTTACCGACACCGTTAGTATCATCGGTCCCAATATTAAAATTGATGGGGATTTCACCGACTGGACCTATGTTTCTTATGCCGCTGAAAACTCTCCCGGTTTTACCAGCAGTATACGTGCCATCAAGGCATTCGCTTCTTCCGATCAAATAAATATTTACCTGGAGGGAGATGCCAATATGAATATGGAAATAGTGGACATATATATTGATGCCAATAACAATCCGGCCACCGGATATGCAACCTGGTTATATCCTTCCGGTGCCGGTGCTGATTTTCTTGCAGAAGGAAGCCCTGTTGGTGGATGGGGTGATGTATTTGGCCATGTAGGACCGGGTACCGGCTGGGGCTGGACGGGTGTATCCTCTTTTGCTGAGGCATTGCAGTTCTCCGAATTAAAAACAGAAGGCGGTAAAAAGATAATTGAATTCTCTATCAAGAAAAGTGTACTCGGTAATGTTAGCCAGTTTGTTAACCTGGCCATTATGGAATCCAATTCGGGCTGGACGCAGATAGGGATCATTCCGGAGGCACCATTGGCAGACGCAAAATTTCTTGCTATTCCTCTCTGATAATACAATGTTTTATAGCTGCATAAGCAGCCAACTGTCGCTTGCTGAATGTATGAAATAGTAAAATTCATCCGAAAAGGATGCGGCGAAATGCTGCTAGTATGTAACTAAAATAAAAGGCAGGGTAGATGTTAACCGGGCAACAATCAACAACAGGTAATTATACAGCAGTTGCTGAAGAAGTAAAGCTGTTTACCCTTGAAAACAAGGCAGGTACCAAATTGATCGTATCCAACTATGGCGCTGCGGTACTGTCATTGTTTGTAAAAGACAGGTATGGTAAACTGGCTGATATTGTACTGGGGTATGATGATATAACAGCGTATGCTGCAGACGAATATTATATTGGCACCGTTGTAGGCCGCTATGCCAACCGCATTGCGGGGGAAACGGTTTTTATTAATGGCAACGATTACAAACTGCCGGTTAAAGAAGGGGGATATCACCTGCATGGCGGGCAATCGGGTTTTAATAAAAAAATATTTGACGCCGCCCCCTTTCAGCAGCACAACAAAAAAGGAATTGTTTTTACCTACAGCAGTCCGCACATGGAAGAGGGGTTCCCCGGCGAACTAACATTGGAAGTTATTTATACATTAGATGATGACAATGCCTGGACAGTGGAATACAAAGCGGTATCGAACAGGGATACGCTCATCAATCTCACACAACATTCTTATTTCAATCTTTCTGGCAACCTTCAGTCGCCGGTTGACGGGCATGAATTGAAAATTCTCAGCCATTGGTACCTTCCTGTAAACGATATGCAGGTGCCTACCGGCGAGATAAAAGACGTGGACAATACTGTTTTTGATTTCACCTCCTTCAAAAAGATCGGGAAAGAAATTGCAGCAGATGACGCACAGTTAAAGTTGAGCAGCGGGTACGATCACAGTTTTGTGCTGGAAAAACAACATAGCGCACACTTAAAACACGCAGCTGTGGTAAAGGAGTATATGAGTGGCAGAAAAATGGATGTGTATACTACAGAGCCAGCCATACATTTTTACAGCGGTAATTTTTTAAATGAAATAAAGGGGAAGGCAGATGTGGTGTACAATGAACGTTCCGGTCTTTGTTTAGAAACACAGCATTTTCCTGATGCGCCCAATCACCCGCATTTTCCTTCCACGGTGTTGGCTGCGGGAGACAATTTTTACAGCAAGACGGTTTTTAAATTCTCTGTTGAGTAGCTTATCTGCCCATCCAGCCGCCATCCACCGTAAGGATGGTTCCATTTACATAGTCAGAAGCCGGCGATGAAAGAAATACAAAGGCACCGGTGAGATCTTCTGGTAAGCCCCACCTGTTGGCTGGTATACGGGCAAGAATAGACGCATTTCTTTCTGCATCTGCCCTTAGTTGTGCCGTATTATCTGTAGCGATGTAACCAGGTGCCACACCATTCACCGTGATACCATGCTGTGCCCATTCGTTGGCAAATGCTTTTAATAAGGACGCCACAGCTCCTTTGCTGGCAGCATAGCCCGGAACATTGATACCACCCTGGAAACTCAGCAGCGATGCGGTAAAAACAATCTTGCCGTATTTATGCAGCAGCATTTGTTTGCCGATCTCCCTCGTAATAATAAATTGTGCATTGAGGTTGATATCAATGATGGCATCCCAAAACTCATCCGGGTGTTCTGCTGCTGGTTTGCGCATAATGCTGCCTGCATTGTTGATGAGTATATCAATTCTTGGATGATCTTTTACTACGGCATTTAAAAATGTATACAGCGATTCCCTGTTGCTGAAATCAGCTTTGTAGGGATAAAATTTCCTGCCCGTTGCCAGCACGGCTTTTTCTACCTCACTGTCTTTTCCCGGCATATTGCCGCTTACGCCAATAATATCAGCACCACTATTAGCCAGTTCCACTGCTATAGCCATTCCAATGCCCCGGCTGCAGCCCGTAACCAATGCCAGTTTGTTATCAACCCTAAAGTTTATCATGTAAAAAGTTTGTTTATAGAATGCAGTGCTGTGTATTGCTATATTGTTGCCTTGTTAAATTGCTGTATTGTTAAATTGTTGGTTGGAGCCTGATTATAAAAAGAGCCATCAGCAACTCAACCATTTAACAATTGAACATTTATTTGTTTTATTGCTGCATTGTTGTATTGTAGTCTGCATTCACAAAGAGCCCTCAACAATTCAACAAATTAACAATTGAGCCATTGAGCATTGAGCAATTGAGTCATTCTGCCATTGAGCCATTAAGCAGATTCTCTCACAAAAAGCTCCGTATTCAACACCTTGGTTTCAAATTCTGTGATGGGTCTTTTGCTTTCGATCATTTTGATGAGTAGCTCTGTAGCAACCTGTCCCATTTCAAATGCCGGCTGGCGGATAGTGGTGAGTGGTGGATTAAAGATCTCCGGTACGTTGGTATTGGTAAATCCAACTACGGCCATATCATCAGGTGCTTTCAAGTTCATCTTTCTCAGCGCAGAAAGTAAACAGGTGGTAATGCGGTCGCTGGCAGTTACTACAGCATTAGGCTTTTGCTTCAATGCCATCATCTTCTTTAATGCCTCTTCAATTTCTTCTGAAACCATGCCGCCGTGATTGCAATACTGAACATATTTTTCATTAAAAGCAATGCCGTTTTCTTCCAGCGCTTTTTTATATCCTTCCAGTCTTTCGCCTGTTATAGAGAGGTTAAGGGTATTGGTGATATGGGCAATTTTTGTAAAGCCTTTTTTAATTAAATGTGTAGTGGCATCATAAGCAGCCTTTTGGTTATCAACGATCTCTTTATACGTGTTGATCTCGTTTGTGATGCGGTCGAAGAAAACGATGGGCAAGCCTTTGTCGTGCATAGAGATCAAATGAGAAAGGTCTTTTGTTTCGCTTGATAAGGAAACCAGCAATCCATCCACCGACCGGGAGGCCAGGTGATTGATGTTTACCTTTTCTCTTTCAGCAGACTCATGGCTTTGCGATATGATAATATGATAGCCCCTGTTATAGGCAATGGATTCAATGCCATTGATAGCCTGGGAAAAAAAGTTATTCGCAATTTCACTTACCACCACGCCGATAGAGCAGTTTCTTCGTCCCTTTAAACTTAATGCTACAGGATTGGGACGGTAATTAATCTTTTCGGCATACTCCAGCACGAGTTTTTTTGTTTCGGAGCTTATTTCGTAGCTGCCACGCAGGGCTCTTGAAACCGTGGAAGTGGACAGGCCCAATGCCTTTCCAATATCCTTAATGGTAATTGCTTCGTACATTTTTGATACAATCGCTGTTTGTTAATTGGTTACGGCAAAAACGGGATAACCTGATCGAGCGTTTAAAGGTAGCCTTTTTTACAATTCGTAATACGTAAAATAAAGCTTTTATATATGTGACTGCATGTGCTGCAGGTGGCAACGATTGCGTAATTAAAAGACGGTAATTAATTCTTTAACTTGGTATTATAAAATTATTTTGTGTGCCGGATCTCTGCCCCCTGAAATTATTATTACCCCTTTTTTACCCTGATTGCCTTAAGCGTCGTATTTAATGAATGCATCTTTATCGAAAGTCATGTTTTTAAAAAGCGCTGCCAGCAATATGCCTTAAGATGCCCAAAATGCCATAGCAGAAGATCAAATTGCTGCCAGGTAAAAACGAGTATAAATATTTTATCATTAACGGTTAGGGATAACCACCAACGGTTCAGGATTTATGAAGAAAATTTTACTAAAACTGGTTGTACTATTGATCACCTCCTGCAGCGTTTACGGACAGGACCTTATCGTTGCAAAAGACGGTTCAGGTAATTTTACCACCGTGCAGGCTGCCATTGATGCAGCGCCAACAGGCCGCACCATACCTTTTATTATCGCAATAAAAAATGGGAAGTATAAAGAAAAAATCACCATTCCTTCCAATAAGCCTTTTATACAATTGATTGGCGAATCCGTTGCCAATACCATCCTTACCTACGATGATTTTGCAGGAAAATATACTGCCTGCAGCAGTACACTGGGTACACAGAATTCTGCCAGTTTTTCTATAAACGCCACCGACTTTGCAGCAGCGAATATTACATTTGAAAACAGTTTTGGCGACGGATCACAGGCTGTGGCATTGCTGGTAAATGCAGACAGGGCCGTTTTTAAAAACTGTCGTTTCTTAGGCAACCAGGATACCTTGTACATCAAGGGCAGCGGCACACCAAGATGTTATTTTAAATCCTGTTATATTGATGGCAATATTGATTTTATTTTTGGCAGCGCCGTGGCATTATTTGATTCCTGCGTGTTATATGCCAAAACAAGACCGTCCACCGCTACCTCCTATATAACGGCACCCAATACCCCAACAGGACAGGCTTATGGATTTGTATTCCGGGATGCGAGGCTGCCGATGAACAATGGCGGTACTTTGTATTTTTTAAGCCGCCCCTGGCCCAGCCCCAGCGAAGCACAAACAGCACAAAAGGCAGTTTTTATTAATGCTGCCATGAGCAATCAGATTCATCCTGCAGGATGGAGTGTTTGGAATGGAAGTACCATCACGGCCAATATTTATTATGGCGAATACCAGAGTAAATATTTTGCTGGCCCATTGGTTGACGTTAGCGCCAGGGTGCCCTGGAGTTTTCAGTTGAACCAAACAGAAGCTGACAGCTATACACCCGCTAATATGTTTGGTGCCTGGGATCCCTGCATGGTGCAGTTTGGCATTTGTCTTCCCGTGCCAACAGCTATTGCGGTATCCAATTTTAAATTGATAAAAGGCAGTTCATCCTCCAGTATTTCCTGGAACATCAGCTGGCCATT
>JAKQJG010000001.1 GCA_029561305.1 Bacteroidota bacterium | reverse complement strand
GTAACGATGGACCTGCATGCACCACAGATACAAGGTTATTTTGACATTCCGGTTGATCACCTTGATTCCTCCGCTATTTTCATTCCTTATATAGAAAGTCTGAATCTTGATAACGTAACCTTTGCTGCGCCCGATGTAGGCAGCGCCAACCGTATTAGGGAAGTGGCCACTTATTTTGAATGTGAAATGGTGATCTGTGATAAACATCGTAAAAGAGCCAATGAAATAGCCAGTATGGTGTTGATTGGTGATGTGGCCGACAGGGATGTGGTGCTGATAGATGACATTTGTGATACGGGCGGCACGTTGGCTAAAAGCGCTGGCTTGATCAAGGAGAAAGGTGCCCGCAGTGTCAGGGCTTTTTGTACGCACCCGGTGCTCAGCGGTAACGCTTACGAAAACATCCAAAACAGTGTGCTGGAAGAACTGGTAGTCTGTGATACCATTCCAGTAAAACCAGGCTGTGATAAAATAAGGGTAGTATCCACTGCAGAGTTGTTCGCAATCGCCATACGGAATGCCCTGGAAAACAAGAGCATTAATAGCTTGTTTATTAAGAGCAGGTTGCTGAATAAGAAGTGATTCGCATTGGGCAATAAATGCCGTTTACAAAAGTTTATTTTAGTTTTCTATTAACCGCCGGCGGCGCATAAAGCTGCCGTTGGGGTAGTATGTAACCCTTTTTATACCGATCGGTATCGGTAAAACCCTAAAGGCTATTATCCTTAAGTAAACTATTTTGAATAGGCTTTTAACATGGTACATTTTGGAAAGTAATGAGAAGCCATGAAATGCCAGGCCACCCTGCTCCCTGGAAATGTATTTTTATTGCAGTCTAGAAAATTAATGCCAGTAAAAAGAAGGCAGCCAGTAATAGCAAAATCATCAGCAGGTCGATCAGCAGTTCCTTTTTCTTTTTTAAATAGCGTGGCCATGGCATAGGCATAGTTTTCAGTTCAGTGATTCAAATGTAAACACGCTTTCTCCCGGTTACAGGCTTGTTTTATTTAAAGGCAGCTATGCATTATTAAATGGTGCAACGCTGACTTTATATATCCACTTGGTTTTTGCTCCTCTTTTCCTCTTTTTAAACCGGTTAGTAATTTTAAAATACCGTTCACTCAATGAATTTGGGGAGTCAGCGTACCAGTCTGTATGTTTGCCATAGGTTTTTCATAGGATATTGGATTTAAAGCGGGGCTGGATTTTTATCCTGGCCCTTTTTTTATTTTATAAGGTTGTGGATGTTTCACAGCCGGATAATCGATCAACTTTGCCACTCAATAAGAGGTGCATTTTTTTAAGTATTGATGGGATTAATTTTACCGCAGGTTTTTCAAAGGATATTAGATTTAAAGCGGGGCTGGATTTTTATCCTGGCCCTTTTTCTATTTACCGCAGGATAGCCATTATCCACCGCAGAGTAGAATTGCCGGCAAAAAAATGGGCCAGCTTCTATAAACCGTTTAATTTACAAGCGCATAGGAATTCCGCCATGACTGTTTCTTTTACATTTATAAAGTCACTTAAAGTTAGTATCTGTATTGCCTGTACCTGCATGCTTTTTTCTGTCCATCCTGTAACTGCACAAAAAGTAACCAAAGATTTTAAAGCAAATGGTATTGCAGTAAAGGTTGAAAAAAATGGTGAATACTCCACTGGTAAAAATCAATTTATACTGTCCGCTTCAGAAAACAGCATCGTATTGTATGCAGACAAAGCTAACCCTGTTGATACGGGGAGTAAATACTTCAGGTACAAACTGGAAGCTGCAGACGACAACTGGAGCCAGGTTGTATTGCCATTTACGGTGAAGTACCAGTCCCTGCAGCATGGTTCATTTGTTTTTACAATGCAAAGTAGTAACGATGGAGACCATTGGTTTGAAACAGGTATCGCAATCAAACTGGATATTGCGGCGCCTTTTTGGAAAACCTGGTGGTTAAGGCTGGTGGTGATATTCGTGGTGTTGTCATTGGTATGGTATGTGATCAACTATTACAAACAGAAACAAAAACAAAAGGAAGAGGAACTGGAAACCGAACTGGTGATCGTTTATTTTGCCTCGCAAATAAATAAACACTACCACACCGGAGAATTGTTGTGGGATGTGGCCAAGAACTGCATCAGCAAGCTGCACTTTGAGGATTGCGTGATTTATCAACTGGATGATGAAAGAAATGTGCTGGTACAAAAAGCTGCCTATGGTCCTAAGAACCCGGTTGATTTTACTATTGATGCACCCATAGAGATAAAACCGGGAGAAGGTATTGTAGGCGCTGTTGCCCAAACTGGCAAGGCAGAGATCATCGCCAACACATCATTGGATAAACGTTATATCGTTGATGACCGCCGCCGTTTTTCCGAAATAACGGTGCCGGTTATCATAGATGGAAAAGTGGTGGGTGTGATTGATAGTGAACACCATCGTAAAAATTTCTTTAACAACCGCCATCTCAAGATCCTTACTACCATTGCTGCTTTATGTGCATCTCAGATTCAGCTGGTAAAGATGGAAGAGGAAAAAGAAAAGGCGGAAATAGAACTGCTGCACAACAAACAGAAAGCACTGGAAAGCCGCCTGCAGAGTCTTCGCCTGCAAATGAATCCCCATTTTCTTTTCAATGCGCTTAATTCTGTGCAGCAAATGATTCTGGCAAATGAAGAAATGGTGGCAACGAAGTACCTCTCCCGTTTTTCAAAATTACTGCGGGCCATTCTTGTGCACAGTGATAAAGAAACGATCACGCTAAAGGAAGAACTGGAGATACTCAACTTGTATATAGAACTGGAGTCAATACGTTTTAAGGATGCATTTCAATACCGCATAAATTGCGATGAATCGATTGATGTGGATGAAGTGAAAGTGCCCACGTTGCTGATACAGCCATTTGTTGAAAATGCTATCTGGCATGGATTGATGCACAAAGACCGGGACAGAAATTTGCTGGTACAGTTTATCGAAAAAGGCGAATGGCTTCACTGTATAGTGGAAGATAATGGCATTGGCAGAAAAAAAGCACAGGAGATCAGGGGTATTGCTTTGAACGGCTCTAAACACCAGAGTAAAGGTATTGCAGTATCAACGGAGCGGCTCAAATGGATGAAGAGCAGTGATGGCGAACATGGGGATATTCATTTTACTGACCTGTATAATGAAGACGGTACAGCAGCAGGTACAAGAATAACAATAAATTTTCCCATATTAAATTGACGGCGTATGCTGAAAGTATTATTAATAGATGATGAAGAAAGGGCGACAGATGCATTGCGGCTGATGATAGAAAAAACAGTACCTGCCATACAACAGGTGATGGTGTGCAATGACTCACGAAGGGCGGCTGATATCATTGCCTCGTACCAGCCCGCCTTGGTATTTCTTGATATTCAAATGCCTTATTTGAATGGCTTTGAGTTGATGGAGAAAATACCCAACAAAAATTTTAAGATCATCTTTACCACAGCTTATAACGAATATGCGGTACAGGCCATCCGCTTCAGCGCATTTGATTACCTGCTAAAGCCGATAGATGTAGAAGAGCTGCAGGGCTGTGTACAGCGTTTTTTAGAAAGCAATGAAGACTATCAGCAACAATACGATCTTTTAAAAAATATCATTCATAATATAAAAGCGCCTTCAGCTGATGAGTTCAGGCTGGCCCTGCCAACTAAAGAAGGGGTGCATTTTTTACGTCCGGCAGAGATCATCCGTTGTGAAAGTTTGGGCAACTATACCAAGTTTTTTATGGATAACGGTAAGACCTATCTTATTTCAAAAACCCTGGGCGAATACGATGTGCTGCTGGCTCCTTATCATTTTATCCGGACACATAAGAGCCACCTGGTAAATAAAAAATCCATTTCTTATATTGATCATGATGGCTTTGCCATTTTAAAAGATAACAGCCGGGTGGAAGTAAGCAGGCGCAGAAAGGATGAAGTGATGCAGGCTTTGAAATAGGACTATTTGTTATTGGGTATTTGTTATTGCAACCTTATTATCCAATTGCACTATCCTGTTAAGAAACAATTTTAAAAGCGAATGGCTCTTTCAAAATGAAAGAGCCATCAATACCCATTAGTGAATCATTAGTACCGCTTACGGCATATCAATACTCCTGATAGTAACTTTATTTTCAATTTTACCGGAACCGTTTTTATCCCAGAAAGTAACCGACACATCGTATTTTTCTTCCCATTGCATGGGCTCACCGGTGTTCACGGTACACTTCAACAGTTGAGCATCTTTTTCTTCAAATTCATCATGACCGGCAAAAAGATCTTTTTCATTTAACAGCAGTTTACCCTTTTTATCTGTGATGCTTAAAGCACAACCCACTTTTACTTTACCATTCTTTGCCTGCATCCCTTTAATGCCGTCGTTTACTATTAAAAAGCTTTCGCCTAATGGAATGTCTGTATGACCCAGTACTTCATTGTTCATCACCAGCATTACTTTTTCAGGCTCCATGCCATTGTAAGAAGATGACATGCCGGTGTTAAAGTCTTTTTTAATTCCTGCGGATACCACTGGTACATTACAAGATGCCAGGAATATCACCAGGGCAACCAGTACTACCGAAAATGTTTTTATAGATAAAGGCAGGGCGGTCATTTTTCTTTTGATCACAAAGAAGTCAGCGGCATCGGCTAATATAACCAGGAGGCATACAGCAAGGGCAAATGAAGTTGCCACTGCAAACATCTTCAACAGCACGGATAACTCGTACATCGCATCAAAGGGGAAGTCGAAAAAGATGAGGTGCACAAAGAGATAAATGATGAGCCCTGCTGCATTGGCTGTCAGCAGCAATGTTTTGAATAAACGCAGGTGAAAATTAGTGGAGGAGAGTTTGTTTAGCATGACTATACTTTTTTTGTTTTTATTGATAACACAAAATTGCATTGTTATAAGCCGGTACGCAATTATTAGTTATTGAAAGGCGGTTCTTATTTAACGAAGCGTATTTTTTAAGAACTGAAGTGTTGTAAGCTGTTACTACTGTGGTGACAATTAATTGCAGGAGTTGGTATGTTAATTCCATCTGCCGTTGTTGGATGCCATCAATACTACAAACAGCCCATATACAATGGCTGGCAGGGCCAATATCAATACCGTCAGCATTGCCAGCTTATCATGTCCATTATTTTTTAAAAGCATGCTTATCCACAGAATACTTCCGGCAGCCAGCAGCAGGAACAGCCATAGTTTAATATTCCTTGACGAAACAGAACCATCTGCCAGGCCAACAATGAAAAACCAGGTAATTACTCCGGCTGCTATCACGTCAATGCCCCAAAGAATTTTAAATATGCTCATGTTTGATTTTTATTCGCTTAGTAATGGTTGAATGATGTTGCCGTTGCTGGTATTAACAATGCACAAGGCGTCTTTGCCTATGTGGGGACTAAGCATATAGTCTTTGTTTGCAACGATCAAACAATAATTATTTTGAAAAATGCAAGCTGAAATTTTATTACTTATCCCCGTCTTTGCTTCCCAAATTATTTTTCCATTGGTATCGATTTTTGTGATCAGCGCTTTTGAGTTTTCGCCCGGCACATCCTGGTGTATTATCATAAATCCATCGGGGTTGGAAAAATGCATCACCTGGTCTTTATCAGTATCTTTTATAAAACAGGGATTCAGGAATGTTGTTTCAGTAAGGCGTTGAATAGCGTCATAAGAAACGCTGGTATGACTACCCAATTTTTGAAGGCTGAAATTTGAACTATATAATTTCATCCGGAAGGCCACTTCGCTGATGCTGGTATTGGCAGGGGTTATGCCTGCTGCTGTGCTGCTGTCTTTGGCAAAAATGTATACTTTATTCAAAAGCGTATCACAGCGGGTTCCATATACGTCACCATTAAGTAAACTAAAATTGTTTGTTTTCTTTCTGGTGTCTTCTTTTTTCAACAGCTCTTTTTTTGTTATACTGAGATCATCCAGTAATAACCTGTACTGGTCACCATTATCTGCAATTAAATCTATATAACCGTTTTCAATTGAGGGATAGATAAGCCTGTCGCCATAAGGAAATATTGTTTTCTTTACTCCATTGGCAATAGCTATCTTTTTTTCATTTGTTATTTCTTCCAGGCTGTTGATGTCATAGGCAGTGATGCCATTGACATACATCCATATTTTATTATCGTAGCCGCCATAGCATGATACACTTTGTTGTTCATTTTCGGGTGGGGTTAAAAGTTTTTTCTTTTGTATGAATTTGCCTGAAACGGTTTCATATTGCTTTAGCCAGTAAGTGGTGCGATAGGTAGTTTTTCTAAAGCCGCCGTTTTCTGAATGGGTAGTGCCTTCGTTTGCTGCTACCAAAATAGTTACCTTGTTTCCCTGAGCATTTATTACTGGTGTGCCGGTAATTCCATAGTTGGTATGTTTTTGAATACAGCTGTTTAGCATCAGGGCAACAGTAGTTGCAAAAGCAATGATCATTAATTGGCTTCGCTTTCGGTAACCGTAATACGTTTTTCTCACTGTAAGAATTATTTGTTGTTGCCAGTTTATATCAATTGTTATAATTCCTTAACCAGGTGGCCAGAAAACCAGGTGTCATCTGTATTATAAAATATTCCTGCGGTTTCGGCACCCAGGTTGTTCTGTTTGTAATATATTATGTACACTTCTATTTTATCGCCTGCATTCAGCACCAGGTCAAACCCACTTCCAAATTCAGTTCTTCTTACTGCATCGGTTCTGTAATAATCCACCACAGTAACCTGTGCGCCATTTCTTGTACGGTCAACATGTGCAGTTATTGTGGGGTTGGGCCCAAAAGTATTTGACTCGGCTAAGGTGATCAGCCTCATGTCAAAATGATAAAGACCATTTACCGGTGCATAAAAAGAACTTCCTTCAGTAGTATTGCCATTTTCTGCCAGCGTAATATAATTTTGAGCCAGGTCATACTCCTGGCTGCCAAAATGCACTTTAGTCCATACATTATCTGTTAAAGTACTATAGCTTTCAACTACACCTGCCACTTTAAAGCCCACAGCTCTTCCTTTCCACACTGCATTGCCGGCGGCATCACTGGTAAGTACTGCTCCGTTGGATGGATTGGTATTGCCGCCTGCGATTTTTATATTGCCATTTGTTTCTAAAGCATAACCGTTGGTGCTGCTTGCATACACACCCACACCGTTTGTACTGATACCGGAAACGCCTTTGCCATTGGTGGAACCTCCATATACGCCGCTGGCAATGGCTGCATTGGCAACACCCTGCACACCTGCTCCTGCGGTACCTGTGTTGGCACCATATACGCCGGCAAAACCAGTGCCGCTATTGGTAACACCTCTTACACCATTGTGAGTACTGCTTATTCCTGACACACCCGGTCCGCTTGTACTTGTTGCTAAAATGGCTGCATCACTGGCAGCCACTGCTCTAACGGCAACGCCTGTGCCAGCATTATTGACAGCAACTGCAGGGTTACTGTTGTTGGCATTGGTTTGATAAATGAGTAACTGTTCACCTAAATGATTTCCTGCAATCTGCATATTGGGTGCGTAGCTGCTGCTGTTGGTCAGCTGGGATGAAACCGTTTTGCAAAGACCCCTGTTCACCAGGTTCATCAGGGTATTGGTATTACCTGCAAACTGGTTTTCTCCATTAAAAACAATACCACTGTCAGATAAGGCATTGATGGCTTTGGATCCTTGTCTGCCGGCGAAAGCATATAATCCCCAGCCATATTCACCAGTTGCTTTCGACGCAGTGCCAATACCGAATTGATTGCTGGACAATCCCTCTACAGCTGCACCCGTACCCTGGTTTGTGATAGTAAATGCAGCTGTTGATGTATTGATTGTTTCTGCAAATGGTAATGACAGGCTGCCACCACCACCACTTGAAGTCAGGTTTTTCCACGCAGTGCCATCCCAGGCCCAAATTGTTTTTGTATTCGTATCAAATACCAGCAAGCCATTAGCAGGAGAGCT
>JAKQJG010000432.1 GCA_029561305.1 Bacteroidota bacterium | reverse complement strand
CCCGGGTCGTTTCGACAGGCAGATCACTATTGACAAACCCGATTTGGTAGGAAGGGAAGCTATTTTTAAAGTGCATCTTGGCCCAATAAAGATTTCTTCTACACTTGATATTCACAAACTGGCAGAACAAACACCTGGTTTTGCAGGTGCTGATATTGCCAATGTTTGTAATGAAGCTGCACTGATCGCTGCCCGTAAAAATAAAGATGCTGTTGATATGAGTGATTTCCAGGATGCCATTGACAGGGTGATCGGTGGATTGGAAAAGAAGAACAAGATCATTTCTCCTGAAGAAAAAGAGATCATTGCCTACCATGAAGCGGGCCATGCGATCTGCGGCTGGTATTTAGAACATGCCTACCCGTTATTAAAAGTAACCGTGGTGCCCAGGGGCTCGGCAGCTTTGGGCTATGCACAATACACACCGAAAGAACAGTATCTGTATAATACCGACCAGCTGATGGACCAAATTTGTATGACACTGGGTGGCAGGGCAAGTGAAGATATTTTCTTTGGTAAAATAAGTACTGGTGCAAGCAATGACCTGCAGCAGATTTCACGAATCGCTTACAGCATGATCACCGTGTATGGCATGAATGATAAAGTGGGTAACGTGAGCTATTACGATCCCACGCAGGAAAATACTTTTGTAAAACCATTTAGCGAGGAAACCGGTAAGATGATCGATGAGGAAGTAAGAAAGTTAATTGATAAGGCTTATGTAAGAACCAAAGAATTATTGACTGAAAAGAAAGGTGATGTGGAATTATTGGCTAAAGAATTGTTGAAGAAAGAGGTATTATTTAAAAGCGACGTGGAATTATTGATTGGTAAAAGGCCTTTTGAAGAAAAGAAAGCGCTTGATGTACCGGATGACACTTCAATGCCAGAACCAAAGTTTTAAAAAAACTGCTACAGATTTGAAGATGAATCGATCTGCGAATCTGCGGCTTTCTTAAAAAGGTAATTTGTCAAGCGCAAGAGAAAATATTCTTAATAAGATCAAAAAGGCACTGGCTACACCAGTGCCTTTGCCTTTTCCTGCAGCGGAAAATGATGATAATATTTTTCACCCGCCTGCTGATGAACTGGGAGTGGTATTTGCAGAAGCTTTTACCAAACTGCAGGGAAAATTTGTTTATTGTATTGACGAAAAAGAAATGGCGCAGCAGGTACAGCAACTCATTGCTGCCAAAGACTGGACAAAAATTTATTGTAACGAAGAGCAATGGAATGAAGCCTTCAGCACTACCATTGCATTGGAAAGTTGCGACGCCTCCATTACGGGTTGTGATTATTTAGTTGCCAGAACCGGCACCATTGTGTTGAGTGCTGCCCAAAAAAGCGGCCGTACTGTAAGTGTTTATGCACCAGTTCATATCTGCATCGCATACACCAATCAATTGCTTTACGATGTAAAAGATGCACTGCAAAAATTAAAAGAAAAATACGGGGAAAACATTCCTTCCTTTATCAGCTTTGCCAGTGGGCCCAGCCGTACAGCCGATATAGAAAAAACCCTGGTAACGGGCGTGCATGGCCCTAAGGAAGTGTATTTGTTTTTGGTTGAAAGAGACTGACCTCCGTAAACATCTCCACCTGATATCACAATTTTAAAAGCCACAGATTGCACAGATTGACACAGAAAATCAGTTTGTAATCAGTTATGATAATTACGTCCTTTTTCAATTTGAATTTTCTGTGTTGATCGGTGGCCGGATTAATTCTGTGTGGCCAGCTTCTCAGCGTTTTCAGCAAACTGTAAGGCCTCTATAAATTCCTGTACGCCCCCATTGAGTACTTCATCCAAATTGTATACGGTTAGGCCAATGCGGTGGTCTGTAACCCTGCCTTGCGGATAGTTATAGGTTCTTATTTTTGCGCTCCGGTCGCCGGTACTTACCAGGCTTTTTCTCCTCTTACTGATCTCCTCTTCTGCCTTGCGTACTTCCTCATCATATAGTTTGGTACGCAGCATTTCCATCGCCTTTAATTTATTGCCCAGCTGGCTTCGTTCAGTTTGGCAAACCACCACCAGCCCGGTTGGTTTATGCGTTAAAAAAACTTTTGTTTCTACTTTGTTTACGTTCTGTCCGCCGGCACCACCGCTCCGGGCTGTTTCCATTTTCACATCACTTTCCTTCAATTCAAAATCTACTTCTTCCGCTTCGGGCATTACTGCTACCGTGGCGGCACTGGTATGCACCCTTCCGCTCGATTCTGTATCGGGAACACGCTGCACCCGGTGTACACCACTTTCAAATTTTAATAACCCATACACATCATCCCCCTGCACTTCCAATTGCACTTCTTTATAGCCTCCAACTGTTCCTTCGCTTTCACTCAACAGGGCCGTTTTCCAGCCTTTCTTTTCGCAATATTTGATATACATCCGCAGCAGGTTGCCTGCAAATAAAGAAGCTTCATCTCCACCGGTACCAGCCCTTATTTCCAGGATGGCATTCTTTTCATCAAAAGGATCTTTTGGTATGAGTAAGTTCCGGAGATGTTTTTCCAGTTCCTCCTTTTTTGCTTCCAGTTCCGGCAGTTCCAGTTTGGCCATCTCCCTCATTTCAGCATCATCACTATTCAACACTTCTTTGTTAAACTCCAAATCTTCCAGCAGTTTTACGTACGCATCCCTGGCCACCACCACTTTTTCAAGACTGCGGTACTCTTTGCTGATGGCAGCAAATTTTTTATTATCGGCCACAATCTCCGGGTTGGTCAATGCCACACCCAGGTTTTCAAATTTTCCTTTTATTGCATCTAATTTGTCTAACATCCCTGACCCCTGAAGGGGAGTTTATTGTTATTTATAAAATATCTTTATGCAGTTTTCTAAACCGCTAATCTCTGCAACACTTAGAAGTGAAGCGGCGGCGAATTTACATCATCTTAACCAATCATTTTGTACAGAAAATTCAATGCAGACCAGCTTTTTACCGGCTACGGACTGCTGGACAATGGAAATGTGCTCATAACAGATAATGGTGGAAAAATTATTGATATCGTTGCTGTTGCGGAAGCCGGCGATGATGTACAGCATTTCAATGGCATTCTCAGCCCGGGCTTTATCAATGCCCATTGCCATTTAGAGCTTAGCCATATGAAGGGCCGCATCCCCGGGGGAACAGGATTGGTTGACTTTGTTATTAAAGTGATCAGCGAAAGGCATTTTCGTGAAGAAGAAATATTGAATGCTATTGAAATGGCAGACCAGGAAATGTATTTGCAGGGCATTGTAGCGGTTGGTGATATTTGTAATACGGCTTTTACCATTTCGCAAAAACAAACAACTAAACTGCGTTATCACAATTTTATTGAGGCCAGCGGGTTTCCTTCCTCCATTGCAGAATTGCGCTTTCAAAGAAGCCTTGATCTGTATAATCGCTACAGCCTGCCGTGTCCGGATAACTCAATTGTGCCTCATGCACCTTATTCAGTTTCGCCTGAATTATTTTCATTGATCAATGCATATCCTTCAAACAAAGTACTCAGCATTCATAACCAGGAAACTGCAGCAGAAAATGAATTGTTTGAAAACAGAAAAGGAGATTTTTTGAGGCTGTATGAAAAATTAGGCATTGATATTTCGAATTTTAAATCATCTGGTAAAACAAGTCTGCAAACCTATTTGCCTTACTTAAAAAAACACGAGTCGCTTATTCTAGTACATAATGTTTTTACCAATGCAGCAGATATAAGTTTTGTAAAAAGTCATACATCAGGGATCATACATCAGCCATCCGTTTTTTACTGTCTTTGCCCTGGTGCTAACCTTTACATCTCAAACTCATTACCTGATGTAAGCCTCTTTACGCAACTGCCGTCAGCTACTTCGGCTACGCTCAGTACAGCCGCTGATGGGATTACGAACATCGTACTTGGCACCGACAGTC
Organism: Bacteroidota bacterium; assembly: GCA_029561305.1. GTDB lineage: Bacteria > Bacteroidota > Bacteroidia > Chitinophagales > Chitinophagaceae > Ferruginibacter. The sequence goes on along the minus strand of JAKQJG010000432.1, from coordinate 7,598 downwards.
TTGCTTCTAATCACCAGCTCAGCATTTTGGAAGAGATGAAAATATTGCAGCAATATTTTCCAACTTTGTTAACAGAAACATTATTGCAATGGGCCACCATCAATGGTGCAAGGGCATTGCAACTGGATGGCGACCTGGGTAGTTTTGAAAAAGGGAAGAGCCCAGGTTTAATTATAATTGACCACCTGGAGCAAAACACTTTAACAACCAATTCTACTGTAAAACGTATACTGTAATTTCCATTCTGCTATCTGTAGTCATTTAAAAAAGTTAATGGCAATTAATATCATGACAAGCAAATTTTCCATAGAGAAAGAATATAAGGGCATCAAAACAATCTACGCCGAAAACCGTGCAGCATGGCGCAGATGGCTGCAGAAAAACCATGCAAAAGAAAAAGCTGTATGGCTGATCATGTACAAAATGAAATGCGGTACACCCAGTGTCTATTATAAAGAAGCCGTAGAAGAAGCGCTCTGCTTTGGCTGGATAGACAGTAAATCCAATAAAAGAGATGACAAGAGCTATTATCAATATTTTGCCCAACGCAATCCAAAAAGTAAATGGAGCAAAATAAACAAGGATAAAATTGAAGAACTGATACAGAAGGACCTGATGACCGCTGCCGGCCTGGCCGTAATAGAAACAGCCAAACAGAATGGCGCCTGGTCAGCCCTGGATGAGGTAGAACAAATCATCATACCGCCAGATCTTGAAAAAGCCTTTGATAAAAACAAAAAAGCCGCTAAAAACTTTGAAGCATTTCCACGTTCTGTAAAAAAAGGAATTCTGGATTGGATATCAAGTGCTAAAAGACCGGAAACGAGATTGAAGCGGATTACTGAAACAGTAAGATTGGCTGGAGAAAATCAGCGGGCAAATTATCCAAAGCAATAATCTACAACTTCACAAACTCCACCCTCCTGTTGGCTGCTTTTCCTTCCTTCGTTTTATTATCTGCCATTGGGATTGTTTCCCCTTTGCCATCCGTTTGAATCCTTGTTTCCTCAATACTAAAATCTTTTACCAGTACCTCTTTAACTGCTGCCGCCCTTTTTTGAGAGAGCGTTAGATTGGCAGCATCAGTTCCGTCGCTGTCTGTATGACCAGTGATGCTGATCCTGATATTGCTATGTTCTTTTAGTACCCCTGCAATTTCTTTGATCACACCAAATGATTCTGGTTTTAAAGTGGCTGTATTTACATCAAACAAAATAGCTGTAGTACTGAACTTTCCTTCTTCCACTAACCGGTGCCGGGTATCTTCCACACCTTTGGCAACTTTAATATTGCTGATGTACATACCGTATTGTTCTTCCGGATAATTGGTGGAACCCACTTTAAAAAATAGCTGGTTCATCATTTTCCCGGCAGGTACACCCTTGGGTACATCAAAAGCTTTTGTTTCATTGATCCAGATACGGAAACGTTGTTTTTGCACCTGTATCGCTATATGAACAGGCTTGCCATAATATTTATCTAATGGTGCGTATTCTTTAGAATCACTGTTAAAATAGGGCTTGTTATCATCATAAGATTCTACCACCAGCCTGCTGTTATTATAACTCCCGGGATAGATATGTGCAGCTACCGCACTGTTGCTGTTGTAGTTTTTTAGAAATGAATTATCTGTCGTGCTCTCTGTACCTGCCGAAAATAAACCCACAGAAAAAACGGGAAACATCCAGCCATTGTTTTTCAACTGCATCACCACATCAAACTCGGCTGTAAAATTTTCGCTGAACTCTTTTTCATTGGCGGTGAGGTACACAAAGCCTTTGTGAATACGCAGCCACTTGCCTGGAAATTTATCCAGCGTAACCACCTCACCACTGCCGTTCGTATTCCAGCCGGCAGGTAATTCCGCCAGGGCATCCTGTTCAAAATTATCGTAGTACACAATTTCTTTACCGGGAATAAAATCGTACTTACTGAATGCGTTTACGCCTGTTGTTTCCGGTTGTTTATCTTCTACTTCAGAGGCGGTATTACTGTTACTGTTTTTTTCCGCAACTGCAGTTCCACTCCCCTTCCCTTCTGCTTCGTCAAGTCCCTTGTCAATGGCTTTGTCAACCTTTGCATCCAGCCGCTGGTTGGCCTTGCTGCTTACTTTATTTTTTACCTTATTCATAAAGCCGCCTAACTGTGCTTGTGTAAGTGCTGGTGCAACAAGCAGCAACAGCAGGAAAATTATTTTATTCATGGCTATAGTTTGATGCAGCAAATGTAGATGGGTCAGTTGCCGTATTAAACAATTGAATGAATGAACTGAAGCTATCAATGATTGAATTGTATTAAAATCCTCTCTTGTGTTTGCCCTTTGAAAAAGAGTTACTCTTTTTATTGAGCTTTAATTGTTTTACTTATACAGTAACTGGAATCTGCAGGGCGTTATCACATCAAAATATGTATTCGGCATGGTAGAAAATCAAAGAAGGCAGCACATTGTTTCCTTTGTCACTTGAAAAATGCGTAAAGCCGTTTAAATTTGGGATTGGTGCTGAACTGTATTTGCACAAGAAACAAGAAAAGAAATTATGCGAATGAAGTCCGGTAGTTCATTTTGTATTACGTTAGTATACCTGATATTTTTAAGTTGTAGCCCTGGAGATAATCAACTCAAAACAGGATGGTGGAAATACGAACAGGGGTTGCATCTCGGTGACGTATTGATTCTGAGAGATTCGAATGTAAAAGGTGATACCATTTTTATTAGTGGGAAGCCTGTTGCAAATCTTGTTAGTGTCAACACTCACAGAATTGAAGTAGTTTCACTGTATTCAGGTGAAAGGGGAAGTTATATCTACAAATAATTTATGAAAGAAACCGAAGACATTATTCGTGCCTTTAAGAAAGCACAGCAGCAACATAAAAAAACCGCCCTGGCTACTGTAGTGCATGTGGAAGGCTCCTCCTACCGCCGCCCCGGCGCAAGAATGCTGGTAACAGAAGATGGTGAACTCACGGGTGCTATCAGTGGAGGCTGCTTAGAAGGCGATGCGTTGAGAAAAGCACTGCTGGCTATCAACCAGCAACAAAACAAACTGGTTACGTACGACAGTATGGATGAAGACGACAATACCATCGGCATACAGCTTGGCTGCAATGGCATTGTACATATTTTATTTGAACCCATTGATCCGGCAAAAGAAAATAACCCCATCACATTATTAGAAAATGCTGCGGCACAAAGAACCAACAGCGTGCTGGTAACACTGTTTAATATAGACGCCTTACAAACTCAATTTGGCACCTGTTTGTTTGTTGCGAAGGATTTCCGGACGGGAGAAACAGGCATAGAGGAAATAAAAAATGAACTAGAGAAAGACATAGCTCAGGTCTTTGAGAACAATCATTCCGTTATTAAGCAATATCAACCTGGAAATATCGCTGCATTTATTGAGTTAGTAAAGCCCCCGGTAGAATTGATGATCGCAGGGGCAGGTAATGATGCGTTTCCATTGGTACAAATGGCCAATGTGCTGGGCTGGCATGTAACCATCATGGACGGCAGAAAAACACACGCCAGTGCACAGCGTTTTCCATCAGTAAAAAAAATTATTGTTGCCAGGCCTGCTGAAGCGTTGCAACAGGTAAGCATACACGAGCAAACGGTTTTTATATTGATGAGTCATAATTACAACTATGATCTTGCCATGCTGAAAGAGCTCATTCCCGTCGGCAGCAACTATGTGGGTGTGCTTGGCCCAAAGAAAAAACTGGAAAAAATGCTGCATGAAATAACGAAGCAGGGAATTGGCATCGCCAATAGTGAAAAAATTTATGGCCCAACAGGCCTGGATATTGGTGCAGAAACCCCGGAAGAGATTGCCCTTTCCATCGTTGCAGAAATAAAAGCTGTTCTGGCTAAAAGGAATGCTGGTACACTCAGGGATAAAGATGGTTTTATTCACGAACATCATTTTACTCCAGCAAAATCATAATCTTCCATGACCACCTGTTTACTCTTAGCAGCGGGCAGTTCATCAAGAATGAACACTGGTCGGTACCGCAGGTCAGACCAGCAGACAGACAAACAAGAAACCGGTCTGACCTGCGGTACCGACCGGGAAACTGTTGCTAAAATGCTCCTGCCTTTCAAAGGCAAAACACTATTGCAGCATGTTATTGATGAAATAAAAACTTCGGATGCGGAGCACTTAACCGTTGTTACAGGCTGTTATCATTCAATACTCAAAGAAATTCTACGGTTACAAAAAATAGATTTGGTTGAAAATAAGAACTGGGAAGAAGGAATGGGTACTTCTATACAAAGCGGTGTTAACCATATTTTACAACGATACCCCACCACGGAAAACATCATCATCCTGGTTTGCGATCAGCCCTATATTTCAGCTGCCTTGCTGAATGAATTGATAATGACAAAACAAAAAACGGGCAAAGGCATTATTGCCTCCGCCTATAATAATACCAAGGGCACCCCGGTATTATTTGATAAACAATATTTTGACAGACTGTTGCTGTTGAATGGACAATATGGTGCTAAAAAGATTGTACAGCAAAATATAAATGATGCTGCTGAAGTTGCTTTTCCAGCAGGCGTATTTGATATTGATACACCCGAAGAGTATGACTCCCTGAAATAAAACAAATACTCCTTTATACGGAAAGTACCGTTTACTAAACAGATTACCCCTTTTACTTACTACAATTTTTTCTGCTCAATAGATAGTGCTGGTCATTCTATACCTGCAAGGCGCTGCAGCTCAACCCGGCAACGCTCAGGGCTTATATTTTCAGAAGCACTCCATCTTAAAAAAGATACGTTTCGTTTTAAAATCACCCCGTGTTAACCTGTTAAGATTTTTTCGCTCATCAGTTCTTTTCATTTTTACGGCTCAAATCAAAGCCATGAAGAAAATTCTTTCAGCGATCCTAGGCATAGTGGTATCCTTTAGTGTACAATCACAAAACATTGCTATCAATGAAAGTGGCAGCCAGCCAGATACAAGCGCTATGCTTGACATTAGTTCTACTACCAGGGGTTTTCTTGCTCCCCGGATGACAAAAACCGAAAGAAACGCCATTGCTTTACCAGCAACGGGCCTGTTGGTTTTTCAAACAGCCCCGGACAGTGTGGGTTTCCATTACTACAATGGCACCCAATGGTTGTGGCTGGTAACTGCTGATATAAAAACTGCCTGGTCATTAACCGGTAATAACGGTACCGATACCACGACCAATTTTTTAGGCACCACGGATGATAAGCCAATTATGCTCCGCCAGAATAATTTGCCCATGGGACAGCTGAATACAAGAACACACAATTATTTTATTGGTGGAGGTGCAGGCGCTAATACCTCGGGCAGCAACAATACGGCCTTTGGCGACAGCGCCCTGCATACCAATACCACGGGGGTGGAAAACAGCGCTTTTGGCTACCGGGCATTGCGTGGCAGCGGACCTGTTACAGGCATCATGAATACAGCAATTGGTAACAATACCCTTTCCTCTTTTGAAACGGGCAACCACAATACGGCTGTTGGTGGATCGGCGCTCAAAAACCTGCAATCGGGTTTGTACAATGTTGCTATCGGCAGCCACAGCATGCTGGAAACAAAAAGAGGTGATGGCAATGTGGCCATCGGTACTTCTGCCTTGCGTACTGCGGACAGTGCCAATTACAATACGGCGGTAGGGCATGATGCGCTATATCTAAATGATTCATCAAGAAATGTAGCGGTTGGCTACAATGCTCTTTTGTACAGCAATAAAAATAATATTGTTGCGGTTGGTTTCAGGTCCGGCTATTTAAACGGTTACCTGCAAACCAGCAACCTGCAGGGTGTTGAAAACACCTACCTGGGCTACCAGTCGGGTTACTACGCAAATACCGGGAGTAAGAACGTAGCCATTGGCTATAATACGTTGCTTGGAATTGGATTTTTTAACAGTGATCAGCCGAATAACAGTGCCTATAAAAGAAATGTAGCTATTGGAGATTCAGCAATGGTTGCTTCTTATGGAAGTGATAATACAGCAATTGGTTTCAAGGCACTTTCAAAAAGCGATAATTCGAGTTATCATGTAGCGGTTGGTGGCAGGGCGTTGGCAAATACCATTTCCACCTATCCCAATACAGCCATCGGTTTTTCGAGCCAGGATAGTAATACTACTGGTGGTGCCAATACTTCGCTGGGATACCTGAGCTTGTTAAAAAATAAAGTTGGATACAACAATACGGCCATCGGTAATGCTGCTATGTATGAAGCAGAGAATATTGTGAATCCAGCCGATATGAATGATAACACAGCCGTAGGAAATGATGCTTTGCGTTTTGCCCGTTATAGTGGGCAAACTGCTATTGGTGCAGGCGCTTTGAGAAATGACACCGGCAGCCGTTATAATACAGCGGTTGGGTTTTTATCTATGTACAATCATTTAAGAGGAAATTCAAATACAGCACTGGGAACAAGTGCTTTAAGAAACGATATTTCCGGAGCATGGAATGTTGCCCTCGGTGTAAATGCCATGTACAATCATAAATCTGGCAATAACAATACGGTAGTTGGTACGGAAGCAATGCTGCTGGACACATCCGGATATAATAACACAGCGATTGGCGTTCATGCGATGTACAGCCACAGGCGGAACAATAATAATACAGCGGTAGGGTACGAATCAATGTTTTACGACGATGCTGGTGAAGCCAATACAGCCATGGGCTGGAGGTCACTGCGCTATGCCAAAAATCCCGACCAAAATACAGCAATTGGAGTAGGTGCATTGGAATTGACGGACTCTTCAATGTATAATGTTGCCATCGGCAGAAGTGCTATGATGGGCAAAGGTGGCAGATTTAATACCGCCATTGGCTTTTATGCATCAGGTGCACAAACGGGCTTTCCCAATTCCGGTTTGTATGTAAATGAAACCACTTCTGTTGGATATGCAGCCGGTTATAAAAACATGGGAGAACGGAATACGTTTGTAGGCACCGGCGCAGGATATGGAGCCAGCGCCGATTCACTCACCGGCATTGAGAATACCGGCATCGGCGCATACACCATGTATTACAATACTACCGGTAAAAGCAATACAACTTTAGGTATCGGTTCCCTGTATTCCAATACTACCGGTACCGGGAATGTGGCAGTTGGCACAAGAGCACTCGGTTACTCCAACGGAAATTATAACATAGCCGTTGGTGATAGTGCCATGTTTTCAAACAATGCACATGGCAACCTGGCTGTAGGAACCTTTACCATGCGTAATAATAATACCGGGGAATATAATACTGCCACCGGAAATTTTGCCTTACTCAATAATACCAATGGACACCGGAATGTTGCATTAGGTGACAGCGCTTTGTCAACCAACACAACAGGTTCTACCAACACAGGTATTGGTTACCTGGCTAATACTTCATCAGCTAATCTTAACAACGCCACAGCTATTGGTGCCAATGCACTTGTTGCACAAAATAACAGCCTGGTATTAGGAAGCATCAATGGAGTAAATGGCGCCACTGCAGACAGTAAGGTCGGTATTGGTACCACAACACCCGATTCAGCACTTTCTGTGGCCAATAAATTTGCAGTAGGTAACAGTGGTACGGTGCAGTTTGACAACAGTGT
>JAKQJG010000422.1 GCA_029561305.1 Bacteroidota bacterium | reverse complement strand
GAAAGGATGATCATACCAAATAGTACCAGCCGCTTCCGGAGTTTCGCAGCCATATCTTTCCGGAAATAAAGGAAGCAGGAAATAAACACCAGCAACCAGTAAATGATCTGCGTTCTGCCGCCGGACATCAAACCATTTACAATAGTGGATAGTGATGCGATAAATAGAAACCCGTTAAAAGCTGTACCCTTTTTCAGGTAAGTAACAGAGTAAAAAAAGAAAATAAGCAACACAAGGTAAAAGTCTGAGAAATGCCCCAGCAACCAGAGCCCGGCAGTTTCAATAGTACCGGTTGAATAAACACTTTTTAAACCTGCATCTCTCAGGGACTTTGGATCGTAGCCCAGCACAAACACGATGGTTTTGAGCAGCATCAGTATACCGGCTATGTTGATAGCAATCAGGAAAAAAGAAATATACATAAATGCCTTGTCGTCGGGCAATACGATGCGGTGCTCCTTTGACCGGCTTTTAGAAAGGAATGGGAAAAAGAAAATGGTTAACACCACGCAATAAAAAATACAGGATGATAAGGCTATATCGGTGTCTTTATAATGCAGGAACTCCACGCTGTATAAAAAGATGGACAGCAGTGCAGAGAGTGCATAAAGTGATAAAAGAAAACTTCCCAGGTTAAAGCCCTTTGTCCTGATAACATTAACAATCAGCAGCACCAAAAAATATGTAAACGGAATATAGATCACTAACGTTAACGAATGGCTTTTATCCGGTGTTTTACAACTTTACCCATATCCCGCCTCGAAATATTCAGCTGCCGGTACAGTTCATAAGGCCAGCGCCAGTTATTATACAGTTGCGCTATGCCCGGTGCCAGTACCATTGCCCACAAACCCATATTGAAAATATACAACATAGCATACAGCAAGGTGATAGTGACTGCTGCCGCCGCTAAAGAAGCCTTGAAAAAAGGCACTTCATTGTTGGTAAGCAATATCCCGGCAGCCACCCCATGATTGCTTTCTAAAAAAGCAATGATAAGTGTGAGGGCGATCAGGGCAAATTCCATTAGTTCTGTTTTGCTGCCGATCAGCTGCAGGCCCCATTTGCCCAAAAATAAAATAGCGGCACCCCCGGCGATATACGTAAACAAAAGCACCAACTGTCCTTTAAGATATACTTCCTTTATTGCCGCATCGTCTTTTGCCACCCTGAGCTGTACAATTTTGGGTGTGTAGGTTGAAGTATAGATCGTTGAAAAATTAGCGATCATCGATATAAGCTGAATGGTAATGCCATAAGAAGCAATATCCTCCAGTGGCAGGTATAACGATCCGGCGAGTATGGAGGATTTTTGAATAACAAAAGCACCGATCCAGGTGAGGCCAATTTTGATGGCATTGGGATAAATAGCCTGCAGCACTTCCTTTCTTGGCCGGGGTACCACCGCCTTAAGTGCACTTCTTATTTCATCGGTAAAAAATGATTTCGAAACCAATACCCGGATGATGATTACAGAAATAGCCTGTGCCGACACGATCGCCAGCAATCCAAAATCAGACATGATAAATACGGCTGCGATCAGCAGGTAAACAGACTGCCCGGCTATAACAATTTGCTTGGAACGCTTTACCATTCCCTTGCCCTGCAGCAGGCAATCGAGGTATTGAGTATAAATAGTGTAAGTACAAATAACACAGAGCACAGCCCATGCTGCATATATCTCTGTTTGTGGTCCTTTATAATTTTTAAGTACAGTCCATAAATAAAAGGTGCCGAGCGTTGCCAACAAAAAGAATAAAATCAGCGACATGCGCAGGTAAAACCATTTCATGGCAGCAATAATACCTTTTAACAAACCATAGTCAACTGATTTATCGGCATCTTCTGCATGAAAGCCTGTTACTTTTAATGCTTTTACCCCGCTAAAAATATATGTGATGTTACGGGTAAAGGAAGGGCTGAAACCCAGGTCGAGCAAGGCCGCAAAAGAATTGATGGCCATGAACACCGACCACACACCAACCATTTCGGCGGGCATTGTTCTCAGTATAAATGGCAGCAGTAAAGCATAAGAGGCAACCCTCAGTATGGTGGCTGCGTAATTCCATATCACATCTGCTTTATTGATCTTCATAACACGGTCCGAAAAAAGGTACAGTTTACCGGCAGTAACCCTATACTATTTTACATGGCTTCGCCCGCCTCAGTTACACCGAAAAGGGAAGCAGTGCAGAGGTCGTTTAATTGAAAAAATTTTACAGGCAGCAGCCGAAAAAAACTGCCAGTCATTTATGATTTATGTCAGCCATAATTTATACAGGCGTCTCACAATTAAGATACCCAGTATAATGATACCACCCAGGATACCGCCGATGATCAATCCCATCAGCTTACCCAACTTTTCTTTTGGTAAAGGCAGTACCGGTTTGTCAATTACTTCAATCAAAGGTGTTTCCTTTTGCAACGCCAGTTTTGCTAATTCAGTCTGCTTGATAAGCTCTGTTAGTATGGCCGCATTGTATTCCACATCCACCTGTCTTTTAGTAGCCGGAGTACGCTGCACATTTAAAGCGGGGTTAAGACCAAAAGTATTATCAGTTGCCGCAGCCACGCCAGTAATAGCACTATTCAATGCACTGCGAACAGAGTCTCTTTGGCGCTCCAGTATCGCCATGTTTATCCTGGCTTTTTTGTTTTTTGTATCAATATAAAAATCTGATACATGCTGGGCCAGTGCCTCAGTAAATTCCTTGGCAAAATTTTCATCACCTGATTTTGTCTCAATAGTAATAATGTCAACCTTTTTGTCTTTTTGAAAAACATTGAGGTTTGTTTTAGAAACCATGGAATAGATCACACCCATCACACTGTCTTGTGCCCTGGTATATTTTGACCTGTCTGAGCCAGGTAAAAACTGCAGGCTTTTCAGTTCGGGTTTTTCTGCCCAGCGTGCTCTCCATTGCTGGCCCTGGATAAACATTTCGGCATACGAAACAGCCGCATTCGTTTTTGAAGGCATTAATAAGGTCTGTTCTACCATGCGCCGCGACTTAAAAAGCTCCATCAAATTAGCACTGGCAAACATGCCGCCGGCACTGCCGCCAAAATCAAACCCAAACTGGCTTGCAAGGCTGAGTGCACCGCCCAGTCCATCCTGTTCACCGCTGTCTATTGCAAAGGAAAGCGATGCTTTGTAAACCGGCTTTTGCATATAAGCATAGCCAAAACCGAGTGCTGCACCCAATAAGCCAACAATAACAATCAGTATCCACCTGGTCAAAAAATACCTGTACCATTCTGTACAGGCAAGAAAAGCATCCTTTATTGTGAATTTCTTATTGGTTATTTGTTCACTCATTTTACTTCGTTTCGATTGTTATTTGTAAGTGCGTGCGTACACAAACGGTGGCTGCCCATCCGCAGCCATAACTAGTTTGCCGTTCTGATGATGGCAATCACCACGCCCGCCATACCAACGAGCACACTTGCTATGCTGGCAATTTCAGTAGTAGTGATCTTGGTGGCTTCCGGCTTTTCAGGAATTACTATCTGTGAGCCGGCTGTTACTTTGGGATAAGATTTAAAGAACAGGAATTTATTGGTAACTGCTGCCTTACCATTGGGATAAATAACATATGCTTTTTTCATCCATGCCTTACTATCGGTACCGCCTACCGCATCTACATAATAACGGAGGCCCTTGCCTTTTACAAAAGGTATTTCCGAAGTGAGCAGCACATTCCCGGTAACTTTTACATTTTCATTCCTGTCTGCCACTTCTATTTCATCACCTGCTTCTACTGTAATATTAGAGTAATTTTCAGGGTCTTCTGTTACGCTTTTCCATTCAATGGGAATGATAGCATATTTAATATCTTCCTTTAATTTTTTAGTGAGTTTGTTCTCTGCACTGCTGTCATTCTTATCTAGATTCAGGTTCACTTCACTTAGTGCTGCTATTTGTGCTGCCTGTATAGGACGTTTTATTTTCACGCCCATTTCATCCGCTTCTGGTGTTAATCCACCGGCCCTTTTTATCATATCAAACACTTTTTCATTTTTGCCTGATATCACATAGCGGCCTGCATACGGTACCGCTCCCCTGATGGTTACCATCTGTGGCTTTTCATAAACCGCCAGCTTTCGTATATTGATAACATCAAAAGGCTGCAGCAAGAATGTTTTTGTCTGCTCATTATCTGCCACATCAATTTCTATATTGAATAACTGCGCTTTGGTACTGTCATTACTGTTGATGGTTTCTGCTTTCAGCATCCTGGCTATCTCCACATTTTTAGAGGCAGAACTCATCAGGCCGCCAGCCTGTAACAGCAGGTCGTTTAAACTTAGATTTTTGTGGTATTCATATGTGCCCGGGTTTTGAATTTCCCCGTTAACGGTTACAGAATATTTTTCCTTAAAATCATTTAGTGAAAATACTTTTACCAGGTCTTCTTTCTGTAAAAGAATATTGGCTGCCGCATCACCTGCCATCACTTTTTTCAAATCCACATTTACTATTTCTGTTGTAAGATCCGCATTGGTACGGGTGATAATGGCCCGTTTTAAATAGGCATCTTCCAGCACACCATCTGCACGGCTAATTAAATCTTTTACCCGCATGCCATCATAAAAAGAATAAGCATTTGGCCTGAACACAGCTCCCTGTACCTGCACCCTGTTTTCAAAGCGGTTTAAAATTTTTGACACTGTAATAGCATCACCGGTTTGTGGATTATAGCTGGTGAATTCTGCAGGTACCAGGTCTTTTACTTTGTATTCTTTACCCGTTTTTTGTATGATATGAACGGAAGCAGTGTAAGCAACGTCGCTAAAACCCGACGCATACTCAAGCAGGTTAGTAAACGTTTCACCGGGCTTCAATTCAAAAATACCAGGTCTTTTTACTTCTCCTTCCAGCGACACCCTGTTTTTATATACCGGAATCCTGATCACATCATTGTCTTTTAGACCGATGTTTTCTGACTGGTCGCCATTTACCATAAACTTGTAAATATCCACGTAAGTAAGCAGTTTATTGTTTCTTACGAGTTCGATATTCCTGTAAGTGCCATTTTTAGCGGGGCCGCCGGAAAGGTACAAGGCATTAAATACTGTAGAGAGAGAGGATACAGAGAAGTTGCCCGGTTGCTTGGCACCTATAATAGTTACTTTGATCGTTCTTATTTTGGCCAGGCTCACATTTAATTTACTCTGCCCGCTTCTAAGCGATGTATAAATTCTTCCTGTAGCGGTCCTTATTTTTTGAGTAGCTGCTTCTATTGTTAAGCCTGCTACCTGTATCAGGCCTACATGTGGTACATTTATTTTTCCCTCTTCAGAAACTGTTGATACATCATTCAATTCCTGCACACCGTACAAACTCATCATCAGTTCATCACCCGGACCAAGAATATAGTTTACTGGTGTGGCTAATTTTAGGTTCGGTTCAAAATTCAGGTCGGGGTTATCAAATAGTTCAGATCCAAAGATCTTATCATCCGTACTGTCTTTTGTTTTCCTGTTTTCAACCGGCTCCTGCACCCGGGTTGTTTCACTCGTTCCTTTTACAGCTTCCGTACGGGCAGCGGGCGCAGCCGCCAGCCTTTCTCTCAATTTTGAGAACTCAAGATCTTTCATTCCCCGCTGCTTCAGCATAGGCTCTACCTGGTCGATGGTAAGGTTATTGGCCTGTAACTGGCTTTTTATATTGGCAATCTCGGCGTCACTGAGTGTTTCTACCTTAACACCGCTTACGTCTTTGGATCTTAAAATATCCTGGCTTTGTACGGATGATGCTGAGAAAGTAAAGATGAAAATGAAGACTCCGTAAATAAATTTCCGCATGATCTGGCTGTTATAAATATATCTTGAGTTGTTACGTTTTGTAATAAATGCAGCAAATAGCTTACGAGTCTTCTTCCTGTTACCCCGTTTGCCTCTACACACTCTTTACGGTTAAAAATTGGTGCAAAATAAAGGAAAATTGACCGGGTTCGCCTGTTTTTAACACTGGTTGAGCCGCTTTAACAGCAAGTATTACCGAAAAAAATCCTGATTACACGCTTTCTTTGGTAGTTTCGTAACACACATTTATGGCCGCCCCATGTTTGCAACAGAAAACGAAACCACCCATGGCTTTGAAACTATTGTACTCAAAGACCTCGAAAGCAACGGTTTTGCCGCAATAATTCCTGCCTGCGGAGGGATTCTTCATTCATTCAATATTTTGCATAACGGTGCATTGGTTAACGTAATTGATGGCTACAGCAATAAGGATGATTTTGAAAAAAACGTAACTGCCAAAGGCTTTAAGAGTTGTAAACTGTCACCCTTTGCCTGCCGGATCAAGGATGCCAGCTACCAGTTTGAGGAACACACGCATATCATTGACAAATTTTTACTGGGGCCCAATGCCCTGCATGGTCTTATTTACGATGCCCCATTTGAAGTAATTTATCAATACGCTAATGAGGAACATGCCGGCCTGGCCCTGCAATACAAATACCGGGGTGAAAGCAATGGTTATCCTTTTCATTATGACTGTGTTATCACTTATCATTTGAGGAAGAACAATGAACTGCAGGTATCAACAACTATTTTTAACCGCGGCGAAGGACTGATGCCCATACAGGATGGCTGGCATCCGTATTTTACCCTGGGCAAAAAAATTGATGAGTTGGAACTCAAGTTTAAAAGCAATGAAAAGCTACTGTTTGATGATAACATGATACCTACCGGCAGGATTGAGCGGTTTGAAGAATTTGCAACATTTAAAAAAATAGGTACTGTGCATTTTGATGATTGCTTTACTGTAAATCACAGTGGTAAACCGCCATTGATTGCCATCAGGGATCCTGAGCAAAAACTACAGGTGGAAGTGTGGCCGGATAAAACCTATCCCTATATGCAGTTTTATACGCCTGAACACAGGATGAGCATTGCGGTTGAAAATTTAAGTGCACCACCAGATACGTTTAATAATGGGATCAATTTAATTATCCTGCCACCCGATGCCAATACGGTATTTACGACGATGTATAAGATCACAGCACTGTAGCCTGTCAGGCTTTTTCACTCAGTTCCAGCCAGCGCATTTCTTTGGTATCGATCAGCTCAATCAGTTCCCCGATCCTGGCAGCGGCTTTCTGCAATTCATCAAAACCCAGGTTACCTGCTGCCATTGTTGCTTCTGTTGCTTCTTTTTCTTTTTGCAAAGCCGGCAGTTCCTTTTCTAAATTTTCAAATTCAAATTTTTCTTTAAAGGAAAGTTTTTGATTGCTGCTGCCGGTAGATGGTGCTCTTGTTTCTTTTACAACCGGCACTTCTTCTTTTGACTGGATAAAAGAACCCGTTAGTGTATTGTTCTTTAGCTTCTCACGGTACTGGGTATAGTTGCCCGGAAAATCCCTTATCACACCTTCTCCTTCAAATGCAAACAGGTGATCTACCAGCCGGTCCATAAAATAACGGTCATGGCTAACGATTAAGATACAGCCGGGAAAATCCAGTAAGAATTCTTCAAGGGTTCTTAACGTTTGCAGATCGAGGTCATTGGTAGGCTCATCCAATATTAAGAAATTGGGATTTACAAATAACACACTCAATAAATGCAGTCTTCTTCTTTCGCCACCACTTAACTTACTGAGTGGTGTGTATTGCTGTTCGGCACTAAAGCCAAATTTTTCCATAAACTGGCTGGCGCTTATTTTGCTGCCATCTGCCAATGGGAAAAATTCTGCAAAGTCCTTTACATATTCGATTGCCCGTTTATCTTCTTTGTACTTTAATCCTTCCTGGTCAAAGTTGCCAAACACCACCGTTTCGCCATGGTTGATCTTGCCGCTGTCTGGCGGTTCCTGTAACAGGGCGATCTTTAAAAAAGTGGATTTGCCTGCGCCGTTCTTTCCCACAATACCGATGCGTTCGCCTCTTTTAAAAGTGTAGTCAAAGCCTTTTATCAATACCTTATCGCCATAGGCTTTGTTTACCTTTTTCATCTCCAGGATCTTACCCCCCAGCCTGGTCATTTTTACCTGCAGGCTTACTTCCAGTTCTTCTTTTTTCTGGCTTACCCTTTCTTCCACTACGGCAAAAGCATCCTGTCTTGATTTTGATTTGGTGGTCCTGGCCTTTGGTTGCTTGCGCATCCATTCCAGTTCTTTTCTAAAAATATTTTTATCCTTTTGCAGTTCGCTGGCCTGTACTTCCTGGCGTAAACTTTTTTGTTCCAGGAAAAAATCATAATCGCCGCGGTATTCAAACACTTTTCCTTCATCAATTTCGATGATCTCATTACACACTGCATCCAGGAAATAACGGTCATGCGTAACCAATAACAACGTGATCTTTTGGGCGCTTAAAAAGTCTTCCAGCCATTCGATCATGCTTACATCCAGGTGATTGGTAGGTTCATCCAGTATCAGCAGGCATTTGCCTTCGTGTATCTGTGCTTCAATGAGTGATTGTGCCAATGCCACCCTTTTTCTTTGTCCGCCGCTTAAGTTTTTAACCGGCTCATTCAGGTGATGCAGGTTGAGTTTGCCCAATATCTGCTGCAGTTCATTTTCAAAATTCCAGGCATTGTGTTCATCCAGCCTGCCCATCAATTCGGTCAGGTGATCCACATCATCGGTTCCTGCTTCTAAAAACATTTCATAATCTTTCACCACTTTTACCACGGGATTGTCTAAACGAAGAATATTATCCCAGATGCTTTTGTTCTCATCAAAGGGTGTTTCCTGCTGCAGCATGATCACTTTCACTTCTTTGCGTACCCAGATGGTACCGCTGTCGGCCGTATCTAACCCGGC
>JAKQJG010000370.1 GCA_029561305.1 Bacteroidota bacterium | reverse complement strand
AATCCATTAACACTTCCATCGTCATCACATTCAATTAAAGTAAGATTATTACAGGTACCACTGTATATGGCCATACCACCATCTGTTATCACGTCATCTTCTGAGTCAAATATTAATGCACCACCTGAGGGTACTACCACACTGAACCATACATCACTGCCTTCGTACAATGCACAACCCGGCTCAGGCACACCCAATGTATTGGTTGCATTTTCGTTCGTAAATGTTTGATATGTACAAACAGAATCCGGTGTGAGCGGAGTAGCTGTACATGGATTATCGTTTACCGGTGGTGGCGGTGGTATGGTAGCACATATTTTAAATAGCCCGTTATTGTCATTAGAAGCAGACCACATCCGCACCCAAATAGTATCCCCGGGTGTTAAACCACCAGCGGTAATTTTTGGCATCAGGCCATTTGCACTGGTATTATCGTCGCAGGTAAGCAAACTGAGATTACCGCAGCTGCCATTGTATATAGCCATTCCGCCATCTGTCATCTGATCAATATCTGTATCTAATACTATTGCGCCGCCGACAGGTACCACAATTTTGAACCAAATATCAGCGCCCTGGTAATCAGCACAGCCAGGTGCAGGTACCCCGGATGAACCGGTTGCAGCATCATTTGTAAATGATTGATAGGTACAAGTTGAATCAACAGGTAATGCGATCGCTCCACAAGCGTCATCATTCGCCGGAGGCGGTGGTGGTATGCTTGCACATATTCCAAAAGTGCCATTGTTGTCATTAAATGCTGACCAGATACGTACATACAAAGTATCCCCTGGTGTTAATCCACCCAATGTTAATTTAGGCATTGCCCCATTGGGACTTCCATTATTGTCGCAGGCCAACTCGGTAAGGCCATCGCAGGTACCGCTGTAAACCGACATGCCACCATCGGTCATTTCATCATCGTCCGTATCTATGGCAACAGCGCCTCCTGCAGGAACTACAACTTTAAACCAAACATCGCTGCCCTGGTAAAAAGCACATGTAGGATCATCTACAACCGGGGAGTCGGTAGAACTTTCGTTCGTAAATGTTTGGTATACACAGTTAGAATCAACCGGAATGATCACACCGTTACAAGGATCATCGTAAGCCGGAGGAGGGGGAGGGATCTTAACACAAAGTCCAAAAGTTCCGTTGTTATCTCCACCAAATTCCCAAAAACGTATCCATATTGTATCACCAGGTGTAAGACCAACTTCACTCAGGAAAGGCATTGCACCATTATTACTGGCATCATCATCACAGGACAATAAAGTGAGGTTATCACATGTACCTGTATACAGCGCCATGCCACCATCAGTGATTACCCCGGCTTGTGCATCGAATATCAATGCCCCACCCGGCGGAACCACCACGGAGAACCACACATCAGAACCCTGGTAACTGGCACAACCTGGATCAGGCATGCCGGTAGAGCCGGTAGATTCTGCATTAGTAAAGGTTTGGAACACACAAGTATTGTTTGCGGTTACTGGTGTTGCAGTACAAGGGTCATCATTTGTTGGGGCGGGCGGGGGTATTGAGGCACAAATCCCAAAACTGCCGTTATTATTATTGCCTTCTTCCCAGAAACGGATCCAGAGGGTATCCCCTTCCGTTAGTCCACCAAGTGTAATGGTTGGCATTGCACCATTAACACTTGCATCTTCATTACAAGCAAGTAATTCAAGAGTGCTGCAGGTTCCCCTGTACACTGCCATAGCACCATCGGTCATTACACCGGTTTGTGCATCCAGTACTACTCTTCCACCAGCGGGTACAGCTATTTTAAACCAAACATCACCGCCCTGGTAATCACCACATCCGGGATCTGTTACATTTATAGTGCTTAAAGCATCCACATTGGTAAAATTCTGGTAGTTACAAGCAGCCTCTACCGGTAATAATACCGCACTGCAAGGGTCATCGTTTGCAGGAGGTGGCGGTGGTAAGGTTACGCAAATACCAAAGGTTCCATTGTTATTATTGTCTTTTTCCCAAAACCTGATCCATACTGTATCCCCTGGTGTAAAACCACCTAAGGTCAGGCTGGGCATGTTGCCGTTAGAGCTACTGTTATCATCGCAGGCAAGCGGTTGCAGTGTGCCTGTACATGCACTGCCGGAATAAATTTCCATACCACCATCTGTAACTACGCCTTCGTCTGTATCAAATACCAAAGCAGTGGTATTGGCAGGAACTACCACTCTGAACCACACATCACCGCCCAAAAATCCGGCGCATACCGGTGGGTTTACTCCGCTACTTAAAGATGCACTGGCATTGGTATACGTCTGGAAATTACAAGTAGGCTCTACCGGCAGTTCAATTGCATTACATACTTCGTCATTTGCTGGTGGTGGCACCGGAATGGTAGCACAAATACCGAAAGTGCCTGTAATACCATTTTTTGACCAAACCCTTACATAAACAGTAGACCCAGGATTTAAGCCGGATACTGTGAGCTTGGGCATATTAGGATTGGAGCTGCTGTTATCATCACATGCACCAGGTAACAAAATCAATCCCTGACAAGTGTTTCCCCTGTAAACAGCCATACCGCCATCCGTCATGGTGCCTGCCTGCATATCAAACTGAAGAACACCTCCTGCTGGTACTGTTGCCCGAAACCACACATCAGCGGTGGTACCGGCAGTAAAGTTTGCACAGGTTGGCGCTTGTGAGCCAGGACTGGCTGTAGCGCTTACATTGGTACCTTGCACAAAAGTACAGGTGGCATCTGGTGTAAGGGTTGTTGCCTGGCACGCATTATCATTCGGCGGCGCCTGGCCAAAAGCTGCCGTGGCAGTAAACATTACTACACACAAAGGCAGCAGCCTTGTATATAACATCTTGAATAACATTTTAGGAACTGAGGTAAAATTCATGATGAAGAAGTATTATTAGCAATAATGAAAAATCTTAAACCAGGGAGTGGATTGGAAATTTTGCAAAAGATACCGGACGGAAATTATTTTTTCTTTTTTAAATCGAACCGTAGTCCCATTTCATGTGCATTGTTCCCTGTATTAAAATCAGAGAAAGGCTCGTTATAGTAATCATAAGCGTACGTAAAGCTTATTTTGTCAGCCAGCTTAAAGCCCGCCTGAAGGCTCCAGAAATGACGTATCCTCCACGACATAGCCCACCAAATCTTATCCTGCACATCTACTTTACAACCAAAATCAAATTCTGTTGGTGCATTGGGTATGTACCTTATTATTGTAAAAGGAGTAAGATGTGTAGTGCCGCCTGTTTGAATTACATAACTTGAGGTAAACGCAAAATGGCGATACAATTTTGCCCTTTCGGTTGCATTGGGAATATCACTAAACGCCAGTTTTGATTGAATTAACTGGCTTACAGCAGCGCCTGCACTAAATTTTCCGTCGGAAAAATATACACCGGCACCCGCATCTAATTTAAAGGAAGTGTTGTTTCCAGCCAGTACGAGATCGCTTCCCAATGCGTCGGTTAATTTTGATTTATCTATCGAATATTGCAATCCCCTCAACTCAATACCCAACCCGAGTTTTGATTTTTCACCAGTTTTAACATGAAAAGAATAAGCACCCTGTACACCGGTGCGGCTGGTAGGTCCGGTTATATCCCGGTAAACATAACCAGCAAAACCAGAGCTTTTTTTCTCCCAAAAAGCGTCTCCGTACACCATAAATGTGCGTGGATTCCCAGGAAAAGCAGACCACATGCTCCGGTAGGTGGTACCTATAACGCCATGCCCCGTAAACCCTGCAGCAGCCGGGTTATACATGGAATTATGCTGTTGAAAAAGCGATGTGAAATGTAATTGTTGCGCCTCTGATAGTTTACATACGGTAATAAACACCAGGAGGGAAAGTAAAAGTTTCCTCATAATCTAGTTTGGTATTAAATAAGCTGTTATTGTAATGGGCGTTTAAAAGTAGTATAAAATTTTGAAAAAAATTAATTAGGATAAAAAAATGAACACCACTTTTAGACAGGATTACGATTTTGTGATATTTACCCCGGGTATTTCTTTTAGCTTATACAACACTTCTTGCTGCCTGTTGCAAGGAATTCCCGACAGGATGGAACAGAATAATTGCATTTCCTGGCTTATGATGGTGCAGTTGTGTTGCTTTAAAACCGTCATCACTTCATTCATACGGGTATAATCAAACTGAATGGTAAAGTTCACTTCAACCTGCTTTTGAACAACCGGTGTTACCTGCAAGGCCAGTGATGCCACTGTTTTATAAGCGTTGATCAATCCTGGAACGCCCAAAAGCGTGCCGCCAAAGTACCTCACCACAATAACGGCTGCATTGGTAACCTGCTTACTGTCTATTTGACCAAGTATGGGCCGGCCGGCGGTTCCCGATGGCTCTCCGTCATCACTAACCCTGAAATTGTTACCATCGGTGCCAATACGATAAGCGAAACAATGATGAACAGCCTTAGGATGCAGTTTTTTTAGTTCCTGAAGATGTTTTTTAAAATCATCCACATGGCCGATGGGATAGGCAAAGGCAATAAACTTGCTGCCCCGGTCTTTAAATTCTGCCACACCTGGTTTATCAATAGTGTAGTAAACCGTCTTGTCATCTTTTAAATCTTCCTTACTCATTTGCTCTGTTGCCTTGTGTAATATTGTATGCTGTCTGAAAAAATGTCTTGTCTTCCAACCTTGATCTGAAATTTTAATTCCGGTGCTGCCCTTCCCTCCTGTATCACGAGATCGTTGTTGGTAATAATCCTGGCTTCGTCCCACAAACCTGCGTCTATAAAAGATTGCAAAAGCATCGTCCCCCCCTCCACCAGAACACTTTGAATATTCATCTCAAATAAGCTGCCCATTATTTCACTTACTGATACAGCACTGCTCTTAAGCTGTTTGTATAGCAAATTGCCTTCCTCTATATTTTTATGCTCATTAAAAATGATGGTTTTACCTCCATCACTTAACAAATGACTGCTGGCAGGAACTTTGAGGTTCTTATCAATTATAATCCTTACCGGGTTGCTCCCGGTCCAAAGCCTGTTTGTTAATGAAGGATCATCATGCAAAGCAGTATTAGTACCAACCATAATAGCCGCTTCTTCACTCCGCCATTGATGTACCAGCCGGTTGGTAAAATCATTGCTTATTTGAACTTTTGAAAGATCTGCATTGGCAATTTTATCATTACTGCTTTGCGCCCACTTTAAAATAATATATGGCCGTTGCTTTCCATGAAAAGTAAAGAACCGCTTATTTAACATCCTGGCCGCTGCTTCCAAAATACCAACGGTCACGTTTACACCAGCTGACCTTAGCTTGTCAATACCCTTACCGTCCACTTCTTTATAACTGTCGCGGCAAGCAATAACCACCTGGGGAATTTGCATTTTTGTGATGAGGTCTGCGCAGGGAGGTGTTTTACCATAATGAGCACAGGGTTCAAGAGAAACATACAAGGTGCTTTTATTTATGAGTAATTTATCTTCCGCTGACACATGATTGATGCAATTTACTTCTGCATGTGCCTCCCCATACCGCTGGTGATAGCCTTCCCCAATTATCCTGTTGTTATGCACCAGCACGGCACCCACCATTGGATTGGGTGCCACATTACCTGCACCCAGCTTTGCCAGCTGGAGGCAACGCTGCATATATATAGTATCAATGCTCAACCGCTCAAAAATAAGGATTGAAAAATAAACTATGTTTGTCGGGATGACATGGAACGAATATTACCGGTACTATTTACAAAAACTTCAAAGCATTTACTCTTTGAACGAAGCGGCTGCTGTAACCGGATTACTATTTGAAAACAAAACAGGAATTTCCAGGAAGAATATTGTGACAAACCCAGGTAAGGCATTAACCGGGGAACAAATAAAAATCCTCGATGAAGCTTTAGCACAATTACTTACCTACAAACCCCTGCAGCATATTACGGGTGAAGCCTGGTTTTACAACATACGGTTTGCAGTAAACGAAAATGTACTGATCCCAAGACCAGAAACAGAAGAACTGGTAAAATGGATACTGGATGAAAATGATGGAGATATCTCCCTCCTTGATATCGGCAGTGGCAGTGGATGTATACCTGTTGCATTAAAAAAAAACCGGGGAAATGCAAATATTACTTCAATTGATGTAAGCCATGAAGCCTTGCTGATTGCAAAACAAAACGCAGTTTCAAATGAAGCTGATGTACTTTTTATGCAGGTCGATTTACTGGACAGAGCCGCATGGCAACAATTGTGCAACTATGATATCATCGTAAGCAATCCTCCCTATATACCAATGAATGAAAAGGAAAAGATGGATTTGAATGTAACAGGGTATGAACCGCATACAGCTTTATTTGTACCCAGTCATTCACCCTTATTATTTTATGAGCACATTGCTGCATTTGCACAAGTACATTTAAATAAAGAAGGTAAAGTTTATGTAGAAATACATGAAGATCTCGGGACAGAAACCGCTAACATTTTTTCAGCTGTTTTTAACCAGGTGGAAATAAGAAAAGACATAAACGGTAAAGACAGGATGATAAAAGCTACTCACTTCCGGTAACCGTTGCAGATGTGGTGGCACCCAGTCTTCTTGCCGCTTTCATAATTTTTACTACTTCTCCCCAATGCGCAATGGAGTCGGCATTGATAACAACCGCCGGTTTTACACTATCACCCTCGTTGATATATTTTCTTAAAGCAGATTCCAGTGAATCAGGAACAATCTTTTTTGCACCCACATAAAAATTTTTATCCTTGTCAACACTTACCACCACACTCTGTTTAGACTTGGTATCGCTCTTACTCCGGGGAACACTCATCTTTATCACATTAGGATTTGCCAGGGTGGAAATCATCAAAAAAAACATGAGCAATATAAAAAGAATGTCATTGAGCGGACCGGCGTCCACTTCATTATGGTTTTCTCTTAATTTATTTTTACGAAAGCTCATGTAAATGATGAATTACGAATGACAAATGACGAATGAAAAATTACGAATGACGAAGCAGCTTTTTCTGCATTCTTACTTCGCAATTCAAATTTTATCTTGTTGGTTCCTGCAAAATATCAATAAACTCACTGCTGGCAGCTTCCATCCTGTTGGCTGTTCTGTTGATCTGTGTATCAAGAAAACTATAGCCCAGGTAGGCCAGCATACCAATGATCAAACCGCTTGCAGAAGTGATCAGTTTTACATACATCGCATCCGCTATCTGGCTTACAGATGGATTGGCGATAGTAGCAAAATCTTTCAACAGCAATACCAAACCCACAATGGTTCCCACAAATCCAAACAAAGGTGCAATACGTGCAATTACAGAAAGGATGGTCAAATTCCTTTCCATTTTGTACATCTCCAGTTTGCCCACATTATCCATACTTTTTTCAATAGCATCAATCGGTTTGCCAATACGCTGGATGCCTTTGTCGATCATTCTTGCAATGGGATTGTCAGTATTCTTTGAAAGGCTCCGTGCTGCTGCAATATTACCGGTAACAATGTTATCACGGATCATGCTCATAAAGTTGTCAGCGATTTGAGAAACTTTCCGTACAACGATGAGGCGCTCTATAAATACAAACACGGCAATGCCAAATAAAATAAACAACGGGATCATTAAAGGGCCTCCCTTCATCAGCAAACTCCAAACGGATTCTTTGGCTGCTACGGTGGCTTCAGTTGCTTTGCTTAGTGTATCTACCTGTAATAAAATATCAAACATCGGTTTAATGATTTTGGGCAAATGTAATTTTTTATTGGTACTGATTACTATTATTATGCCAACATATGTGCAATATGGATTTGAAAAACGAATCAGCAGTTTATTGCGGCGTAAAAAACTGTTAATTGTTATTGCTGCAAAATAAACCACTTTGATACTTAAACCTCTTTGCCTGCCGGGATTACCATCATTAATATGAAAAAGAGAAAAACCAACATCATATTATTTATAAAAAAGTTTACTTTTAAATTTCAATACTTTTTAAATGAGGTATTCAAAGAATGCTGTATTATCCTGTAAATTTTGCGCCGGTCTCCCAATTTTATAAAGTATTTTATTTATGCTTTTTCCTATGCCCGTTTTGGACAAATGCACAATCCCCGTTATTCAACCGGGTGGCATCAATAGAAGCGATAAACGATTTGCTGGAGAAAAAAGTTTTTCCTGTATTTGATTCTGCAGCCACCATTTCCCTGGCAGATAGTATAGCCAAACAAGGTGATGATGAGCTGACCGAATACTCCCGGTATTTTAGTATGTACCACCAGGCTTTCCGTATCACAGATAAAAAATTATTGCGTGAACGGTTGATCAATATTGGCAGCCTGGTCGCCGGTTATAAAACACCGGGTGTAAAAGCACTGCATAAATTCAGGGTAGGCGATTTTTTATTTAGCGACCGGCAATATACTGCCGGTTTAAACCTGATGCTGGAAGCCAAGGGTGAAATGGCAGCTATCGGGTACGAAAAAATACCTTTTTCAGGCCATGTATTAAATGGCCTTGCAACCCACTATTTCAATTTTAGCAATTACAGGCAATGTATTCAATACGCCACACTGGCCCAGCAATACAGCCCCAATAATCAAGGCTTCAGTTCATTGAACACCTGGGGCCTGGCCTACCAAAAATTAGAGATCTACGATTCGGCCATTCAAAAATTTAAAGAAACCATCACCCTTGCCAAAGCACAAAACGTGACGGTGTGGGTAAGCATTGCCAGCGGTAACCTGGGCCGTACCTTATGCCTGCAGGGCAATTTTGCAGAAGGTATTCCCTTGCTTTACACAGATGTATTGACGTCGCAGGATACAGAAAGTATCAATGCCGCCATTTCTGCTTTGTATATAGCCGATGCTTTTACGCAGTTACACCGTACCGATAGTGCCCGGCAGTATGTACAGTTGGCAAACAGCATTTTTTGCAAATACAACCCCTGGAACGGCGAATATTTTTTTCGCTCTAAATTTTGTCACTACTACTATTCAGTACTCGCCGGCATATTTAAAGAGCAGGGCAATTTCAGTACCGCCCTTGCCTATAAAGACACGGCCAACAGGTACGAAAAAATATACAATAGCCAGTACGATTGGCAACTGCTTACCACATCCGAAAAAAAAATACAGGGTATGGAATACCAGCAAAGTCTCGACCTGGTAGAATCACAAAAAAAAGCGGAACAACTGCAAAAAACATTACTGGTATTTGTATTAATCGGCCTGGGCATCATCGCTGCACTCATCATCAGCCGGCAAACCATCAAGTATAAAAAAGAGAAACAATTAGCCAGGGAAAAGGAAAATGTATTGCTGCTGCAACAACAAAAAGCGCAGCAGGAACTGGAAACAGCCAAATTGCAACTGGACGAATTTGTAAATAAAATAGCTGAAAAAAACAGCCTGATAGAGAAGATCAGTCTGGAGCTTACCAACAACAATTCAACCGGCACCGCCATCAGCCCCGAAATAAGCCAGCATTTACAAAACCTGCAGGACAGTGTGATCCTTACGGAAGATGACTGGCTGGCATTTAAAAAACTATTTGAAAAAGTGTGGCCGGGTTTCTTTATCAATCTTCAAGACCAATATGGCGATCTTACCCCTGCTGAACAAAGGTTGATCGCCCTCAACAAACTTGCCATCAGCTCCAAAGAAATGGCCAATATGCTGGGCATTTCCGTTGATTCGCTCCGCAAAAGCCGCTACCGCCTGCGCAAAAAATATCCTGAGATGGGATTAAATGGAGATTAGTCTTCCCTGAAAATACTCCACTTCTCTGCCATGTGGAGCAACATTTTATAAATAATATAAATTGTAAAATCCAAACCCGTTCGCTCACTTTACCATTAAAATAAATGGGCTAAACAGGTTTTGTCCCGTTCTTGTCCACGGTTTTCATTCGTTTTCCTGCCATTTTTAGCCATGTCCTGCTTTTGTCTACAGCCGTTATTAGGAAAAGGCTGGTGCCCCATGGTAGGTTTGTGTTGTAAATAAAACGCAATGCCTATTCCATTTTTAAATGACGCTCACACACGCAAGTGGATCATGCAGGTTCTTCTTGTGCTGCTGCTTTTTGC
This sequence comes from Bacteroidota bacterium, assembly GCA_029561305.1. Classification (GTDB taxonomy): domain Bacteria; phylum Bacteroidota; class Bacteroidia; order Chitinophagales; family Chitinophagaceae; genus Ferruginibacter. The sequence goes on along the minus strand of JAKQJG010000370.1, from coordinate 7,316 downwards.
CCTGATGGCCTGGATAGCCTGGCTTTATTACGATTATGAAATAAAGCAACTGAATAAAACAATGGGCCACCATCTAACAACAAACAATTTTTTCCTTTTAAAAAAATAAATCATGAAAACAAAACTTCTGCTTTTGCTTTTAGTTAGTAGCCTTTTACAAGTTCAAGGGCAATTTCTTGCGCCTTATTATCAGAATGAGCGGGTAACCTTAAAAAACGTGCAAAGTGGCATGCACATGGAGTCGAATCCCGCTTTGTATGGCACGGATGCATACCAGAACTACAGCAATGTGGCAAATCAGTATCTAAACCAGGCGTTTATTGTAGAAAACGGTGTAACGAGTGACTTCTACAGGTTAAGACACGTGGCTTCGGGTAAGTATATTACGGTTATCGTTTCGCCAGGCTATGCGGAAATGCGGAATTTGGGCGATTGCCCCAATACAGATTACCAGGAGTTTAAATTTATAAAACAACCTACCGCATATTGGTACAAACTGCAGGCTCATTTTAGCCACAATGGTATCAACGAGGTTTTATGTATAGATGATGGAGCTGGTTTTGACAACGGGGGTATCAGGCTGCAACCGAACAAAACCGTTGGTAACGACAGCTACCAACGCTGGTACCTAACCAATCTTTCACCCCCTGCAAATCCCAGCGATGCCATACCTTCTTTAGAAGACCGGTACGAAAACAGAACAGTGGGTCTTACCGACAATCTCCGTGGTTTTGCCTGGAGAGGGGTGCCCGAAGGCTCTAGCGCCAATAGTGTTTATGCCAATACCAACTATACTGATTTCGCTGCCCAATTTAAACTGGAATATACCGACGAAGTGGGCTGGTACCGCATACGGCATAAAGCATCCAACGCATGGGTGAGTATAAATGGCGCCTATGATGGAAGTCCTGTTGTTTTACGAAATGTATATGATATATCCGGTGTAACCCAAAGATTCAAATTCATCTGGAAGGCAAACGGCAAGTACGAAATACATAGCAAATACACGCAGGGTCCAGAAATTGGCAATAATGCAGCCTTGCTGTTGCAGGTACATCCCAGCAATGCTGATGTGCAATTATACCTGGGAGTGGACAACACGGCTGGTGCTAACTCAGACGGATGGCAATTGTTTGACCTTGTCAGATATGAGAACCCGGCCTCTCCAGCAGAATTTAACGGTGGGGCATCCACGATATCAGGCAAAATTACGGGTAAGCAATACCATATTACTGCCCGTGAAACGCTGGCCATGCTGGAACCATTCATCGTGGGTACGGATACATTTGTACGCACACAGCAAACACCGGTATATGGCGAACCAAGCGAGTGGATATTGGATCCAGGTAGAACATTCGGAGCAATAATACCCACCTACCGTATCAGATATGGAAAAACAGGTCAGTACCTCTATTTACCATCCGCTTCAGAAAGTTCAACCCCGGGCGGGCTTCGCCTGAAGTTAACGAGCGCTACCGGAACGGAAGATAACAGGTTCGAATTTCTGATGCAGCAGGCTGTACCTGGCCCTAACTGGACGGAGATTACATCAAGAGTTGGCGAAGCATTGATACATACAGATGATGAAGGCTACGTGGAAACATCAGTTGGTGTAAATCCCAATAACTTTTATGTACAAGACCGGCACTTTTGTATTAACCTTTCCATACCAGTTGATAATCATCGTTACGTAATTGTTACAAAAGCCGACGGTCAATACATGACTGATGGAGGTGTAATTGGTAACCCTGTACCTGTATTTCATGCTAAGTATGCGGATTATTCTTCATTATGGGAAGTGATACCAGCTACAAACGGAAACCATTTGCTGAGAAACCAACTTACCCGGCAGTTCCTTACTTCCAATGGCAGCACGGTTGCCGGAACACAGGTGTACACAAAAACAACTGCCACCAATTTCGAAACACAATGGAGAATAATCAGGAGTGGCAATTTTTACAATTTCCAAAATGTTGCCAGCAATAAGTATCTCGCCCTTTCAACAGTAGCACCCGATGGGGACCCGGTTTACCAGGGCGAATTCTTCACCAATGGAGTAGATTGGATCATGACCCGGGCCGATTACCCCTATTTTGCCGATCCCGAATTGCTGGGCGGTTATTCGCCGGGGATAATGGAAGATTACTCCGTTAATGCAATCAATAGCCTGAACGATTCTGTGTACAAGGACAATATGATGAAAAACCTGGGTTTGCCATTTGAACCCAGCCTCCAGGTTTATTTGCATGGCACATTTGGATACCAAAAACTGGAACAGGAAGGTTTTGCCACGAATGGTACTGCCCCCAGCTTTTTGCCGGTAATAAAATCGGCACTGATGTATTCATTCAATTATTCTGGGGCAAGGGCCGATAGTGCCATACGAAATTATAAATTAGATAGCGGCGGCCACCGCATAGATGTTACCTATGCCCTGAAAAAGTATATTATTGAAAACCTGGCAACAAGGGCCATCCCAACCTGGACGGCCGGTGAAGTTGCAATGGTAAGTTGGTTGGAAAGAGAGGTAAAAGAGATAAGGGCAAATTATGCCAACAATTTAGAAACAAGCTGGGAGAACTATAAAACCCTGGCCCAGACATCTGCACTCACTTTCGATGCTTTGCTGGCAGGGCCCATAAACACTTCGCTGTTTACCGATGTAGATTACTATTCACCCAACATTGATGAACAGATCTCAATAAGTGAGTACTCAGTAATAAACCGTGGAAGAGATTATAAAAACCCAGGCATCCTTGCTTCACTTACGGTTCCTTCACTCGCTGGCGGTGGTTTCACATTATTGCTTACCAGCATCGCTAAAATTTCGGCCCAGGCCATCGTAAATGCTGCCAGTGTCGCAGTAGAGGCCAACCTCGATGCCATGCAGGTTGTACTAGGTGAAGTAGAAACAGCAGCAGTGAATGTTGCGAAGGCAGCAGTACCCCCAGTTCAAACTGCTGAAGCAACCGTACCAGGTGTTTCCAGGATCGCTTCTTCAACTTCAAGAGCGTTATCGGTAGGCAATGTTGGTATCGTTACGGCGGTGGCCATCATAGCGATTGAAATATTAGTTACCCGGGCCTTAGAAGTTGCTGAGTATACCAATTTTGAAAACGACTTATACGATAAAATAAACCGGAACAGAAACGATGCTATATCGATACAAAACATCACACAGCTACCTGGCTTGCTGGATAAAATAGCACTCAACCAGGACCTGGATTACATTTTAAGTACCGGCGAAAGATTTGATGACCTGAATGGCATCGTAACATATACTTTTAACGGCGACGGAAACTGGAGCAATGCAGCCAATTGGCTCAATGGAATGATCCCCCCCAATCCTTTACCAGCCAATAAAGAAATCATCATCAACACGATCAATAACGGCAGTTGTATCCTGGATATTCCTTATACAATATTGGCCCAAAACACGAATAGCCGCATAAAGGTAAAGCCGTTCAAAAACTTTGTATTGGCAGCTCCCCTTACTGTGCCATCTGCCAAATTAGTAAAGTAAGCACAGGACAAATTCATTAGCGGTTTGCTTCTGATGTATTAAGAATTTATAACAGCAGTTAAAGAAATTAATTATGAAATCAATATTAAAATGCCTCGTTTGTTTTTTTCTAGCCACTACTAACGTACATGGACAGGAGCTGTTTGTACAATATGGTACTTTGTCTACCAGTGGATCGGGGAAATTAATTATAGAAGGTGGCAACCTGAATAGCAATACCAGTATAAACGGCACTGTGGTATTTAAAAGTGCCAATGCTGCATCAGGCTTATATACACCCAATAATATCAACATGAATCTTACAGGTGGCCCGGTAGCCGGACCTCATTCTGTAAAGAATCTTGAAATAGATAACCCTGCCGGTGTGCAACTGAGTGGAAATGTAAAAATTGAAAACCAACTGGTATTTACGAATGGGCCTGTTTTCACCAATAACCACAACCTGACCTTTAAAAACGGGAGCGCCGCACCGGGTAGTTATGCAAATAACAAAGGAGTGATCACTAACGGTACCGGTTACTGTGAATATGAAATGAACAACAATAATATCAATGATGGATTTTTATTTCCAGTTTGCTATGTTGATTCTGTTCAAATACCTCCTGCGGGCTCGGGCATTATTTATACCCGCCCGGCTCCTATTTACCTGAGCAATGCGGGCGGAACGCTAAGTACGGGAACGCCCACTTTAAGGGCACAGGTAAAATTTGGCCGCAGCCCTAATAGCCCGGCAAGAGTTGAAAGTTATACAAGTGCTTACTGGCCCATCAGGAAATCGGGGATTACGGGTGGAAACCTTACCGGCACAGGCTATTATGGTTATACGCCCAGCACAACCCTACCCGATTTTGTTGGAACCGAAAATGACATTGTAGGATTCAGCTACAATAACCAGGATTGGTTGCTTACAGGCAATAGTGAAAATCTTACTGATAATTATGTTACCGGCACCATCAATACTACCGTAGGCGAAATATTTGGCATGAACAAGTTTGTATACCTAAAAGCAAAAGCCCTTTTGCAGGGAGCTTATGCCAGTGGCGGTTTGATGAATGATAATTTACGTTCTGGTTCTGGAGGAAACCTGATACCGCTGACTGATCCTTACCGCAGCGCTCCGTATAGTACTGCTTTCACTCATGTAAACAACCCTGTACCTGAAGCAGCAGATGTTCCCGCTTTTGCCAATCAATCCAATGCAAATGACAACATTGTCGACTGGGTATTTGTGGAAGTTCGCAATGCAGTAACATCTGGTAGTAATATTTTACAAACCCGTAGCGCTTTGATTCAAAGAGATGGTGATATTGTAGATACAGATGGCAAAAGCCCGCTCTACTTTAAAGATCTGACAGATCATATCTATACAGTTACCATCCGCCACCGCAATCACCTGGCCATGAGTACCAATAATGCTGGTAACCAATATGCCCGCTTGAGCAATCTTTCATATTTGGCTGAATTTGATTTTACAACAGCAACGGCTAATCGATTATTGGGAAATGGTGGCAATGCCAACACAAGTAATTACAATATCACCGGTGGTTTAAATATGCTTTTTGGCGGCAATGCCAATGGCGTTCTTAATAGCAACAGAATCAGTTTCAGCGGTTCGGCAAATGATGCTTCATATATACTTGGGCCTGTATTGAATGGTGCATCCAATGTATTGGGAAATCCTCACGGGGTGTACCACTGGGCCGATCTGAATATGGACAGGCAGGTAAACTTTACCGGTACTAACAACGACGCGAGTTTCATTTTGGTTAAATCGCTGGGTAGTTTCCCCGGCAGCACCCGAACCGAAGTAAAACCACAATAACCAATCAGTTTATTTTCTTTTTAAAGCTGTTTATCATGAAAAAAATAATATTCTCTTTAACGTTGATCCTTATTACAGGTTGTGTTTTTGCCCAAACCGAAAGCATTCAATTTACAGCCCGTAAAAACCCCGGTAATGCATACCAGCTTCAGGTATATGCTAAAAATGTAACCGGTAGCGCAATCACCGGCATTCTCGGAAGCAGTAACCTGACGATCTGCATAGCCTTTCCCAATATCTATTCTGCAAGTTGTACCATCAGCTCCCCTATCAATGGCCAAAGTTTTGATGGCATCAATTTTAGAAGTACAATAGGTGCTGATAGTATCTATGCCTGGAACGGACTTGGCAACACTGCAGAAATAACTTTTGATGCAGGCACCGAAGTACATATTGCCAATGTAGATTTTAATAATGGTTTTCCAAATAATGTGATAGTAAAATTGTTCAATGCTGCAAATGGCGGCAGCAGCGGATTTGAATACAATTATATCGCACCCAATGGCTTTGAACATTGCAGCTATGCCAATCCGTTTTATAGCAACATACCTAACGACCCCATGCTGGCAAATGCAAATGGCGCTAACAATGCATTCACCCAGGGCAACTCCTGGTTAAGCATTGCTACATTCACACCGGATGCACCGGTACTTACGGTGGTTAATAATTGCAATGGTACCTCCACTATTACAGCTAAGGATGCATCGAATGCAAATATTCCTGCCGGCGAGTTAACCTGGAGTAATGGCGGAGGCGGCAACCCGATAAGTGTTAGCAGCACAAGTCCTGTTACCGCAACCAGAACTGTAAATGGTTATGTAAGTACTGTAAGCAATACAATTATACCTGCACCAAGAACAACACCAACTGCTGTTATAACCAATAATACCGCTACTACTGTATTAAATTGTACAACTACCTCAATAAGCCTAACGGCTACGGGTGGGGCCAGTTATGTATGGGATAATGAATTGGGAAGCGGTGCATCCAAATCTATAACAACAGCTGGTATTTATACCGTATCGGTAACAAGTGCAGAAGGATGTGTATCGCAGGCAAGTATTGTCATCACACAAAACCTTGTTGTACCTGCAGTGCCGGCAACTGTAAACGGGTTGACGAATATTTGTCCATATATAGGCAACAATACTCAACTTACCTATTCAGTTAACCAGGATCCAAATGCGGTATCATACCAATGGATTCTTCCTGCAAATGTTACATTGGTGACTGGACAAGGAACCAACAGCATCACGGTTACACTTGATGCAGCCTTTGCCAATACGGCCAGTAAATTATTTAAAGTAAGGGCCATCTCAGACTGTGGTAACAGCGAGTATAAATTATTTTACCTGGTTGCTCAAACAGCAGGTACACCATCACAGATCACTGCATCATCAAGCAATGTGTGTGCGGTAGTAAATACATCCAATACGATCTCCTACTCCATTCCAAAAGTACTGGCAGCCACTTCTTATATCTGGACGATGCAGTCTTCCGATGTTGTAATCACACACCCGAATGGTGAAGGAACCATTAATGATACCATCGTACAGGTTAGTTTTGGAAATGGTTTTAGCAGCAGCCTTATTTCGGTGCGGGCAGTTAATGAATGCGGCACCAGCAATGCAAGAAGTTTAAACATTTCAAGAAATAATCCTTCAACACCAGGACCAATTAACGGACCAACCAACATTTGTGCAAACATTGCACCCGGAGGTGTCATTGCTACTTATTCAATAGCCCCTGTTGCGAATGCAAGCTCTTATAATTGGGTTGTGCCCGATGGCGCAATAGATCTGACCGGGCAAGGTACAAACACGATCTCATTTACATATCCTGCAGGTTTTACAAGTGGCAGTATTAGCGTAACCGCTTCGAATGGTTGTGCAATAAGTGGAGTAAGAACATTATCCGTTACAAAACTCAATCCTGCTACACCGAGTGTGATAGATGTGATCCAGGTACAGG
>JAKQJG010000360.1 GCA_029561305.1 Bacteroidota bacterium | reverse complement strand
TGGTAGATAGTAACGCAGAAATTGGCTACTGGCCCAAAAGAACCTTATTTACTAACGGCACGTCACCTGTGCATGGAGCCTATACGCTCATGATCATCCCAGGTTAACTTCACTACAGCAATTGTTTGTACGGATAATTGCTTGAAAAAGCGAACAAATCAAAATAGTAAAAAACTGGTCATGGATACAAAAGAGCTTGAAAAATTGCCTAAGAAGGACGGAAATATTGAAGGGGGTACATCACATATTATTGTAGAATTGATAGAATATGAACACAATGCCGTGGTGAGCAAATCCATCATGAAAAAAGCCACTGGTTCTATCAACGCTTTGTCTTTTGCCAGCGGCGAAGGACTAAATGAACAAACTTCGCCCTTCGACACCTATGTACAGATAATTGATGGCAGTGCTGTGATAGAGATTCGCGGCAAACAATCCACCCTCAACACAGGAGATGGAATACTAATACCTGCACATGCTTCAAGTAAGATCGTTCCGAACGGCAGGTTTAAACTGATACTCACAGTTATAAAAAGTGGCTATGAGTGATTGCAGAATAATGGTTATATTACCTTATAAAAAACCTGGTACACATTGAAGATCTACATTAAATATATGGTGAGCATCAGGTGCAAAATGATCGTGAAATCTGCACTGGACAAACTAGGACTCATGTACGGCATGGTGGACCTGGGTGAAGTGGAAGTAAAAGGACCTGTAAGCACAGTACAGGTAAAAGCATTAAGGACTATGCTATTAGCTGCTGGCCTCGAATTGATGGATGATAAGAAATCAATTTTGATTGAAAAGATAAAAAATGTGATCGTTGAAATGGTGCATTACTCTGATGAATTACCCCAGGCAAAAAATTCAAACTTCATAAGCGACAAATTGCAGCTCGATTATACATATTTGTCCAATATTTTTTCAGAAACCACCGGCATTACTATTGAACATTTCATCATCAGCCATAAAATTGAAAAAGTAAAAGAGCTGTTGTTATACAATGAGCTTAACCTTACGGAAATATCTTACCGGCTTAATTACAGCAGTGTGGCACATCTCTCCACACAGTTCAAAAAAGTAACTGGTCTTACACCATCTTACTTTAAAAAACTAAAGCAAAGAAAGCGCATTCCTCTCGAAGAAGTATAAAAACCTGGTGCGAAACAGGATAGCTGCCAGTATTTACCTCCTGGATACTGTTTTTATTTTATCCCTGTACAAAGCCGGCAGCAAATATTTAATTCAATAAAAACAAAATGCCTTCAAATTTCTTTGAAGGCACTTATATCTCCATGCATCGAAAAAACTTATGTAAGATCCGAAGCCATTTTTTTTGCTTTATCAGTTGCTTCTTCGGCACTGCAAGCTAAATTTCCTAAAGAGTCTGTAAGGTTACTCACAGCATCCGTTATCATTTTCCGTGTTTTGGGAATAAGAAACAAAGCAACCACAGCACCTGCTGCAATTCCGGCAATTAATTTTCCATTTTTCATAATCGTACTTTTTAATGATTAAAATTTCAATACATAATGGGAAAAACATGCCAATACTGATACTTGAAATTTCTGAAGCGGGCCGGTAACCAATTCCTTTAGGGTAAACGCAAAAGCGGTAAAGAAACAGGAGATAATGGGAATAAATTGAGTACCATCTTGCTCAAACAACTGTAGAAGTATTTTCTCTATGTTGTGCCTTAGGTTACAATATAAAGGATACTGCTTCAACGGCATGATTTTATTGACTGTCCACTGTATTGATAACGGCGCAAGCCATAAATTAAGATGTATGAAACAATTATTGCTGGCTGCTGTAATTTTTTGCACAGCTCATGTTGCAACAGCTCAAACAAAAACTGATTCCTTACCACAGGTAACAGAAAAAAAAATGGAAAAGGACGGGTACATTACCCTACAAGGTGGACAAGTAATGCTGGTAAAGGACAGCAAAGCTGAAAAACTGGAGAAGGATAAAACACTCACTGACGGAACGGTGGTGTTGTTAAACGGAATGGTTAAAAAAGCAGATGGTACATCCATGCAGATGAAAGAGGGTGACCGCATTTACCTCGATGGCGGTATGTCGCTAAGCAGAAAGGACAAAGAAACAGTGAACTAAATAAAAAATCCCCGGTCTTAAGAGCCGGGGACTTAATATCTTTTCAATTTAGAATTGTTCCAGTTTGCTAAAGAAGAAATCGCCTTCTATCCTTGCATTTTCATCACTGTCACTTCCGTGTACTGCATTTTCGCCAACAGATGCTGCATATAATTTACGGATGGTGCCTTCTGCTGCCTGTGCAGGATTAGTGGCACCAATTAATTTTCTAAAATCCTCCACTGCATTTTCTTTTTCTAAAATAGCAGCGGTAATAGGGCCGCGACTCATGAATTCCACTAATTCGCCATAAAAAGGCCTTTCTTTATGTACAGCATAAAACTCTCCTGCTTTTTCTTTTGATAAGTGCACCATTTTAACTGCAGCTATCCTGAAACCAGCTGCGTTTATCTTTTCTAATATTGCACCGGTATGTCCTTTTTCTGTTGCGTCCGGTTTAATCATTGTGAATGTCCTGTTGCTCATAGTATCGTTTTTTGAGCCGCAAATATAGCCCGTTTTTGACTTTGAAAAACCTGGTTTTTGCCATGATGCCTAAAAAACTATGGCGGTTAAAGGGTAAACTGGAAACTTACCGTTACTTTTGCGCCGCTTTTATGCAGGCTATCAATCAACTATATCCCATGCTTACCACTCCCAAAAAAGTTGTGGTAACGATGCACCAGAAGCCCGATGGTGACGCAATGGGGTCCACATTAGGGTTATACCATTTCCTTATTCAGCTGGGTCATACCGTTACGGTCATCTCGCCTACCAACTGGGCAGATTTCCTGACCTGGATGCCAGGTATCAAAACAGTGTTGGATTTTGAGCGGCAAACTGCTGCGGCAGAAAAACTGATCGATGAAGCAGACTGGATCTTTTGCCTGGATTTTAATACGCTTAGCCGCACCAAGAAGATGGAAGAAAAATTAAACAAGGCAACGGCACTGCGTATTTTAATTGACCATCACCAGGAACCCCAGGAGGAAAAGTTTGCTTACGGCGCCAGCGATACTTCTAAAAGCAGTACCTGCGAAATGGTCTATGATTTTATTACAGGCTCGGGCCATGAAGATAAGATCAATGTTGCGGTTGCAGAATGTTTATATACAGGGGTGATGACAGATACCGGTTCATTCAGGTTCCCGGCTACTACAGCGGCGGTGCATACGATGGTGGCGGGTCTTAAATCAAAAGGCATCGATCATAGTAAGATACATGAACACGTGTATGATAATTTTTTAGAAAACCGCTTTCGTTTTATAGGAAATGTGCTGCTGAACAGGATGGAGGTTTACTATGAATACAATACTGCCTTGATCGCCATACCGCAAAGCGATCTGATCAAATTTGGCATCACAACCGGCGATACAGAAGGGCTGGTGAATTACCCACTGGGCATTAAAGGAATTAAACTTGCAGCAATTATTATAGACAGGGGAGAAGAAAGAAAAAGTTCTTTCAGGAGCAAAGACGGCTTTGATGTAAATGTTTTTGCAAGAAAATATTTTAATGGTGGTGGTCACATGAATGCATCCGGCGGGCAAAACAAAGAGCCATTGGAAGAAGTAGTGAAGAAGTTTGTACAAGCCATGAAGGAAAATAAAGAACAGTTAAGCAACTATGAATTTTAAATATAAAACAACAATGATGAAGCAATTTTTTTACCTGGCAGCTACTGCAATGGTGGTAATGACAGGTTGTAAAACGCCTTTTAAAAAAGCAGGCGAAGGGGTGGAGTATAAAATAATTTCCGACGGAAAAGGCAAGCAATTAAAGGCGGGCAATTTTTTTGAGTTGGCAGTTGAACAGAAATACAAGGGGAACAATAAAGACACCGTGTTGTATTCTTCCAGGAATGAGTCGAACCAGATAGCTCAACTTGATTCATCTCAAACGGGCCCCGTATTCTATAAAATTTTTAGCCAGGTAAGGGCTGGTGACAGTATTATTATCAAACAGGCTGTTGACAGTCTTCTTAAAAGAAACGCCCAGCTGCCACCGTTTATGAAAAAAGGCGGCAATATCTTCCTGAACTATAAAATTATCAACGTGTTTGATACAAAAGAAGCGGCAGACAGCGCTTATGCAAAGATCATGACACAGAAAGCTAAGAACGATTCTATAAAAGGAATTGACCTGGCAAAAAAAGATGATAAAACCATTGCTGATTACCTGAAATCAAAAAATATACAGGCAGTAAAAGCACCTAAAGGAACCTATGTACAAATAATCAATCCGGGTGAAGGTGACGCGGTAGATACTTCAAAAGTGCTGAAAGTGTTTTATACCGGTAAGGGCTTTGAAGATGGAAAAAGTTTTGATTCAAACGTTGATCCTGCTTTCGGTCATGCAGACCCTATTTTTGTTCACCTGAACAGGCAGTCTGGACTGATCACAGGTTGGTTTGACGGTCTTCCTTTGTTAAAAAAAGGTGGGAAGGGTGTTTTGTATATTCCATCAGGACTTGCTTATGGCCCGAGGGGCAGGAGTGGTTCTATCAAGCCGGATGCTATCCTGATATTTGAAGTAGAAGTGGCTGATGTGATTACAGAGGCACAGGCAAAAATTGAAGAAGAAGCAGCCATGAAAAAACAGGAGGCTGATCAAAGAAGAATGATCGACTCCATGTCAAAAGCACAAAAGTTGCGTGACACCACAGTTAGAAAGTAAATAAAAGTTTATATAAAAAAAGCGGGTCGCCTTGGCGACCCGCTTTTTTATGAGTTAGAAGTGCTGATAGTTAGTATCAGTTCATCAGGTTTTTTCAATTGAGCAGGCTTCACTGAACCTGCTCTATCAACCAGGTTATATTTTGTCCAGGCTGTAGCTGATTTTATTTTGCTGCAGCAGGGTAGTATCATGTCTGTCCTTCGTTCGTGTTCATTCGTGGTAACAATATCAATGCGTAACCTGTACCGTTTTAATAGCTGTTTGAAAGGCCGTTTCTATTCTCACAAAATAATATCCCTTGGCCAGGTTGCTGGCATCAATGGTTTCAATCCTGTTGGCCATGGGCAATTGTTTTTTGGCCACCACTTTTCCATCTGCTGCCATCACGGTAATAGTGACCGCCTGTAAAATACCCGTCTCATTAAAATTGATATGGATGAGGTCTTTTGCAGGATTAGGATGTATGGTGATATTCCTGTTGTTGTTGATCACTACTTTCCTTGTGGGTGTATAAGTAAAGCTGCCATCGCTGCCGTACATTTTTATCCTGTAAAAATTGGTGCCTTCCTGCGGTGTTACATGCACCAGGTTGTATGTGCCGGTGTTGTCTGCCACCCGTGAACCAATAGACGAAAACGTTCTGTCATCTGTACTGTATTCCACTTCGTACCTGCTCATATCTGTTTCGTTGCCAACAAGCCAGTTGAGCAATACTTTGTCGCTTTGCAGGGTTGCAGTAAACCGCTGTACTGTTACCGGCAGAATTACCGCCTGTGGTACCAGGTAATCTTCCACTTCACCTTTTCCGAATGTGCCTTTTGCATTATTCGAAGTCAGGTTTTCGGTTGACAAACGGAGACGCAAATAAGTTCTGCCACTCACTGGCATAAAAGGAGGCAGGCCTGAGAAATTGAGTACCACGTTTTGTTGTGCTGTGCTGTGCGGAATAATCAGTCGCCTGTATTCATAACTATTAAATATACCGTTGCCGTCTGTATCTATCCAACCACATAACCAAACATTGCCCCCGGTACTGTTATAAACAGAAACCGGTACTGAGTATGAAGTGGCCAGCATATACATGGATGGCGCCGTTACCACACCGTCTTCATCATCCCTGGATCCGTTGTTTAAAATATCATCTCCATCTGCAGACGCGGTTGGATTTGGCTTCTGTTCAGGATCAACGGTAAGGCCTATACGAATTTCGCCGGAGGATACTGCAGAGTTGGCCGGATCAAGCGCATCATAGCTTTCCGGCGCATCACCATAATCTGACGTATTGGGGTTGATGGCAAATATATAGTGACTGTCTTTGCTCCTGGTGGCTGTTGGTATCATTTTGTCAAATCCGGGCACACTGCTCATCCACTGTCCAGGCATAGAGCTTTGGTCAGAATGTATAGTGGTACCAATATAAGTGAGACCGCTGACCATGCTGTATTGAAAATGTCCGGTGCCTTCCAGTTTGCCGGTACTTCCAAGATAATCGTCATAACTGCCACCTATATACGTGGAGTATTTTCTTGTGGAAAGATCATTGCTGAATATGGTATAGGTGATATCTCTTGTGCCAAATTCAAAAGGCCCGTGGTTGGCCTGGTAATAGGGGCTGATAGGGTTAGGACTGTACACAGGGAAGTTGCTTGATACCGTTGTGCCAAACAACAGCACGTCAGAGGTCCGGGAGTCAATTACAAGCCCTCCAACAAGGTCCACATCATTTCCGCCGCTGAATGTTGTTCTGAAACCGGCGCTTGCGCTGCCATTTAACGGAATACGGGATACAAACTGGTCGCAGAAACGGTTGTTGGCACCGTGGGCCGTTTGTGCTGCACCACTAATACCCGGCAAACTGGTGGAGAGTGTGTTGCCAGCTACATAAAAATAGTTATTGTCTGCAGCCACTAAAGCAGCACTTGATATGGTGCTTGAGCTTCCTTCATTAGCGCTGCCACCCAGGTATGAAAAAACCGCGAATGAAGTGGGCGCCGGAAGGTTGAGTACACCCACCAGTAATTCATTTCCTGAAATAGTATTATCCACTGCATTTACCAAACTGGGGTAGCCGCTGCCGGTACCTTCCGTATGCACACCAAAAACCAATTTTGATTTGTTGGGTGTTAATGCAATAGCAGTAAATCTTTCCCGGCTGGTGCCACCCACATACGTACCCCAGGATATGCCAGGCGTGCCGGTGGCATCGCTAACCCTTAATATTACGCCTTCGCCATTGCTGTAGGAACTGTCTGGTGCATTCGCTGGTATCACACTACGGGGCAGATAGTTGCCAGCCACACCGCCCAGGTAAAAAGTATTGTTATCGTATATCGCCACCGACTGGTAGGAACTGATCTTTGATGCAACATTCGCTGCATCTATTACGCCATTATAATGTCTTGTTGTAAGGGTAGGTGAAAAAATTTGTATCGTATCATTTTGATATACCACCAGTACCCTGTTATTGGGAAAAATACCCATTGCTACCGGTACGTTTGCAGTTTGTCCTGTATAGGTCCAGGCGGTTATTTCAGTGCCGCTTGAATTGAGCCTGTACAATATGGCAGTTTGCTTTTTGCCGCTGCTGTTGAGCGACTGTGTGTAATCAGCAGAGTAACCCGGTGCAACGCCGCTGAGGTAAGACCTGCTCATTGGTTCATTGGTAAGGCCACAGGCATATATCTCGTCATTGTCATTCGCAGCAACAGCATACAGGTATTCGTCAAATGTTTTAGAGTTGTTGTGCATGTAAGTGCTCCAGCTCATTACAGGATCAATTACCAATGGTTGCTGTAAATTGATATTACCGGTGATATGGTAGCCAATGGTTTTTTTATCTGTACCCAATTGCATTGTTGCTGGTAACAACCTCTTTTTTCCATTGATCACCTGGTAGGTTTCTGGTATCACTATCTTGATATCATCATACTTAAGATCAATCAGCAGGTTGCCTTTTTTATCAACTTTCAAACTGTTTTGTCCTTCAAACTGCATCTTGATATTTTTATAAGCTGCAGCCTTGTTCAGCAACCAGTCAAATTCAAGTGAGCCATTATCGCCGGAATACAGGCGCAGGTCGGTGCCAGGGTAAACTTCTTTCAATGTTATCTCCGTAAAAATTTCTGGTGTAATGCTGATGCCTGACTGGGTGTTGTAAGAACCTTCTACCGTTGATTTCTCGCCCGTCTCGATTATCCAGTTGCTGAGAGATCCGGGAAAACTAATATCAACAACCTGGTGGCCAGAAGTGGTATTCTTTTCGCTTTGCCTTGCCACCATTCTCAATTTATTGTTGTACACACCTATAATGCCAAAGGCAGTACGGAAGCCATACTGAATATTTTCATCTGCAAACTGGCCAGTATTTTTTTCAAACCAAATAACCTTAGTGCTTTGCCGGAGTGTATTCAGCGAAGTTTGCTGCTTATTTATTTTGGTGACAGGTTGCTTTTTTTTCTGAATGCCCACCTGCGAATAAGCGTTGAAAAAGCCAGTAGTGAACACAAGCAACATTGCTGCAGGTAAAGCAACCCGTGCAATTTTTGTAGAAAGTTTACTGTAAATAAGTACGTTACCGGGGTAAAATTTAGTTTTCATAACATCGGATTTCGGATAGGGACAAGTACGGGATTTGTTCAATCAACCAGTATCTTCACTCACACAAATTTCACAAAAACCTAATACGGGCTGGTAAACTGTATAAAGAACGTGACAGTTCTTTATTTTATTGTATTTGTTTCAATTATTCGGGCAGTAACATTACTTCCGGTAAAGTACAATTACAGAACTACTGTTGTATTATTACGATACAGCATTATAAGCAGTAAGTAAAGTCACTACTTCCCTCGCTTCTTTTACATCATGCACCCTTAACATGCCTGCACCATTCATTAGTGCAATGCTGTTGACGCAGGTGGTGCCATTCAGGGCTTCAGCAGGAGTAGTGTTCAGCGTTTTATAAACGGTGCCTTTCCTGGATAGTCCGGCGAGGACAGGCCTGTTGAGTATTTTAAATACAGCCAGGTTTTTCAGCAATTGAAAATTATGCTGGATAGTTTTACCAAAACCAAAACCCGGGTCAATGATCACATCTTGTATGCCTGCTTTTGTGCATGCTGCTGTTTTCAGGATAAAAAAATCCAGCACCTCTTTCACCACGTCATCATAGTGCGGATCATGCTGCATCGTTTCGGGTGTTCCTTTCATGTGCATGGCGATATAAGGTACCTGCAGTGCAGCAACTGTTTCAAACATTTTATTATCCATATTGCCAGCGCTGATATCATTCACGATTCCGGCACCCGCTTTTACAGCTGCAATGGCCACTTCGCTATAGTAGGTATCAACAGAAAGAATGATTTCCGGTTTTTTATCTTTGATGGCTTTTATAACCGGTAAAATCCTTGAAAGCTCTTCTGCAGCGGTGATCCTGTTACTTCCCGGTTTGGTGCTTTGCCCGCCGATGTCAATGATGTCAGCGCCATCAATGGTCATTTTTTCAGCCATGGTCACCATATCCGCTATACTTTTTTCAATATGCCCTTCATAAAATGAATCAGGGGTAATATTGAGAATACCCATTACTAAGGGCTTATCGGCCACCAATAATTTTCCTTTACAGTTAAGTGTGTACATCAGCAGAAACAGGTATTTTTGACAATTAACAAAAATAGACAGTTTACAGTAAGAATGAATACAAATGAGCAATACGACAGTGCAGTAAAAGCATGTGAGGACATTTTTTTAAAGAAGACAAAAGATTATGGCACTTCATGGCGGGTGTACAGAACGATTTCAGTTGTAGACCAGATATACATAAAGGCAAAACGCATACGAACCATACAGGAAAAAGGTGAACAAAAAATTGGTGATGATGCAGTGAGTGAGTTTAAAGGCATCCTGAACTATGCGGTGATCGGGTTAATTCAACTTGACCTGCCCGGAGATGAACCAGAAGAAGTGCCGGTAGAAGAAGTGGAGCGGCGATACAACGCCAAAATAGCCATTGCCAAGCAATTGATGCAGGATAAGAATCATGATTATGGTGAAGCATGGAGAGAGATGAGCCAGGAAAGTTTTGTTGATCTCATATTAGCAAAATTATTACGCATCAAGAGTATTCTAAAGAACCAGGGCATCACGATCATCAGTGAAGGGATTGATGCTAATTTTTATGATATACTCAACTACGCTGTGTTTGCATTGATATTGTCGGGTGAAACAGTTTAAAGACCCAGCGCAATATTTTAATCATTGGAGAACTGAAAATTTACGGGTAATTTACAAAGAAGTACCTGCCTGCTGCAATGCAGAACTTAATTTTACATGGAGTCTGCCGGTTTGTCCCAATGGAGATATGAATAACCAAAATAAATAAAAGTATACAGATGAAAGTTATTGTGAATGTTGCAAGAATTCTGGTAGGCGGATTGTTCATTTTTTCCGGGCTGGTAAAAGCGATCGACCCATTAGGACTTACCTATAAAATGCAGGAATTTTTTGAAGTTTGGGGCCGCACCGCATTTTTGAAAGGAACAATGGATGTTTTAGGAGAGTATGCATTTTTGTTTTCGGTAATCATGATCACATTGGAAGTAGCGTTGGGAGTGGCTTTACTGGTGGGATGGAGAAAAATACTGACCCTGCGTTTACTGCTGCTGTTGGTGCTCTTCTTTACTTTTTTAACCAGCTATGTTTTGTTCAGTGGAAAAATAAAGGCCTGTGGTTGTTTTGGAGATTGTATCCCGCTAACACCCATACAAACTTTTACCAAAGACATTATCCTGCTTTTGCTGGTCATCATCCTTTTACGAAAAAAAGGATATATAGAACCGTTATTAAAATCATCTATACCCTTTGTAATTGTACTGGTGAGTGTTATAGCCACTGCCTGGCTGCAGATGCACGTGGTGGAGCATTTACCTGTAACCGACTGCCTTCCATTTAAAAAGGGGAATAATATACTGGAGTTGAGAAAAATGCCAGCCGATGCGGTGCCGGATAAATTTGACTACATTTTCATCTATGAAAAAAATGGCGAAAAGAAGGAATTTGGAATGACGGCATTGCCCGACAGCACCTGGAAGTATGTGGACCGTAAACAAATTTTAATAGAAGCAGGGAAGAACAATATTCCTCCTATCAATGATTTCTCCTTAAAAATGGGAGAGGGGGATTCTACTGAAACCATTTTGAATAAAACGCACTACTATCTTTTCTTTATCAAAACCATTGATGAGGCGGTTGTAGACAGGTGGCAAAGTGTTTTCAGGGATGTGGTAAAAAACGCCAAGCAAAAAAACATACCCATCTACGTGGTAACATCTGATACAAAAGGTGCAGAAGGATTTTTTAACCAGGTAAATAATTTCGACCTGCCGGTGTATACTACCGATGCCACAGCTATTAAAACAGCGGCAAGGGCTGTGCCTACCATGTATGAAATGAAAGGGCCGATAGTGCAGCGGAAACATAGCTGGGCTGATCTGGATGAGTTTTTGAAATAGGAGGTGAATGGTGAATAGGCAATGGGCAATGAGTAAAGAGTTAAAAGGGCAATGGGTTTTCAACTATTAAATATTCAATCTTAAATATTAATTCCCTTTGTTTTCCGCAGTTAAAAAAGCGCTTTATTCTCTCTCAATATTGTTGGGTATTGCGATACTCGTATTCATTATGTTCCAGGGTTTTGGTGATCCGGCAAGAATGATCGTCGGACAAACAGGGGATAAGAAAACGCTGGATAATATCCGCAAAGACCTTTACCTGGACCAGCCCAAATGGAAGCAGTTT
>JAKQJG010000351.1 GCA_029561305.1 Bacteroidota bacterium | reverse complement strand
AATTCGGATAAATACACATCGTACAATTGTTTAAACGTTTTGGCACTGATCACCAATTGCAGTTTTTTATACACCCTGCTTGCTTTTGTTTCGTTGGTTGTTACCAAATGAGTATTGCCAAACAGGCTGCTGTTTGTCACTGCATCCCTCGTGATATTCGGAGCGATAATTTTGTATTCATAAATTTCAAACACGGCAGTGAAAAAGCCTGCAAAGCTTCCATCATAACCCACTACTGTCATCAGAATAAATTTAACTGCGGTGAAAAATTTGGTTGGTACTTGCTGCTGGTCTCTTTTAAAATTATAGATTTTAATTGTTGCGGCTGCCAGTCTTTTAGCTCCATCTCATTGGCGCTATGTATAAAGTACCTGGCCCTGTTGTGTGCAACACCGATCTTTTTTAAATGCGTACTGCCCAGTTTGCTGAACTTTCTTGCAGCACATATTTTTTTGGCAGACTGGATTCCGATACCCGGAACCCTTACGATCAATTGATAATCCGCTTTGTTGATATCAATGGGAAAAAGATGCAGGTTTCTCAATGCCCAACTGAGTTTGGGGTCAATATCTGCATCCAGTAAGGGATTGTCTTTGTTTACGATCTCCTGTACTGCAAAACCATAAAAACGCATGAGCCAGTCTGCCTGGTACAAACGGTTTTCTCTTATCATAGGTACAGGTGTGCCAATGGCAGGCAAACGGTTATCATTGCTGATGGGTACATAACCGGAATAATATACCCGCCGCATATTGAATTTTTTATAAAACCCATTGGCTAAATATAAAATCTCCAGGTCGGTTTCTGGAGTGGCCCCAATCACCATCTGTGTGCTTTGTCCTGCAGGTGCAAACATGGGCACTTTGGAAAATATCTTTTTCTCTTCTTTGTGCTGAATGATGGCATCTTTTAAAAACTGCATTGGCCGCAACATATCGGCTCTTTTTTTATCAGGCGCCAATAAGGCTAAACTTTTTTCTGTAGGCATTTCTACATTGATGCTTAGCCGGTCTGCCCACAAGCCTGCTTCTTTTACCAGGTCATCACTTGCTCCGGGAATTGTTTTTAAATGTATGTATCCGTTGAATTTGTGTTCAGTCCGTAATTTTTTTGCTACCAATACCAGCCGCTCCATCGTATAGTCCGCATTGGAAAAAATACCGGAACTTAAAAACAATCCTTCGATATAATTGCGCCGGTAAAAATTTATGGTGAGGTCCACCGCTTCCTGCACTGTAAAAGCGGCTCTCTTTACATCATTGCTTTTACGGCTCACACAATATGCACAATCGTAGATGCAATGGTTGGTGAGTAGAATTTTTAACAGGCTTACGCAGCGGCCATCTTCTGTATAAGCATGGCATATTCCATTGCTGGCATTGCCGATCCCCTTGTTGTTGTTTTTTCTATCGCTACCACTGCTGGCACAACTTACATCATACTTGGCGGCATCTGCCAGGATGGATAATTTTTCTGTGATACGGTCAATATTCATAGGTAGGTATTTTTTCAGTACGGAAGCGAAAGGCTTTCCTTACTGTTCTTACAAATCGGTAAACCATTTGGCTTACCATACATCCACTCATAACTCCCCAGCCACATTTCACATTTCTTCACAAACTCCAGTTCCCATGCCTGGCTAATGATGGTTTGTGGTTCGCCTGTTGCCGTAAGAAAGTTTTTGAGCGTGGTATCAAAATAAGGGATCGAC
>JAKQJG010000308.1 GCA_029561305.1 Bacteroidota bacterium | reverse complement strand
GCCCAATGCTGAAATGGCTAAATCAGTGATACAGAATTTCAAGCGGCTGCAAAGAAGAAGGGTTGTATTTAGTATTGGTGTGGTTTATTACACCGCTGCTCAAAAATTACGCAGCATACCAGACCTGGTTAAACAGATCATCTCCGCTCACGGAAGTGCTGACCTGGACAGGGTGCATTTTAAATCTTTTGGAGACTTTAGTATCAACTACGAAATAGTATATTATATCAATTCAGCAGATTATGTTTTGTTCATGGATATACAGCAGGAAATATGCATGCGTATTTTTGAAGCATTTGAAAAGGAAAAAATTGAATTTGCATTTCCGACACAAACTTTATTCATAGCCAGGCAAAATGAACCAGTGAACGGGCATGTAAATCCAGTTGCTTCAGTTAGGAATTAGCTGGATGGGTACTTCAATATGTTGCTGGTGATTTAAACTTAAAAGAAATCAAATAAATCTGAACTGGGAGAAAATTTTACTTGTAGATTTATAAAATGAAAAGAATGTTTGCGGTATGGATGATCGCACTGCCACTGTTGTTGCAGGCGCAGCTCAACAATTACCCACCCACACCAGATAAAATTTATGGGCAGTTATTTATAGATGTGCAAATGCAACAGGTCTTTCCTGATGGAAAAACATTTGTTGACTGTACACCGAAAAGAAAAGTTGCCGACATCATGTACCAATATGGAATGATGCGTGGCGTAAGGCAACATATGCAGCAGTTTATAGAAAATAATTTTAACCTGCCTCCTGCACCACCACAGTTAAATTATATACAACACGAAAAAGATATTGAACTGCATATCAAAAATTTGTGGGCCGTGCTAAAAAGGGATGCCGATGTATCACCCCGATGGGAAGGCAATGAAGTTGATGGCAATTCATTGCTCGCTTTGCCATATCCATATGTGGTACCCGGCGGCCGGTTCAGAGAAATTTATTACTGGGACAGTTATTTTACTATGCTGGGTTTAAAAGCCAGTGGAGAAAAACTGTTGCTTGAAAACATGGTGAAGAATTTTGATTATCTCATTACCAGGTTTGGTCATATACCCAATGGTAACCGTTCCTAC
>JAKQJG010000241.1 GCA_029561305.1 Bacteroidota bacterium | reverse complement strand
CGTCAACGGTCATTGGGGCAAGCCGGCCAGTTTTAGTTTTACCATCTCTCCTCCCTGGTATCAAAGCTGGTGGGCCTATACCCTGCTGGCCCTGCTCGCTGCCGGCTTGCTAAGGGCATACATTGTTTTCCGCTCAAGAATGCTGCAAAAAGAAAACAAGGTATTGGAAGAAAAAGTGGCTTTGAGAACAAGCCAGCTGGAAAAGTCGCTGGAAGACCTGAAAGCCACTCAAAACCAACTGGTACAGAGTGAAAAAATGGCCAGCCTGGGTGAGCTCACTGCAGGCATTGCACATGAAATTCAAAACCCGCTGAATTTTATCAACAATTTTTCCGAAGTAAATACGGAACTGATCGCAGAGATGAAAGAAGAGATCAGCAAAGGCAATATGGAAGAGGTGATCGCCCTTGCTGCCGACATTCAATCGAATGAACAAAAGATCAATCACCACGGTAAAAGAGCGGATGCTATCGTAAAAGGCATGCTGCAACACTCCAGGAACAACAATGGTCAAAAAGAACTAACGGACATCAATGCCCTCTGTGATGAATACCTGCGCCTCTCCTATCATGGCCTTAGGGCAAAAGACAAATCTTTCAATGCAAAATTTGATACAGATTTCGATAAAACCATTGAAAAGATGAATGTAGTGCCGCAGGATCTTGGCCGGGTGATACTCAACTTAATTACCAACGCCTTTCATGCCGTTACAGAAAGGAAAAAGGCGGAAATTGCCATTTCAAACCTCAGCTATGAACCAACCGTTTCCATTATCACAAAGAAAACAGGCGGCAAAATTCTCATTCGTGTAAAAGACAACGGCAAGGGCATTCCCAAAAACATTGTTGACAAAATATTTCAACCCTTCTTTACCACCAAACCAACCGGGCAGGGAACCGGCTTAGGTTTATCACTCAGCTATGATATTGTAAAAGCACATGGAGGTGAATTAACCGTAGAAACCAAAGAAGGAGAAGGATCAGCCTTTATCATTCAGTTACCAGCAAAAGAAAATGGGATATGAAAAATATTGCAATAGTTTTTTTTCTGTTAGTGATGTATACAGCAAACGCCTTTGCTCAACAACCACAATTCAATGTTCAGGTAGATGAGAAAATACAGCACTTTGGACCAGCCTATGGATTTACACAAGACCAGCAGGGGTATATCTGGTTCAGCAGTTTTACAAAGGGTTTGATAAGATACGATGGCAAAACCTTTAAAACTTTCCGGCACGATCCGGAAAAGCCAAACTCCCCGGCCAGTAATATGATTATTTCAATGACGACGGATCTGCCTGGTAATATTTGGCTGGCACATTTTGGCGAGGGGCTTGATAAATTTGACCCGGTGACCAATACTTTTACGCACTTCAAACATCATAAAACGGACGCCAACAGCCTTATTTCCGATACGACGTTTAGTTTGATGGTTGACCATACCGGCAAACTTTGGCTGGGCACAAGCAAAGGACTGCAATCATTTGACAGTAAGACCGGCAAATTCACTCATTTTCAAAAAAAAATAAATGATAAGCCTGTAAATACAAGCACCGCTGTTTTTACAGTGTATGAAGACAAACAAGGTATTATCTGGTATTCTACCGGGGATTTTATGGCCAACAAAGCCGGTGAGCTTGACGGGCTTTTCCGGCTCGATCCATTATCTGGTAAACAAACTTTTTATAAGGCAGATCCGCTCAACACTGCAAGCCTTACCGATCCCTTCGTTACTGCAGTTTTTGAAGATACCCGTGGTAATTTTTGGGTAGGCACAAAAGGAAATGTATTACACTTACTCGACAGGAAAACCGGCAGGTTTACGCGGCATTTGTACGATCCTTTACAGCCAGGGAAATTGAGCGGGCCTCCGGTAAGTAAGAGCGACAGCACAGATGCCATCAGTTTTATAGGGGAAGATCATGCAGGCAAGCTATGGATCGGGTCGTTCGAGAATGGCATCAACTGGTATGATCCTGCAACTAAGCAGTTGAATCACTACGGTATGGTGAAAGACCAAAAAGACAATCCTGCATTTGCAAAAGATACATTGACAGGTTTTAAAGAAGCAGGTGGGGTGCGCTTTATGGTGGCAGCAGACAGTACAGGATGGATCACTACCCTATCAGGTAATATTTACAAGGTTGCCTATGGCAAAAAGACCATTCCCTATGTTCCAAACAAAAAATATGTGAATGCATTTTATCTTGAACCCAATGGCAATATACTGTGGTTTGGCACCGACTCAGGTCTTGTTCGTAAAGACCTTGCCAACAATTCATTTAAAATATTTACACATGATCCAAAGAAACCCGGCAGCCTTAATAACAATGCGGTAGTGGCCATCACGGCAGATGAAAATGGCAAATTGTATATCGGCACCCACGTTGGTGGTCTGGATCTGTTTGACCCGGTTACAGAAAAGTTTACATTGATTAAACCGTTGAATCCGGCTCCTGGCAGTATTATGGATTCGCTACATTTTGTTTTTATTGAGAACGACCGCAATCTCTGGCTGGCTGGTGAAAGCGGTTTGGCAAGGGTTGACCGCAATACCCATCAGTTCACCGTGTATCGTGCTACTAAAGAAAATGAGAAAGGTATTATTGGTCCAACGGTATATTGTATCGCTAAAGATAAAAAGAACAACCTCTGGTTTGCAAATCTTGGCGGGCTGGACAGGTTTATCAGCGACAGCAATGCTTTCAGGCATTACCTGAAAGGTTATAGCGTAAGGGCCGTGTTGGTGGACACAAAAGGCAAGATATGGGCGGGCACTGATATCGGGCTCTTTCAATACGATGAAAGTAAAGACCAGTTTATTGCGTTCAGTTCCCCCGTTTTTTCGGCCGGCATAGAAACGATCCTCAATTTACTGGAGGATGATCTGCAAAATATCTGGATAACCACCTCCAACGCCATATTGAAGATGAGTCCTGACCGGGAACGTATTCAAATGTTTAATGCCGGCTACGGTATTTTATCTTCCAACTGGAACTGGCTCAATAACTATAAAGCAAGCGATGGCCGTTTATTCATGGGCGGCAGCAGGGGGTATTATATGTTTAAGCCGGAAGAACTTACGGTAAGCACCCCGCCGCCATTGCTGCATTTTTCACAACTCATTATTGGAAGCAAGGATATTTTTCCAGGCGGCGAAGGAATTTTATCTGCCCCTATCTGGAAAACAGAAAAAATACAACTTGCTCATAATCAAAATACCTTTTCGCTTGATTTTATTGCACTCAATTACAATGCCGACGACCTGATCAAATACCAGTATCAGCTGGAGAATTTTGATCCTGGCTGGAATAATTTAGGCACGGACCACAAAGCCTCTTTCTTCAATGTTCCACCTGGCAATTATATCCTGAGGGTAAGGGCTATCAACGGTGAGGGAACTGTTACGGAAAAAAAACTGTCAATTACGATCAACCCGCCCTGGTGGAAAACCTGGTGGGCATACTGCGTGTATGCATTACTGTTTGGTGGCAGCATCTGGGCATACGTTCAATACCGTTCCAAAGCGCTGCGGAGAGAAAACCTGGTGCTGGAGCAAAAAGTGGAACACCGCACCCAGCAGCTGCAGCAATCCATTGAATCGTTAAAAGCAGCACAGGCCCAGCTGGTGCAATCAGAAAAAATGGCTTCCCTGGGCGAACTGACCGCCGGCATTGCGCATGAAATTCAAAACCCGCTGAACTTCGTGAATAACTTTTCTGAGATCAATAAAGAATTGTTGCTGGAGATGAGGGAAGAGATGGAAAAAGGAAACCTGGAGGATGCAAAGGCATTGGCCAATGATGTGATAGACAATGAAGAAAAAATAAATCACCATGGCAAAAGGGCAGATGGCATTGTAAAAGGTATGCTGCAGCATTCCCGGAGCACCAGCGGTCAAAAAGAACTAACGGACATCAATAACCTGTGTGATGAATACCTGCGGCTTTCCTATCATGGACTGCGGGCAAAAGACAAATCTTTCAATGCGAAATTTGAAACGGATTTTGATAAAAGTATCGGAAAAATAAATGTGGTGCCGCAGGACCTGGGCAGGGTGATACTGAACCTGATCAACAATGCCTTTTATGCTGCAGCCGACAGAAAAAAAGAAAACGAAGCCGGTTATGAACCGACCGTAACCGTCTTCACATCCAAAACTGATAAAGGGATTGAGATAAAAGTAAAAGATAATGGCAAGGGTATTCCTAAAAATATTGTTGACAAGATCTTTCAACCCTTCTTTACCACCAAGCCTACTGGTGAGGGAACCGGGCTGGGTTTATCATTGAGTTATGATATAGTAAAAGCTCATGGTGGTGAATTGATGGTGGAAACAACACCCGCCCCTTCCGAAAAGGCAGGAACTGTTTTTACAATTTCTCTCCCTATGGCATAGAACAATTAAATTTAAATTTTAAAAAACTAACCGTTATAAAAAAGTACTTATTCATTGTTGCACTTCCGCTGGTTGTTGCTGCAGCCTGCAATTTGAAAAAAGGCAGCGTGCCGTTTCCTGTAGATGAAACTGGCTTTGCAGAACCCGTTGCAAAGAAATTTTCGTTTAGCAAACCAGTAACTTTCCAGTTCACTGCCACTGATCCAGACAGCATCAAAGCGCCACAAACCATTCCCATTGACCTGGATAAACTTCCTGTAAAACCATTTGCACTGAATGATTTTAAACTGCTGAAAGCACCAGTTCAGCAAGTTCCGTTTAACCTGGATCAACTGCCCGACAGCGCATTGAACCTGGAAGAAACCCAGGCCCAACCCTTCCGTTTACAACAATTTATTTTGCCCAAACCCGTAAAGGTAAAAGCAGGCGCTCCCAAACTGATGCCGAATACCACCACCGGTGTAATGCAGTTTAGTATTGAAGAAGGTTTGCCAGGTGTAAATATTACTGCTTCGCTGGCAGACCAGTTGGGCAATACCTGGCTTGCTACTGAAAAGGGACTTTGTATGTATGATGGTGATCATATTTTTATTTATTCATTTCTCAACAAAAATGAAATCGGTGGCGATTATGCTATTAGTAAGATGACATTGGATAAGGAAGGTAACATCTGGATCGCTACGCTTGGTGATGGCATCTACATGCTCAACATCACCTCCAATATTGCAAAGCATTACAAATCCAATAAATTCTTCACTGGAATAATCATTGACCAGGCAGGCAAAATATGGGCGAGCAGTTATAAAAACGGGCTTTTTGTAATAGATCCTGTCAATGAAACGATAAAAAATATCCGCCACACAATAGAAGAGTCAAATGATAATACCATACTTACTATCGCAGAAGATCAATATAAAAATATCTGGCTGGGCTATTTTGATCATGCAGCCATTGTGAACCCTGCCAGGAAACAAATCAAAAAAATAACAAAAACGCAAGGGCTGATTGATAACTGGGTACTAAGGTTTATGGAAGACAGCAGGGGCGATATGTGGATAGCCGTGTTTGGTGGCGGTATCCAGGTAATTTCATTGAAAAATAAAACATTGGGTACTATCAATGAAAAAAATGGTTTTGAGGGCATGGCTACAGAACTGGCAGAAGACAGCCAGCAGCAAATATGGATGATGAGGAGAGACACTTGTTATGTGCTGAATAAAGAACGTACCGCTATCAAAAACATAATGCTGGATATCAAGATGCTGAACCAGGCCGGCAGAGGAAGCTGCCTTATAGACAGGAACGGAAATATCTGGCTGGGCACACTGGGCAAAGGAGTTGTGATCATAGATACCAAAGGCCCCATGCCGGAACACCTGAGTACCAAAGAAGGACTAACGGACAACAATGTATGGGGAATGATGGAAGATAAAAAAGGAAGCATCTGGCTATCTACAAGACAAGGTATCAACATCTACGACCCACAAAAAAACCAGCTGAAACTGCTTGGGAAAAAACAGGGATTAGCCGAAGACAGGATCAACAAAATAATGGCCGACAGCGTGGGAAATATTATGATCAATACTGCTGCAGGTCTTTCCATTCTCAATACTGAAAAAAACACACTGACCAGTTACCCGGAAGGCAGGCATTTATCCTCCAGCATTTCTAAATGTATTGCAGATACCGGTGGACTGTTCTGGATGAGCAGTTATGAAATGGGTGTAATTACATTTGATCTCTACAAAAGAAATTTTAAAAAGATTGACAAAACAGGCGGTTTATTATCCAATATCAATTGGGATATGATAAAAGACCGGCAGGGAAATCTTTGGATAGGATCAGACAGTGGCATAACAGTAATGAATCCAGCAAACAATACCATACAATACCTGAGAGAAAAAGACGGTTTGTGTGATAATGTTGTTTTTAAATTGATACAGCACAGCAACGGGGAAATCTGGGCAGGAACGGTAAAGGGCATATCCATTATCAATACAAATAATTTTACCATTACCAATCTCACCCGTAAAGAAGGCCTTGTACCGCAGGAAATATATGATATGGCAGAACATAACGGCACCGTGTATGCCGGTTCTTCTGATGGACTGATCTCAATAAAGAAACCCTCACAATCCGGAAATAAAAAAATGCCCTGGCGGTTTATAAATTATGGTAAAAGAGAAGGTTTTCCTTACAATGATTACAATCAAAATACCGGCATGGTAACAAAGAACGGGAAAGGCTGGTGGGGTGTGACGCCGGTAGTAACAGTGGTAACGCAGGAACCTTTGGAGGATACACTATTACCAAAAATAAACATCACCGGCATCCAGATAATGGACCAGCCGCTCTCTTTTAACAGTTGGTCTTTGCTTAGTAACCAACTAAAAAATACGGATACCTTATGGGACGAAACTAAAAAGAACTTCTACTTAAAAAACAGTTTACCAAAAGACTCTGGCTACCTGGTAACACACGATATCCGTTGGGACAGTATTACGCCGGTTTCTAAACTACCCATCGGGTTAACGCTGCCTTATGACCAGAATTCTGTTAATTTTTCTTTTGGCAACAATGATATCAAAGGACGGGAAAAGATTTTATACCGGTACATGCTGGATGGTGCAGATTCATCCTGGAGTGATGTAACTGATAAAAGTACTTCGAGAAACTATTTTAACCTCACTGCCGGCAACTATACTTTCAGGGTAAGCACCAAGGGATTTAATGGTTTGTGGAGCAAGGTGGAAACCTACCAGTTTAGCATTTTACCTCCCTGGTGGAAAACCTGGTGGGCCTACCTGCTGTATGTAACGGGCGGTGCTACCATCATCTGGGCCTATGCCCGGTACAAAAGCAGGCAGCTGGTGCAGAAGAATTTACAGCTGGAAGAAAAGATCAGCCAGCGTACCGCAGAATTGTCTGCATCACTGGAAAATCTGAAAGCTACGCAAACCCAATTGATACAATCAGAGAAAATGGCCAGTCTTGGAGAACTTACCGCAGGCATTGCGCATGAAATTCAGAACCCGTTGAATTTTGTCAACAATTTTAGCGAAGTGAGCAATGAACTGCTGGAGGAAATGAATGAGGAGTTAAACAAGGGTAATTATGACGATGCCAAAGAAATAGCGAATGATGTAAAACAAAATCTCGAAAAAATAAACCACCATGGCAAAAGAGCCGATGCCATAGTAAAAGGAATGCTGCAACATAGCCGGAGCAGCACGTCAGCAAAAGAATCAACAGACATTAATAAACTGGCAGACGAATATATACGCCTAGCATATCATGGATTAAGAGCAAAAGACAAAACCTTTAATGCCGCTTTGAAAACTGATTTTGATGAAAGTATAGGTAAGATCAATCTCATTCCTCAG
>JAKQJG010000237.1 GCA_029561305.1 Bacteroidota bacterium | reverse complement strand
TCCCACCAAATGAAAGCACACCCGTTATTTTTAAAGAATCGTTGGCAGTGGAGGAAACATTTACATTGTTACTTGCTTTTAAGTTCCGGATGGAGCGGCTTGTAAAGCTGCTGCCAGAAATTGCTTGTGCGGTGGAGCCGGAAAGTTCTATAGTTCCTGCTGTAGCATCTATACTCCCTGCTGTAGCCGTAGAAATGGTGCCTGCAATTTGCATTGTTGCGTTTGTTATTGTAAGTGTTGCACCAGTATTCATGGTTATACTTCTCACGGTGCCGGTGCCAGACGATAATACCGGCATAAAGGGTACGCCTGTATTGATAGTAACATCGCTGCTGATTGTTGGAACGCCCGGACACCAGTTGGCTGCACTGCTCCAGTTGGCATTTATTCCTTGCCATACATAAGCAGGTGTAACGGTTACGGCTACCGTATTAGTGGAGGCGCAACCGCCAGGTGCTGTACCGGTGGCTGTATAAGTGGCAGTAGCAGTTGGTTTAGCGTATACCGTTGTGGCTGCAGTACCTGTGTAAGTTACCGTTGCACCGGCATTTGTATATAATCCGGTGGTGGGTGACCAAACTACAGGAGCTGCCGTCGTTCCAGGTACAATTATTTTTATATCATCTAACAGCCAGCCATAATACTGATTTGATCCGTCGCTCGTGATCATAAAACGTATTCTGAAATTAGCGTTAAGTGCGGCAGCAGGAATGGTAATGGTTTCTGTTTTCCAAAGCCCATTGGTGGGTGTGGATCCGGTTCCTGTGAACTGGCTTGTCCAGTCAGTATAACTGCGGGTAGAAAATATAGTACCTGTAACACTGGTGCTGTTTACTGTAGTCATAAGTGTACCGGTGCCGGTATAGGAAGCTGATGGAAAAGTAGTCCAGTTATTTCCACCATCAGTTGAATATTGAACATAGCCGGCATCGTAAGTAATAAATGACCCCTCCAAACCACAAATGTGTTTAAAGCTGAGTGTTGCACTGCTGTATGTACTTAGATTTACATTGGCTGTTTGCTGATAAGAATTGGTTGTACTGGCAGTGGTTAAATTATTGGAATGCTGCAGCCGCACCGACCTGGCACCCTGGGCAAAGTATGTATTGCTGGAAGAAACAGTAAGTGCCGTTCCTCCTGTAAAATCAGCTGCAGGTGTTGGATTGGTTTCAAATAACTGGGTATAGGCATTGGCCGTGCCCGAGGGATACGAACCGCCGGTAAAGCTCAATGCAGCAGCGGCATCAGAGCTGCACATGCTTACGGATGCCGGACTCATGGTAATGGCTGATGGTTGCAGGTTAATGGTGGCAGTTACCGCGGCTCTTGCAGAACTGCAGGATATGCCATTGCCTGTAAAATAAAATTGGGGCCTCGATGACAATGTGCCCGACCCTGCGGTTGCACCGCAAATAGCCGCAGGTGTTTGCGAATCAGCCCTGTAATAAGCGCAGCTCACATAGGATGTGGCATCTGTCTGGGCGTAATTGTCAGTGCCTCCAATGTTATTATTGCTCCAGCAGATTTTAATGATCACGTTGTTAACACCATCCCAGTTAAAGGGGGTTGATAACATAAACGAATTGATGCCGGTGGCCGGTGTTACACTTGCTGCAGTGTATACTGTGGTGAATGCTCCCGTGTTTAATCCAGCACTCATATTTGCATTACCAGTATGCATCATACCGATGGCAAACCCACTATAAGCTTGTAAACTCACCGAAGAAAAACGGATGCCAAGTTGGGTTATATTGCCCGGCGCAAGGCCTGATGCTGTTAATTCAGTTGCCCTTACTAAAAATTGCGTTTGGGTACCGCCAAATAAGTGTTCAAATACACCTTCATACGAAGTGGGTGTGGTGGCTCCGCTTCCAACGATGGCAGTGGCGCCTGATCCAATAGCTTCAGCCGATACATAATAGGTAGTGGTGGTTGTTAGCGAAGGGGTGTTAAATGTGCCGCCTGTAGCTACTACACTGCCGCCACTGGAAGCATTGTACCAATTAATAGTATTACCGGTATTGGCTGTTGCTGTTAGCGCTACGCTTCCTGGTCCGCATCTTGCGGCACTGTTACTGCTGAGTATTTGAGTATTAGCGTATGTAACATTTACGGAAGCTGTATTACTGCAACCAGTAACAGTGTTAGTTACCAGCACTGTATAATTAGTAGTTGTATTCAGAGCTACTGCTATTGGATTTGAAATGGCTGTATTACTTAAGAATGTGGCAGGGCTCCAGCTATAAGTATAATTACCTAACCCAAAGTGCCACCCTTCTGGAGTGGATGCATTCCAGGATACATTATTGTGGCCAGCAGGTGTTAATCCTACCGTACCCGTGCTGTTTTCAATACCCAGTGTTTTGCTCAGGTTGTTGCCTGCATCATTTGTAGCAACATGAACTTCTATGTGGCCGTCTGATTCATACAGTCTTATTTGCCCCGTTACATTTCCAATACTCGCAGCACTGTAATAATAACTTACGGCATTGTATTCAACCACCATCACCCTGTTAGGGGCAGTGCCATTTATAAAGTACCTTATATAGGCAGAAGGATTTGCGGTAATATCTACTTTGAGGTCTCTCCACGAAAGCGCAATTACATTGTTTGGTGTAGAGGTATTGGGGAGTGCTTGTGCAGTAATGCCAGAAATAAGCGAAGCGCCTCCCATTTCAATAAAGCCATTGGTACTTACAGTAAACTGGGTAATGTTTTGACCGTAATAACTAAAGGTAAATGGCAATACAATGGCAGAAGACACCGCATCATCCGTTGTAGTATTCCAGATAACAGTTGGAGAACCTGATGGGGTTAATAAGTTATGGGCAATTGAAGTTACCGTATAATTCGTTCCCCCGTTTGCTGCCGCATTTAATTGTGCATTGCCGGACCCGCAAACGGATGCAGGTGTGGCACCGGCATTTATTGTCACCACTGGCTTGATAGTAACTGAAGTAGTTGCTATCAAAGAAGCGCAACCACTGCTGGTATAGTTGTATGAAACAATATAGGTACCTTCTGAACTTGTAGCTGGAGTTATTTGCCCGGTAGAGCCATTTATTGTAAGTCCGGTTGCAGGAGAAACGGTGTAGTTTCCACCTGCTGGCCCTGTTTGGGTCACGTTTACCGGGGCATTACTGCTGCAATAACTGGCGCCAGAAGGGTAAGAAATTGTTGCCGGTGTAATAGCAGTGATTGTGATTGCCCTGGTAACCGGAGTACCTGAACCGCAAGCATTGGCAGGAGTTACGGTAAGCGTGCCCGCTGTTGCTGTAGGTGAAAAAGAAATACTGTTGCTTGCCGTGGTTGTGGAGGCTGAAAATGTGGCACCAGTTCCACTATAACTCCAGGTATAATATGTGGCACCTGTTACGGCAGGCAAGGTGTAAGTCAGCGTAGTGCCTGGGCATACAGGGCTTGTTCCACTAATAGCTCCGGGAGCTGCAATAGTTGCACAAATGGGAGTCCAGATAAAAGTCAAACCGTTGGCCGGAACATTGGTATTTCTTAATGATATGGTATTGGTATTGGCCGTAGAGGCAGTGGTACTTCCCCAGTTGCTGGAAGAAGTTCTGGCATTATAGTCTGCAGCGGTATTGCCTCTTAATCCTACCTGGAACAGGAGGTTGGAAGTTTTGTTAGTACTCACCGGGCCATAAACAACTTTTAACGCCTGTGGGGGAGTTTCCTCCAATATCATCTGCATGCTGAAATTGTCATTATCATCACCTGAATACCGTTTTACCTGGGTCCATTGTATTACAAATTGCCTGTTGGGTGCAGTACCCCTCGTCATACCGAATATACTGGCAGCCGGGGTAATAGTAGCACCACTAACTGTTGAAGTGGCATTGGCACTCATGGTAAAGCCACTTGCTTCAATGGAGATTACAACTGTGCCTTCAGGTATGTTGGTTGCAATTATTCTAGTACCTATGCGTAGGTTATTAAATTCAGCTCCACTAATACCCGTTACAATATTGCTGCCGTTGGTGATGTTTCCTGTAATGTCTGTAAAAGCCTGCCGGTGTAAGTCGGCGTTAAAACCGGCAAAGCCGTTATTATTGGCAGTTCCATATAAATAAACCCCATCAGATTGGGTAACAGAGACCCAGGAGCCACCACCAAACTGGCCTGTCATGGTGCCGGGATTAAATGCTATCCAGGCATCCGTGTCTAATCCTATAACAGTGCCGGCAGGATACCAGGTGCCGTTGTAAAAGAAATCAAATGGTAATGTATAGCCTGTATAGGCATCATCGTCCCATGCCACTTCAAAAATATTGGCCGGGGTGGAGGGAAAAGTAGCCACAAGCGGTGTATAGGTAGTGGTACCTTGCGAAAAGGTGTATGTGGTGGCTACCTGCGCTTGTACTAAACAGGTACAGAATATAAAAGCAATACTGAATAAGGATTTGTAATGGGTGTAAATTTTCTTCATACAAAAAATTAATTGCCAGGCGATTTAAATACCGGCAGGTATTAATAAAGTACGGATATGAATTAACAGATCAGTTGATTCGAGGATATGGACAGAGGTGTTTTCTATGGAGGAGCGGCCTCAAATTAGTATATTTTAAGCACTTAAACTGAAAATGCAATCCAATTTTGACCCCTTTTCTGCAAATTTGTTGGTAATCAAACCTTATCTCAAATCAATTACCTTTACGCCTCAATGGAAAATAACAAATATCAAGTGGTAATTGGCCTGGAAGTGCATGCCCAATTGCTTACTAAAAGTAAATTGTTTTGTGGTGATAGCGCCAGTTTTGGAGGAGAACCTAACACACATGTGAGCCCAATCACGCTGGCCCACCCCGGTGCTTTACCAAAAATGAATAAAAAGGCGATTGAATATGCCATTAAGCTCGGGCTTGCCCTTCACTGCCAGGTTGAACAACAAAATTATTTTGCCCGTAAAAATTATTTCTATCCCGATCTGCCCAAAGGCTACCAGATCAGCCAGCATACAACACCTATTTGTAAAGGCGGCTTTGTTCCAATAAAAGTTGATGGAACAGAAAGAAATATACGGCTGAACAGGATTCATATTGAAGAAGACGCCGGTAAAAGTTTACATGATGTGGATGCAGATTTTACGGCTGTTGACCTGAACAGGGCGGGTGTTCCTTTACTTGAAATAGTAAGTGAACCAGACCTGCACAGCAGCGATGAGGCTTTTGCATATATAACGGTATTGAGAAAATTAGTGCGCTGGATCGGGATTTGCGATGGCAATATGGAGGAAGGCAGCATGCGATGCGATGCCAATATTTCAATTCGCTTACAAGGAGAACAAAAATTAGGCACGAGGGTAGAAGTAAAGAATTTAAATAGTATCCGCAATGTAAAACGGGCCATTGATGTGGAAGTGGAGAGGCTGATAAAAATTACCGAAGCGGGTGAAAAAATAATACAGGAAACCCGGAGTTACGATGCCGGCAATAACAGCACTTTTTCCCTCCGTAGCAAAGAAGAGGCAGACGACTACCGTTATTTTGCAGATCCGGATCTAACGCCTTTTAATATTACGGATGCATATTTGAATGAGATAAAACAATCATTGCCTGCTTTGCCGGAAGAACTGGAAAACAAATACCAGGACGTTTTTAATCTGCCTGCTTATGATGCACAGTTTATCTGTAGTGATAAAGCCATGGTAGAATATTTTGAAGCAGTAATAAAACATACAACGAATTATAAAGCGGCGGTAAACTGGCTGATGGGCCCGGTAAAATCTTATCTTAATGAAAACAATATTGAGATAAACGGGTTATCATTACATCCGCCTAAAATTGCGGAACTGGTAAAACTGGTAGATGATGGACAAACCAGTTTCAGTATTGCTTCAACTAAAGTGTTTAACAGCCTTTTACAACATCCAGAAAAAGCAGCACTGCAAGTGGCAACCGAACTAAACCTGCTGCAGGAAAATGATTCTGGTTCTATAGCTGCATGGGTAGATGAAGTGATAAAAAACATGCCGGATAAAGTTGCAGAATATAAAAAAGGCAAAAAGGGTTTGATGGGGATGTTTGCCGGAGAGGTAAAAAAAGTAAGCAAAGGGAAGGCAGATATGCAGGCCGTAAACAAATTGCTGGCTGAAAAACTGGGATAATTATTTATTAACGATTAAAACATATATCCATGTTATCTAAATCAATGCAGGATGCATTAAATAAACAGGTGCTGATGGAAGCACAAAGTTCACAAGCTTACCTGGCGATGGCAAGCTGGGCAGATATTCAACCAGGTTTGAAAGGAGTAACGCAGTTCTTTTTTAAGCACAGTGATGAAGAGCGCATGCACATGCTGAAGCTGATACATTATATCAACGACCGGGGTGGCTTTGCGGTAGTTCCTGCACTTGCACAGCCTGTGCTCACTTTTGTTTCTTTAAAAAGTGCTTTTGAAGAATTGTTGAACCATGAGCTGGCTGTAAGCAGCAGTATCAATGACCTTGTTGATAGTGCGCTGAAAGAAAAAGACTATGCCACGCATAATTTTTTACAATGGTATGTGATGGAACAAATGGAAGAAGAAAGCCTGGCAAGGGAGTGCAATGATAAACTCGAATTGATTGGCGATGATAAGAGTGGTTTGTATCTTTTTGACAGGGATATTGTAAGCATGGGTGGCCCGGGAAAATAATAGCAATATTTCCGTCAAATAACCATACAACAAAAAAATAATGATGCGAAAAATTATCGGAGTAGTAATGCTGGCTGGTTTTCTTTTCAGCTGCGGTAGTAAGGAAGATGCAAACAGGTTTTCAATAAATGGAGATGTTAAAAATCTGCCTGATCAGCAGGTGTACCTGGAGCAGATGTATTTTAGCGACAAAAACCCAGAGGTACTGGATACGGCTGATGTAAAGAACGGGAAGTTTGTATTGTCAGCCATTGCACCACAAGAAGGACTGTACAGGGTAGTGTTTGAAAAAAACAAAGTGCTGTTTTTAGTCATCAATGATAAAAAAGAACTGGCCGTAACAACTGACGTTAATAATTTGTCACCTAAAACGCTGCGGATAAGCACGCCCGCCAATGCTTCGATGTATAATTTTATCACCGAAACAAATAAAAAAGGAGAGGAGCTCCAGGTTTTGGTTGACCAGTTAAAAACTGCTGGTGGCAATGCAGATACTGCTGTTTCGGCTAATGATCCTGCAAAGGCTTATGGTGAAAAAGAAGCTGCTTTCCGCAATTATGTATACACTTATGCTGATACCTGCACCAGTCCTTCTTTGGCATTGTTTGCTTTGGGTTATGTAAGCAGGCCGCCAAGTGAAAGGCTGCAAAAAGCCTTAACAGCACTTGCCAAACGTTTCCCAGCTAGTAACGAAACAGCTGCTGTGCTGAACATGGTAAACCAGCAGCGGGAACAGGCTAACCAGCCACCGCCGCCTCCGGTTGCCATTCCACAGCCAGGCGATATGGCACCGGAAATAACGATGCCTGATACGGAAGGCAAAATGTTTTCATTGAGCAGCCTGCGGGGTAAGTATGTGCTGGTTGATTTTTGGGCAAGCTGGTGTTTACCCTGCCGTAAAGAAAATCCCAACGTGGTGAATGCTTACAATAAATACAGCAGTAAAAATTTCACCGTACTGGGTGTGTCATTGGATAAGAAAAAAGAAGCCTGGCTTGAGGCGATACAACAGGACGGACTTAACTGGAAACATATCAGTGATTTGAAACAATGGGACAGTGAAGCACAGAAGCTGTACCAGTTTGGAGGTATTCCTTATAATGTGCTGGTGGATCCGCAGGGAAAAATCATAGCTGTGAGTTTGAGAGAAGCAGAACTGGATAAAACCCTTGAGAAAATGTTGAAATAAAATTATTGAGAACAATATAAAAAGGGTTTGCAGATGAAAATCTGCAAACCCTTTTTATAACGGTATTTGTTGGTATAGTTGGTTATATAGCTCAATTGCTGTTGTTAAAGAATAGGTTTCTTTTGCCCCGGCTCTTATAAAAGGCGTATCAAATGAATTTTCAGCACCCATTTTGTCAATTACTTTATTGAATGCTTCATCGCTAAATTCATCTACCACAAAACCCGAGCGGTATTTTTCTACGATCTCTTTTACATCTCCTACACCGCTATTTGTAATTACCGGGATACCCATTGCCATAATTTCTCCGTGTTTGGTAGGAGAGGAAGATAGTTTGGAGTAACAGGGTTTTATAAAAAATAAAGAATAATTACTAATTGACAGGAGTAAAGGCACTTCTTTTCTTGAAGCATGTTTCACAATGATCTTACTGGCTGGTAAGCCATGTTTGGCCGCCTCTGCAGCAATCACATCATGCAGGTGCGGAGAGATAAATAAAAATTTTGCTCCTGGTTTTTTATTTGATAATAATTTGCAGAAACGCATCATTTCATTGGTCATATACCAGCCACCAATAGAACCGAGGTAACTGATGATAAAATCATTTTGCTGTATACCCAGTTCTTTTTTTATTTGCTGCTGCTGTATCAAATTAACAGCTGCCGGATCAAACAAATCCAGGTCAGCGCTGCAGGGAATCACTTTTAGTGCTGTTTCTTTTTTGTATTCAGGAAGTGCTTGTATTATTTTTTCTGCAGCATGCGTAAGGCATACGATGCCATCACATTGTGCGATTTGTTCTTTTTCTTTCCTTTTAAAATATTGGTAGATGATCTTAAACAGTGGATTTTTTATATTCCATATATCTCCCTCTACCCGGCTGTCTGCATAGAACTCTCTTACATCATGGAGGAATTTTACACCTAATTTTTTCTTCATCATCAAACCGACCAGGGCTGGTATGCCCGGCCTTGTATGCACCATGTCAATAGAATATTGCTGATGAATTTGTATTGCTTTATTCCGCAGGTGCAGGATGTCTTTAAGCGTTGACAGTACTGGTGGCTTTTTTGTATACGGTACAGGATACCATTCTATTGAATAGCCATCCAGCATTTTCTTAACAGCTGCTTTGTTTTTTTCAAATGCTTCTGGCTTTTCACAACTGAGGAGGTAAAATTGATATCCTTTTTTACTGAGCCCCTGTAAATAGGGAATCACCTGGCTCTGTCCCAGGGGGTCAGTCATGCCATCATACGATATAAAAAGGATTTTTTTCATGCTTGCCAGGCCTGGTCGTTGCGGCGACCTTAACCATAGTAGTTTGCGTTGTTACTTTCCAGGAAGACCGGACATATCAGATTGTGATTCCAGCCACCAATGCAGCACAATGATAAGCCAAAGCCTGTTGTATAAATATTCTTTGCCATTTTGATATTGATCTTTGAGTTTCTTCACCGCAACATAATTCACAAGGTTGTATTTTTCAATAACAGCTTTTGAGGTATAGGTGTCAAGCAAATATTTAAGATCGGTTAGCAGCCACTTGCCCAGCGGAATGGAAAAGCCCCACTTGGGCCGGTCAAATATTTCTTTTGGTACATGATCGTATAATACTTCTTTTAGTAAGTATTTCATG
Source organism: Bacteroidota bacterium (assembly GCA_029561305.1). Taxonomy (GTDB): domain Bacteria; phylum Bacteroidota; class Bacteroidia; order Chitinophagales; family Chitinophagaceae; genus Ferruginibacter. The sequence goes on along the minus strand of JAKQJG010000237.1, from coordinate 7,511 downwards.
GTACCGTCTTTTATTTTCAGTTCCGGTGAAAGATTGTAAGCAAAAGCTACCAGCCTGTAATCAAGCAATGGCACCCTGGTCTCTAAACTGTATTGCATGCTGGCCCTGTCCACTTTTACCAGCAGGTCATCTTTTAAATAATGAGTAAAATCCCAGAAGGATTGCTTTTCCGCCGCTGATAATCTTCTTGCAAACGCAGGCAGTTGATTGATACTGTTAAAGTTGAAGTTGGGGTCTGCCAATAGCGAAGCCAGCTCATTTTCTTTGAAGTAGTACTGCTCCTGCGAAAAAACATGTGTAATGATATGCTGGCTGTTTGCATAATCATATAAATTGCCAGCACGCTGGTATTTGTTGCCCATCAGTTTTGAAGCAGCATATACAGGTGCTTTTGCAAGTGTTGTTAATGGGCCGGCTAAACGTTTTGCCCACTGGTACATGCCGTATCCATGAAATAACTCATCACCTCCATCACCGCTAAGTGCAACGGTCACGTGCTTTCTTGCAAGCCGGCTTACCATCATGGTTGGAAAGGCGGATGAATCAGCAAAGGGCTCATCATAAGCAGGAATTAATTTATCCACCAGTTCCATCACTTCTTTTTCCTTTACTGCAAATTCATGATGGTCTGTACGTAAATGAGCAGCAACCTGCTTTGCAAATTTTGATTCATTATACTTGCCATCATCAATGGCTATACTGAAGGTTTTTATTTTATCACTTCCGTTTACTTTGGATGCAATGGCTGTAACCAGGCTGCTGTCGATACCGCCACTTAAAAAGGTTCCTATTGGCACATCACTAATCAGTTGTTTTTCTACTGAATCATAGAGCAGATCGTTGAGTTGTTTTTTAGCAGTTGTTTCATTGCTCAGCACATTTGTTTGAATATTGTCTTGTAAGCTCCAGAATGATATAGGTGAAATGCCAGCGATAGAACTTCCATTCAGATTAATTTCTGCATAGTGCGCAGCAGGAAATTTATATGTGTTGTTATAGATAGTAAGTGGCTCGGGAATAAAACCAAGATGTAAAAAATAAGGAACCGCCTCAGCACATACTGATAACTGGCCAGCTATCATTTTATTGATCACTTTCAGCTCTGATGCAAAAACAAACGCATGGTCATCAGCATAGTAAAAAAAAGGCTTGATGCCAACATGATCCCGGCAAATGGTTAACTTGTTTTCCCATTGGTCGTGAATAGCGAAAGCAAACATTCCATTCATGGTTGCAAAACAGGAAGGACCCTGCTGTGCAAACAATTCAAGTATCACTTCTGTATCGGAGGTGGTTTTTAATGAAGTGCCTTTATCTTTTAATTGTTGTTTTAATTCGTTGAAGTTGTACACCTCGCCATTAAAAACAATACAATACCTGCCATCAGCAGAGATCATTGGCTGGTTGGCAGCATTGGAAAGGTCTAAGATGGAAAGCCGCCTGTGGGCAAAGCCAACTTTATTGTCAGCTGAAAAATAAAACCCATCTGCATCAGGCCCACGGTGCTGCATTACTGCAGCAGCATCTTTTAATTGCTCTTGTGTAAACCTGTTATTTAATGAAATATAGCCTGCGATGCCGCACATGTACCGGGGGTTTGTAACAAAACGAAAATAGGATTTAATTATTTCGCAAAGCTCAGTTTCACAGCAGGCTGCAGTTCAGCCAGCGCATTGCTGTATATAGCTTTCAAACCAGCCATATGTTTTTGAAGGGTAAAATTATCCAGCGCCCTTTTACGGCTGTTGCGGCCAAGAAAAGTCAGTTGCTGCTGGTTATTTTTTAGAGAAAGCAGCTGCATGTTAAAATCGTTTACGCTGTTGAGTTTGTAGTAAGCCGCCGTATCGTCACATTGCTCTTTAAAAGAAGGGATATCTGTAAGTAAGGTTGGTATGCCGAGCGCCATTGCTTCCAGCACACTCAATGCAAAACCTTCGTACAGGGAGGACATGATAAAAAGATCATACTTGCCTATTTGCTCCTGTATATTGGTCACCTGGCCTTTTAGTGTAACTTTTAAAGAGTTGTCGTCTATTGATTGCTGTAACTCTTGCTGTAACGGACCTTTGCCATAAATATCCAGTTGAATATTTTCCTGTTTCAGTTCTTTGAAGGCTTCTATTAAAAAGCGGTGGTTCTTTTGTTCTTTCAAATTTCCTACCGTTACCACACGGAATATATCGGACCGTTTTTTTTCAGGTCCTCCTTTAAATATATTCGTATCCACAAAAGTATACAGGTGGCAGGCGTTGTGTGGTTTTACATTGATAAAACTGAAGTATTCTTCTAAAGCTCCTTTTGCAACGGCCACAATTGTACTCTTCCTGATCCTGTAAGTAAGTTTTTCTATCAGCCGCATGTGAAAGGGCCTGTATTCGATAGACGAGGTAACAAAAGCATGTATAGTAGTGATCAAAGGAATATTTTTGGGCACACCCATCCTTGCCACCACCGTACTCCAGAATAAATGGCTGTGTACCACACTTACATTATTTTCTTTGATGATCCTTCTTAGTTTTACTGCGGCCAACGGCGCCTGCAGGGGAGAGGTCATATTGAGGCAAAACAACCCGTCATATTCCAGCTCATTGCCAAAATCGTTCTCTGGTTTTAATGTTACAATGATGTTGTGATACTCGGGCAATTGTTTTACCACGGTAACCAGCATTGTTTCTGCACCCCCACGGCCAAGGTTATCTATAATATGAAGGATCGTCTTTTTCATGTTTTGCTTTTTATCTTGGCAAAAGGTGCAGGTCAATCAATTCCCTGTTGCTGCAGAATTGTTCCTTGGTGATCAGCTTGCCGTTGCAAATAATATCATAGCGCAGTTCTTCAATCAAATCAAAAATATCTTCCAGCCTGTCGCCTTTCTTTTCGATGGGCTCAGGATGAATAGCTACAATTACATGAGGTTTGTATTTTAAAAATACCTGCCTTCCGCCAAGCAAAGTGTCATACTCTGCACCTTCCACATCAATTTTTATAAAGTTGATCTTGCTCAGTTTTTTTGTTGTTACAAAATTGTCGATGGTGTTCACATCCACTTCCACAGCATTCAGTTTGCGGTCTTCTTTATACGAGACCATGCTGTTACTGTTGTCTGCTTCATCATCAGAAACAAAAAATTTCATATTGCCAACCTCTTTGCCCATGGCCTGGTTTATGGGTGTTATCAAATTACCCATTTCATTGATCTTTATAGTTTGATGCAAAACCGGTATAGTGGCCGGCGCTGGTTCAAACGCAAATATTTTTCCATATTCGCCGGCAATTTTGGCTGCCACTGTAGAGAACAAACCAATATGAGCGCCAATATCAAGTATTGTTGCGCCTTCACCACAAGAAGATTTTAAAAAGGCAAAGTTTTCCTTTTCGTAATTGGAGGGGAAATAGCGTATATACTTCGCTGGCAGTTTAACACTTACACCGTTAATGGTCTTGTGCAGGCCCTGCCCAAATGTAATGGCTTCTAACAGCGAATAAATCGGTTTTGTGTTGATGATCATGATTCAGTTTTGTACAGGTTATTGGAAAATAATTGGCTTAATGGTTTTCTTACAAAAAATATAGTGATAAGTAAAACAACAAGGTAAACTACACACATGGATACTGCTGCGCCATAAGGGCCCCATTGCTTTACTAAAAGTGAGTGTGACAGTACAGATATCAAAACAGACAAAGAAGAGGCCATCAGCAATTTTCTTTTTTCTTTGCGGTACAGCATAAAGGCATACAGGAAATAGCTGATGCTCCAGAAAAAATAACCAATGCAGATAAAGAAATAGTAAGAGAGTCCTGCATGATAGGATTCTTTCAACAGCATTTTATATGCAAGCGGTGTGGCAATAATTACAATACCTGTACCCAGCAGCATGATGCCTGCATAAAAAAGGAGATGCCACCGGATGGCCGCATAATCAATATTCTTTTCAGCCAGCAGGCTGTACACTTTTGGATAGCTGTATTGCAGCATGGCGGTGCATAGCACAATGATGACAGAACCAAACGTGGCAGCAATACTGAATATGCCAACCTGTGCCATGTCATGGGTAAAGTATTCTATAAAGTAGCCGGCAGATGAACCCATACAGAAAACACCCACCTGCATTACAATAATGGGTATGCTGAACAACAATTCATCATACAAATATTTTCTCTTAAAACTGTTGATAAAAAACCCCTGCTCCTTAAAGTAGAAAAAAGCATACAGGGCAATCATAAAGTAGGAAATAAATATACCTGTTACCCTTCCCATCCAGCCAAGTTCCATCGCCCCTACAAAAAATACGGCCAGCGTTATCTCAGCCAGCAGCCTTCCAATATTTATGAAAAGGTACTTCACAGGATCACCGCTGTTGCGTACCATGTTGATCAGGTGCTCATTCAAAAAATTAAACAGCGTTATCAACGGTATCATAACCACAAATATGGCAGGGAAAGAGTATCGTTGCTGCAACTGCTGCCTGAACATAAAAAATACGCCCATGGCAAATAATGTCAATATCATCGGCATCACGAGTGTGGTGCTGAAAAAATGACTGAATTCTTTTTTATCTTTCTTGAAGTATTCGGTGTTTACACTTTGCAGTACACCCATGGAAACAAAGGGCATTAAAAATAAAATGCCATTGCTGAACAGGTTCAGTAAGCCAAAATCTGTTTCTGTTAATTCATGCGCAAAATAAAACAGCAGTAAAAACGAAATGCCTTTACTGGCAAAGTTAGAAATGGTATAAACAGCCACGGAACGCATTTCTGCGCTCTTACCAAATTTTAATATGCCTTGTAAAGCTGCCATTACTGTTTTTTAATTCCTTTTACTACAGAAGCCACACAGTTGTCGTATGGTATTTTGCCGCCCCACACATTGGTCATTCCATATTTTTCAAACCAGCGTTTTACCGTGCTGATCTTTTGCGGATTATCATATTCAGGCGAGAACATGTCGAATGTATCAAGCACACACAGTTCTCTCAGTTGGTCATACGGCAAGTTGGTTGGCAAAGTGCCTTCAATATCACATACGGGTATAAAGCGGTTCAATAAAGGACCCAGCCCTGTCTTTGAAAAGAATATACTGGTGCTGATCATCCAGTCAATATTTTTTTCGATGAGCTGATAGAGGTTTTCGTGGCTCATTCTTTTGGTGAACGGTCTGTACATATATTTTGCATGCACTTTTGTCCATGCACCGTTGATGCCGTAAAAATCCACCACCAATTCACCGCCAGGTTTTACCATATCGGTCAAGGCCTTTACAGACTGTTCAAAATCCGGGGTATGCTGTAATACGCCCAAACAAAGCACTTTATCAAACTGTGCTTTTGCAAAAGGCATTTCGTATATGCTTGCCTGGAAGAGGTTTAATCTTTCGTGCGGACCGTTGTTTTGAAAGTTGGCTTCTACAGCATTGCTGTAATCCACACTATATACATTGGCGTTGGTATGATCTAGTAAAATTTGGGTGAAACGTCCTGCGCCGGAACCCACTTCCAGGATATTCTTTCCTGCAAGATCTTCCTTATCCCAGTTGGTTTCTGCAAAAAACCTTGTCTTGCTTATTTGAAGTTTACTTGCTTTGTCAACCTGGGTACCGGCAAATTTGTTCCATTGGTAGCCAAAATTTTCCGTGTAGTTGTCATCGTTTACAATCCTGTATGCGCCATTTTTTTTGGGGAAGATAAGGGCGCAATTTTCCAGCAGCCCGTCTGTAGCCAGCGAAAGCAGGTTTTTAGTAAATGGATTGATAAACTGAATTTCCATCAGTAGTTACGATATTGGATAACGCTTTTGTTTTACTTAGCGATTCTCCTGAGGTATTCACCGTAACCACTTTTTTTAAGTTTTTCTGCTTCGTTTAGTAATTGCTCTTTTGTAATGTAGCCCATGCGCCAGGCAATTTCTTCAGGGCAGCCTATTTTAAGGCCCTGCCGCTGCTCAATTACCCTCACATATTCTGTAGCGTCGCTCAAACTTTCAAAGGTTCCGGTGTCTAACCAGGCAAATCCTCTGTTTAAAACGCCCACTTTGAGCTTTTTATTTTGCAGGTAGTGTTTATTTACATCAGTTATTTCATATTCACCCCGTGGGCTGGGGGCAATATTTTTAGCAATCGTAACTACTTCGTTGTCATAAAAGTACAAACCCGGTACCGCATAGTTGCTTTTCGGCTGGTTTGGCTTTTCTTCAATGCTGAGGGCATTGAAGGCAGCATCAAATTCCACCACGCCATAGCGCTCAGGGTCGCTTACAGGGTAAGCAAATATTACAGCGCCTTCGGGGTTGGCAGATGATTGCAGCAATTTGCTGAACCCGGTACCATAAAAAATATTATCACCCAGCACCAGCGCCACACTGTCGTTGCCGATAAATTTTTCCCCAATCACAAAAGCCTGGGCAAGGCCGTTGGGCACCTCTTGTTTGGCGTACTCAATTCTGCAGCCCCATTGGGAGCCATCACCCAATAACCTTTGAAACTGGGTTTGGTCTTCCGGAGTGGTGATGATCAATATCTCATTTATTCCTGCAAGCATCAGTGTGCTTAGCGGATAATAGATCATCGGCTTATCATAAATTGGCATCAACTGTTTGCTTATGCCCATAGTGATGGGATAAAGACGAGTGCCGCTGCCGCCTGCTAATATTATTCCTTTCATATGGTGGTTTAGAAAGTTTAGTTATTTAGAAGTTTAGGTTCTCTTATTTTTTGCCTGCTGTGTTTTTCGCAAACCAGCAATTAAGAGTGTTTGCTTTTCAACTAGCTCTCTGCCTTCTTTATACTGATGATCCGATAAAAACATCAGATCGTTTGATATTATAAAATCATTCAATAGTTCTATTGTGCTGCTGTAGGCAATAGTGCTGAAATGAGATTGATCTTTTTTTGAGATCCTTGATGTTCCTTCAGCAATATTTGATGCTACAGATATAGCTGCCCTTCTCATTTGTGAAACTAAACCGAATTTTTCTTCAGGCGGAAAATTTTTCGTGTTTAGATATGTCCAGACTGCGAGTTTTCTTGCCTGTTGCCAGCATTCAAGGTTTTCAAAAGAATAAATTTTCATTTTATTTCGATTTAAAGGTTAAAAATACTGCATTGAATAACTGTCTCTGTAACTAAACTTCTAAACACTAAGCCTCTCAACGCTTATGATATTGTGAATCGTAATAATGCTGGTAGTTTCCGCTGGTTACGTCATCCAGCCATTGTTTGTTATTGAGGTACCAGTCAATTGTTTTTGAAATCCCTTCTTCAAATTGCAAAGAAGGCAGCCATCCTAATTCATCTTTCAGTTTAGTGGCATCAATGGCATAGCGCAGGTCATGACCAGCCCGGTCTTTTACATAGGTGATCAGCTTTTCGGAGCTTCCTTTTTCCCTGCCCAGTTTTTCATCCATTTGCCGGCAAAGTTCTTTTACAAGGGCTATGTTTGTCCATTCATTATGACCGCCAATATTGTAGGTTTCGCCTGTTTTTCCCTTGTGAAAAATTACATCAATTGCCCTAA
>JAKQJG010000195.1 GCA_029561305.1 Bacteroidota bacterium | reverse complement strand
GCAGTTACCTATAACTGGACAGGTAATGTAAGTATCGTGTGGGAAAACCCTGCTAACTGGAGCAGTAATGTTGTTCCTGTTTCTACATCCGCGGTAATCATACCTGCAGGGCGGCCAAGATACCCTACAATAAATGCGACTACCAGTGTTAAAAGTTTATCACTGGCACCGGGCACCAGTACCAATACAGCAACGGGTGTAACGCTGACCATTACCGGGCAATAATTTTTATTGAATCAACAAGCGTCTGATTGAACGCCTTAAAAATAAAGCAGGATTAATACGGCATCATCATCTATTTACAATACAACAATTTGAAAAAAAGAAAAATGAAAAAGTTCCTCATATTTTTATCAGTAGTTTTTACAGCTGCTGTAAGTTTTGCACAAATAAAGGTTACCGTCAATGGTCAAAAGATAACTGCTAACAGCAAAATAAAATACAGTGATCTGCAATCATTATCAGTAAGTTTTGCCAATATCGAAAAACTACCAAATGGCACAGACGGTAATGCAGAAATAATGATCCGGTTGTATGATGAAAAAAATGAAAAAAAGGGAAGGTTTGGATACTCTAAAATGGGCAGCACTCCTGTATCCATGTTCTTATATGCAAAAGTTGCAAAGGAATACCCGGTTTTTCCTGAGCCTGCTTCCCCTGTGTTTGCAAACTATGGGGTTGACAGAACAAATTTTGCGACCCGGCTGCAGGAACTGTCCCTAAACCCCAAGGCTGTTGTAAAAGTGCAGGTGAGTGTGGAATTTATGGAAGTGCTCAAAAGAGCTGACAATGGAGAAGTAGTAAGCTGGGCAGAAGCCGTTGATGTAACGGAACCATTTGTTTTTTACATAGACATGGTGAACAACAGCGGCCAGGTTATCATTCCTGTTCTAAATGCCAAACTTTCGTTAGCCAAAATGGAAGGCAGCGGGTACAAAACTGCTGCCGACAATTATTACCTCGTTTACTGGGGAAGGGATTTCAGGAATATTGACAATAGTAAACCTAAAACTGTTCGTTTTGAATTTGATAAATTTAAAATGATACTGGCATTGTGCGAAGTTTCTGGCAGTTATAACCAGGGCACTATGTATGAAGGAATCAAAAATGGTTTTGAAAAATACATCAGGGGCTGCAGCAATTATTGTTATGATAAACTAAATGAAAAATACTGGGATAACAAGGTTTACCCTTCAACCGGCTGGGAAGTTTTTATGGGCTTTAATAAAAATATTTGCGCCGATAATTTTGATGAAGAAATTAATAAATCAAACGCCACAAGGCCAGTTTGGCAAAGTATAAAAACGGGCGTGCTCGATGGATTAAAATTCGGGTATATGCTGAAAGAAGGCACCTGCCCGGCAGCTAAAAAATCGCTGTTTGGTAAAGTAACCGGGCAAACCTCCGTACCGGCAAGAACCGTTACAGGATACAGCATTGTGTATTTATTTAAACACCCGGTAAACCCCAGCCTGGTACTGGCATTTTCTATCCAATCAACTGAATCCAAAAATGCAGATGATGCAATGATAAATGCAATGATGCAAAAAGCAGAACAGCTTTTAGGTGCCATCAGTTTTTAACTGGTAAAATTTCCTGTTTATTCACTCGTACAATCAACTAACCGCATATGAAAGAATTTGTTTTTAAAACAGGCCAGGGCAGCCGCAGCTGCAACGAGAAAGAGATCATCAAAGTGATCAGCAACAGCAATTACTGCAAGATATATTTTGCAGACAGCAGCACGCTGGTAATAGCCAAAGTTCTTAAATGGTTTGAAACGGAGGTTACACAAGGTCTCTTTATCCGAATCAATCATTCAGTATTGATCAATATCAACTATATAGGTCTTGTAAATCTGAAAGAGAAAACAATTACCAGTAATTTCAATAATGAGATTTTCACTATCAGTAAAAGAAGAATAAGCCTGATAAAAGAAAGCTGCCTGCTGCACGCTGATAATAATTCGGGTAAAGCATTCAGTTAGATAGAGTGTTAAAAAAAGCCACCTAACGGGTGGCTTTGTTATTATTTGCGCTGCGGCAAAGGCAGAAACGATCTAATATTCGTCTTCATTAAAGAAGAAATCTTCCTGGCTGGGATAATCTGGCCAGATGTCTTCGAGGCTTTCGTAAACTTCCCCTCCTTCATCTTCCAGTTCCTGCAGGTTTTCAATCACCTCAATGGGCGCTCCGCTACGGATCGAATAGTCAATCAGTTCGTCTTTTGTTGCCGGCCAAGGGGCGTCTTCCAAATGGGAAGCTAATTCTAATGTCCAGAACATCGGTAGGTAGGTTTTTAATTTTGTGCAAATGTAGATTTTTGGTTCAATCTACCAAATCTGTTTTTTAACAGTGCACTTTATTATAATTCAGGAATCCATATATTGCCGTTATATTAAGTTAACGTTACAAATTATCAATTATTTTACTGCATGCTGTCGGCAAGAAATATTACGAAAAATTATGGCACATTGCCGGTACTCAGATCTGTGGATATTGACATCAGTAAAGGAGAGATCGTGAGCATTGTAGGCTCATCCGGAGCAGGTAAAAGCACTTTATTGCATATAGTGGGAACGCTGGATAACGCAGACAGTGGAACCATTCTGCTGGCTGGCGAACAGGTGGAAAAGCTAAAAGGAAATAAACTGGCTGCCTTCAGGAATAAACATATTGGCTTTGTTTTCCAGTTTCATCATTTACTGCCCGAATTTTCGGCCGTGGAAAATGTGTGCATACCCGGATGGGTGGCAGGCCGAAAGAAGAAAGAAGTGACTGAGGAAGCCATTAGTCTATTAAAAACACTGGGATTGGGTGACAGGCTCGATAATAAACCAGGGCAACTGAGCGGGGGTGAGCAGCAAAGAGTGGCAGTAGCCAGGGCGTTGATCAACAAACCCTCCATTATTATGGCAGATGAGCCAACCGGCAACTTAGACAGTGCCAGGGCAAAAGAGCTTCATCAACTGTTTATTGACCTGCGCAATAAATTCAACCAAACCTTTTTAATTGTAACCCACAATGATGAACTGGCGCAAATGAGCGACCGGGTGCTGCAAATGAAAGATGGGAAAATAATTAACTGATTTGAAAATTTGATGATTTGATAATTACTTCTGTCACAACATTATAATTATCAAATCACTATTATCTCAAATCATCAAATCGCCACATCATCAAATCACCACATCATCAAATTATCAAATCATTAAATCCTCGGTCTCCACGCCACTTCCTCCACTTTTAATAGAAGACCAATATATCTTGAGAGAACAAAAAGATAATCACTCAGGCGGTTGATGTATTTTATCACCAGTGGGTCAACAAATAATTCATGCTCCTGCATGTTTACACAGAGGCGCTCTGCCCTCCTGCAAACACAACGGGCCACATGTGTGGTAGACACAGCCGGGTGCCCGCCGGGTAAAATAAAAAACTTCATCGCTGGTAATGACTCGTTCATTTTATCCATCTCCCTTTCCAGTAATTCCACATCTGCTTCTTTTAGGTCAGGGATCTTCATCAATGGCTCTTTATGAGGATCGCAGGCGAGTGAGGAACCAATGGTGAATAGCCGGTCCTGGATCTCTTTCAAAATTACTTTACTGTGATCATCCGTCACAAGATCGCTCACAAGGCCGATGTAAGAGTTGAGCTCATCTGTGGTGCCATAGGTTTCAATGCGCAAGTGGCTTTTGGAAACTTTGGTGCCGCCGATCAGGCTTGTTTTACCGGCATCACCGGTTTTAGTATATATTTTTGATGCCATCTTTCTTGTTTTAAAATAAAAACCTGCCATTTAAACCGGCAGGTTTGAAAATAGTTCAAACAACATGTTATTTAAATTATTTCAAATCCAGCTTTATCTGCAACTCATCAAATTGTTTGGCATCAATAGTTGAAGGTGCATCCAGCATCACATCCCTGCCGCTGTTGTTTTTTGGAAAGGCAATAAAATCACGGATGCTTTCGCTGCCACCAAGGATGGCACACAAACGGTCGAAGCCAAAGGCCAAACCTCCGTGCGGTGGCGCACCATATTCAAATGCACCCAGCAAAAATCCAAACTTGTGCAGTTGCTCTGCTGTGTCCATACCCAGTGCTTCAAACATTTTTTCCTGCAATTCCCGCTGGAATATACGAATGGAACCACCGCCAATTTCATTACCATTCAATACCATATCATACGCATTGGCCTTGATACCGGCATAGGGGTGTTTTAAATAATCAGCAGCATTGTCGATCTTCGGGTTATTGTTGATCATCACCGGTATATGATCCGGCTTCGGTGAAGTAAATGGATGGTGCCTGGCCACCCAGCGATTGTCTTCCTCTGCATATTCAAACAGGGGAAAATCAAGTACCCAAAGCAATTTGAATTCATCCGCCTTCCGCATGCCGAGTTTGTCTGCCATATACATCCGCAGGTCGCTCGCAGCTTTCCTGGTACGTTCTTCGGCACCAGCCAATATCAGCACCAGGTCGCCGGCTTTTGCACCAGCAGCATCTGCTATCGCTTTTAATTTGTCTTCGGTATAAAATTTATCGACACTGCTTTTGTATGTTCCATCGGCATTATACTTAATAAACACCAAACCCTTCATACCTATTTGAGGGCGTTTTACCCACTCCGTTAGTTCATCAGTCTGCTTGCGGCTGTAATCGCTACAGCCCGGCACTGCAATAGCAATTACTGTTTCTGCATCATTAAATACAGCAAATTCACCAGCTATCAATGATGAAATATTATCTTTTACCGGAAAAGTATGTGCTGGGAATTTTAAATTGCAAAGCTTCATTTCAAAGCGGATATCCGGCTTATCGTTGCCGTAGGTCCACATCGCTTCCTCCCAGGTGGTACGTTCAACTTTTTCGGTGTAATCAATATTCTTTACATCTTTAAAAATTCTTTTTACCAGGCCTTCAAACATGCTCAATATATCTTCCTGCTCTACAAAACTCATTTCACAGTCTATCTGTGTAAACTCAGGCTGGCGGTCGGCCCGCAGATCCTCATCACGAAAACACTTTACAATTTGATAATACCGGTCGTAACCGCTCACCATCAACAACTGTTTAAATGTTTGCGGACTTTGTGGCAAAGCATAAAACTGGCCGGGGTTCATCCTGCTGGGTACTACAAAGTCCCGGGCACCTTCCGGGGTCGATTTTATCAGGAAGGGTGTTTCAATGTCCATAAAATTGTTCTCGTGCAGGAAGTTTCTTGCACTTCGGTTTACAGCATACCGGAGTTCGATATTCTTTTTAACCGCATTGCGGCGAAGATCGAGAAAACGGTATTTCATCCTCAATTCATCTCCCCCATCCGTTTCATCCTGGATGGTGAAGGGTGGTGTAACAGCTTTATTTAAAATAGCAAATTCACTAACCAGTATCTCTATATCACCCGTAGGGATATTCGCATTTTTACTGCTGCGTTCATTTACTTTACCTTTTACCTGCAGCACAAACTCCCGGCCAAGCGGACTGGCATCGAGTTGCGTATTGAGACTCTCTGAAAACAGCAACTGTGTAAGGCCATAACGGTCGCGGAGATCCACAAACGTGATGCTGCCAAACTTTCGCATTGTCTGCACCCAGCCACTGAGTGTTACTTCCTTATTTGCATCGGCCAGTCTTAATTCGCCGCAGGTATGAGAACGGTACATTGTATTGTATTAATGATAAATGAAAATATGTTAACAGTATTGATCCGCTTATGAACCTGTTTCTACCGAACTTGCCCCCGGTTACGTACAGGCAATGATAGCCCCCGGCTTATTCAAAGCGGCTGCAAATATACAGAGAGAAAGCACACGGGCAGGCTGGCATTAACCTGGCGTATAAAAAGCCTGCTATCCATGCTTACCGTGTTTTCAACAAAAAATATAGTGTATAAACGGTGCAGAATTTCGTAGTAAAGTATAAACTTAGCAAACTGGTTAAATAAGGAAACCACCTCATGTAAACTAAAAACGATGGCAACGATTGCATTGGTTGATGATCATACCCTCCTGAGAAACGGGCTGGCATCCCTGGTAAAAAGTTTGGGGCACAGTATACTGTTTGAAGCGGATAATGGAAAAGATCTAATTAGAAAACTGAATGATTTGAATGATTTTACCTTGCCCGAGATAATATTAATGGATATTAATATGCCGGAGATGAATGGGTACGAAGCAACACAGTGGCTAAAACAGCATCACCCGGGAGTACTGGTACTGGCTTTAAGTATGTACGATTCTGAAACCGCTATCCTCCGGATGATGAAATGTGGAGCAAGGGGTTTCATACTCAAAGACAGCAAGCCGGCCATATTAAAGGAAGCCATTGATACGATGCTTTCAAAAGGACGTTACCATTCGGAACTGGTAAACGACAAAATTGTGGAAGCGCTAATTAATTCGCAGGATGAAAACCTGGCGATCAAAAGCCTGGGGCAGCTTACAGACAAAGAAGCCTTGTTTTTAAATTTAATCTGCACCGGGTGTACCTATGAAGAAATTGCAGCCCAAATGGGATTGAGTAAACGTACCGTCGAAAAATACAGGGATGGCCTCTTTAGCAGGTTGAATGTAAAAACAAGGTTAGAGCTGGCGATGTTTGCTGTAAGGAATGGACTGGTGCAGTTATAATACAAAATATCAACCCCATTAAAAAAGCATCAGCAGCAGCCGCAGGCCAATACCGTTAAAAAACGGTGTATTCCCGGTGAAAACACGGTTGCTGGCATAAGAAACTTTACGCACTTTAGCAATATATTTCATTTAATCACTCTAAAATTATCTTTATGCCACAACAAATTCCTGAATTCAACAAAGGTAACAAACTCTCCATGGGAGAAATTTATGATTATATCAAGGCGCATATTAACAGGTCAAAAAATAACAACGAAGTAAATCTCGAACTGGAAAAGATTGGGGTTGGTATCAGCGGCAGCGATATCACCGAACTCATGAATGCCGGTGCTACTGATTTTATCGCATTACATGCGGTAGAAGATGGCACTCAAACCATCATACTGGTAGGCGTAAATGCAGAACGCTACCTCGTAAGAAATGGTCTTACCGGCGATCTGATCGCTATTGAAAGATGGGACAAATTTGGTCCATCGCTTAAAGCAGTAGATGATGATATTAACGAACTGTATAATGTTTTTAACTAAATTTAACCCGAACCTGGATATAAAAAATATCCAGGTTCTTTAAATGTTTGAAGCTTACATCATCCTTTTGTCGGTCTGTTTTGCCAGTTTCTTAATTAACCGGAAAAAAATACTTTACTACATATCGCCATTGGGCTGGCTGGTTGGGTATGCTTTGATATCAGAACTGGCAGGGCATTACCTTGACGACCAGCAATTATTTGATAATCCCCGCCAGCACCTATACCAATTAGTGGAGTTATGGCTGCTGTGCCTCACATACTATTGGTATTATCAGTCTGAAAAGGCAGACAGGCTGCGGAGGATGGTTCCTGTATTATTAGCAGTGTTTACACTGTTGTACGTGTTTATTTCGTTCTATGTTGAAGGCATTTATAATGACTGTATAATAAATTTCCTTATCACCAGCGTGTTGATGATCACCCTGTCAACAAAATTCTTTTATACGCTATACATTGAAAGCACAGAAATAAACGTACTGTCATTTGGTTTTTTTTGGATCAATGCCGGCAACCTGCTGTATGCAAGCGGCACTTTTTTTCAAATGGGTTTATATACTTACGTAAAGAGTTTTAACCCTGTACTGGCTGAAGATTTTATGATTATCAATCATGTACTGAATTATTTTTTATACGCCAACTATATGGCAGCTTTTCTATGCACAAAGAAATTCTTATACTCGTAATTATATTTGCCGGCACAGCGATTCTCACCCTGCTGGGTGTTCTCATTATCATATTTTCAATCCGCAATAAATACAGGCACCAAAGACACCGCCAGGAGCTATTGCAAACACAGGTGGAAATCCAGGAACAAACACTCAAAAATATTTCCGAAGAAATACATGATAATATCGGGCAGGTGCTCAGCCTGGTAAAACTCAATCTGAATACTTTTCCAGCCGGCCTCAGTGAAGAGGTAACAACAAAACTGGACGATACCGAATTGCTGCTGAGTAAGGCGATCAATGACCTGAGAGACCTGAGCCAGAGTATGAATACAGACAGGATATCGTCTGTAGGCCTGGAAGTGGCACTGGAACATGAATTGAAACAAATACAAAAAACCGGCAGGTTCAATACCAAACTTCATGTGGGCGGTAACCGCTATGCCCTGGAGCCACAAAAAGAAATGGTGCTTTTCCGCATTGTACAGGAATGCCTGAATAATAGTGTGAAGCATTCTGCCGCAAAAAATATTGAAATTGAATTATTGTACCGCCCCGGTTCATTAATATTGCAGGTAAGTGATGATGGAAAAGGTTTTAGCCCCGGGTTAAACCATCCATCAAAAAACGGTCTCGGTTTAAAAAATATGTATAACCGTGCCGCATTGATTGGTGCTGTTTTTTCACTACATTCAGCAACAGATAATGGAACCACCATTAATGTTGAACTTAAAAACACCCAATAGTGAACCGCTAACCTGTTATGGCAAATATTGTACTTACTGATGACCACATCCTGCTCAGGAACGGGCTGGCAGGGCTTATTAAAAACCTCGGGCACCATGTTTTGTTTGAGGCTGACAATGGGAAAGATCTTATTGAAAAACTGAATTCCCGCCACCTTCCCGACCTGGTGCTCATGGACATTAATATGCCCGAAATGGATGGATGTGAAGCTACTGAATGGCTGCGAAAGCATCATCCCAAAATAAAAGTACTGGCATTGAGCATGTACAACAACGAAAGCGCCATTATCAGGATGCTGAAAGCCGGCGCCAAAGGTTACATTCTAAAAGACAGCCGTCCGCAGCAATTGGAAGTTGCTATTGATGCCATTATGAAACAGGGATTTCATTACTCCGAATTGCTGAATGGCAAACTCATTCACGCCATCAATCAAATGGGTGATATATCAACCGACCTTAACACACTGGTACACCTGCACGAAAAAGAAACCGAGTTTTTGAAACTCTGCTGCACCGAATTCACCTACAAAGAAATTGCAGCCAGGTTATCTGTCAGCCCCCGTACGGTTGACGGCTATCGTGATGCACTCTTCGAAAAACTCAACGTAAAAACAAGGATTGGGCTGGTAATGTTTTCGGTTAAGAATGGGATTGTACAGTTCTAGTATACCCAGGTTCTATATATCACATTGTTTCCGCCACCTCTTTGTTCCGGGGCTGCCACCACAAATAAAAATAAGCGAGCGGCACCAGTCCCAGTACAAAAGGGATTACGGCCAAATGTTTGAAGGTGAAATCATCAAACAAAATATGGCTGTCAAAATGCAGGAACTCGCTGATCATCCAGTAAGAGTTAGCAGATATCCAGAAGGCAATGGCAATGTTGTGGCAAACCTCGCTAACAAGGTGGCGTGTACGCCAGGCAATAACCAGTGCAATGATCAGCGTGGGAAACACCATGGCTATACCAAGCGGTTTCCATATCATGCACCAGCTGATATCTTTCAAAAGCCAAAAAACGATATGAAGGTTTTCCATCCGGCGGTAACTTAATGGAATAGAGTAGTTGCTGGTATTCATTTGCTGCTGATGTTTTCGCAAATATAAACCGGCTATCGAAAAAAAAGCCGGAAACTGCGTTCCGGCGGATTCTTACTGCATACATCCGTTACCTATAATTTCGGATATACTCCATCAGTTCATCTTTATTGCTGCTAAAGCTGAATACGTCCCCAACTGTATAATACTCATTTTTATCAATGGTATTTTTATAAGCGTATTTAGCCATATCCAGTTTGTTGTTTTCAAAGCTAAAGAAACCAAGTACTTCTTTTACCTGCGCTGTGGTAACATAATTTGCACTGAGTACCTGCTTGGCAATGTTCATCCTTGTTTCATCAAAGCTTTCAGATTTTAAAGAAGTCTTAAATCTTTCAAACTGCTGCACTGTCATAGCACGGTTGAAATTGCTGTTATTGTTATTATTATTCTCCTGGTCATCATCCCAGCCATTATCATTCCAGTCGTTAGTGTTATTCCAGTTCTCGTCTGCCCAGTCGTCCTCGTTACTGTAATTACCATTTATGGGTTGCTCGTCTTTAAATGCTTTGCCAAAACGATTAACGGTAATGTCTACATGATAATTAGGCCGCACTAAAATACTGCTGCTGTACACCAGCCTGTAACCACCACTTGAGTTGCCCCGAACAGGTTTAAAATTTCTCATGCGCTGGTAAATTTTTACAGAATGATAACCAGGCTGCAGGTCACTGAGCAAAAGCGTATGACTATTGTTGGCTTTGTAACGGCTACCATCCACCATTACCCGAAGAGGTGTTTGGGAAATACTGGAGATAGTAAGTTTTGATGCAGGAGGATAAGCGTAAACGCTGATCGTTAGTAAACTGGCCAATAAAAGGGTAAATGTCTGTTTCATAATTTTTGGTTTTGTTATACAATTTTCAAATGGTATGCCGATGCATGTTTTGCAAAATATAATAAATAGTTAAAGAAAAAAAGTACATGCAATCTCTTGTATTCCTTTTCTATTTTAACCGCCTCAAATTTCCAGAAATGAAAGCTTTTAAAATTGTTGCAGTCAATATTGCAAATAAAAAAAAATTACAAAGACGGAGTATGCCAGCACCTCTCTTTCAGGAGAAGGCCTGTCCCGAAAAAACCGGGAGGTTGGGGTGAGGTAAAACAACAGGGGCTCAGCAAAACTAAAATCAGCTATTCAGCCTTATTTATGCAATCCATCCACAAACATCATCTCTTTCCCAAATAAAAATCCATCTTGCAACCACATAGCAACAAATTGTATCTTGTATCTAAATAACACATCATGTTCCTGAAAAAACTTACCCTGCTGTTCCTGTTCATTACAGCAATCACCCATATAGCAATGGCACAACAAAATAGCAACTACGCAGCACAATGGAAAAAAGTGGAGGCCTTTGAAAAAAAGGGACTCACGGCATCTGCATTAAAAGAAGTGCTGATTATTTACAACCTGGCAATAAAAGACAACAATGATGCACAGCAAATAAAAACGTCCATGTACCAGCTCAGGTACAGGAATTTGAGAGAAGACGAAGGCCAGGAGAAAAATATTTTTTTTGTCGACACACTGATCGCAAAAGCCAAAGCACCTGTCAAAAATATTTTACAAAGTATGCAGGCCGAAATGATGTGGCAGTACCTGCAAAATCACCGCTGGCAATTTTACAGCCGTACAGAATTAAAAGAAGAAAAGAGCAAGGATATCAGCACCTGGAGCCTGGAAAAACTGCATGCAGAAATAAGCAAACGATACAGAGCGTCTATTGATGCAAAGACTGAAGGAATTTTAAAAGCAACTAAACTGGATGGTTTTGATGCCATCATCATTAAAGGCGAAAACACCCGGTATCTCCGCCCTACCCTATATGATTTTCTTGCCTTCAGGGCATTGGATTATTTTATGACCGATGAACGGGATATTACAAAACCGGCTTATCAATTCACCATAAATGATGTGGCGGCTTTTGCAGCAGCCAATGAGTTTGTAAAGCATCGTTTTACAACAAAGGATTCGGCTTCTCTACAGCACAAGGCTATTGAATTACTACAGGATATTTTGCAATGGCATATGGCAGATACCAGGAAAGATGCTTTGCTTGATGCAGACCTGATAAGATTGAATTTTGTGTATCAACATGCCATAAACGAAAACAAAGCAACATTATACGAGGCTGCTTTAAAAAATATAGAAGAAAACTTTGCCAATAACGAAGCAGCTGCACAGGCTAGGTATTTAAGAGCAAAGATCTATTATGATAAAGGACAGGATTTTGAACCTTTCACCAAAACCGATAACCAGTATGAAATAAAAAGAGCGAAGGAATTACTGGAAGCGGCGATAAAGAAATATCCTAAGAGTGAAGGTGGCATCAATGCTCAAAATTTATTGAACAGTATTTTGCAGCCCTCATTAAGTCTCGAAACAGAAAAAGTAAATGTACCACTGCAACCTTTCCGCACATTGGTGAAATATAAAAATGTACAAAAAGTTTATTTCCGTTTGATCAAAACCAGCAGGGAAGAAATAAAAAAACTTGATAGAAGGGATTATGAAAAGATATGGAACGACTATGTTGCCATGAAACCAATCAAAAGCTGGACTGTTGCCCTACCCGACCCTATCGACTACCAGGAACATGCCACAGAAATAAAAGCAGATGCTTTGGAAAACGGCATTTATTTTTTACTGGCAAGCATTGATGAAAACTTTAGCCTGGATAAAAATATCATTGCTAAACAACTCACCTATGTAAGCAATATCAGCTATATCCACAACAATGACAATGATTACTATGTACTGAACCGTGACAATGGACAGCCACTGGCCAACAGCAAAGTACAGGTGTGGGAATCGAAATACAATTACACTAACAGCCGTAACGAAGAAATAAAAGCAGAACAATACACAACAGATAAAAACGGTTTATTCAAAATAAAGAAAACAAAAGAGTACCGCACTATCCAACTACAGATAAGCAATGGCAGTGATGAACTGTTTATGGATGATAACAACAACAGTTATTATGGATACAACAGTTATGAACAGCCTAAAGATATAACACAAACCTTTTTATTCACAGACCGCTCTATTTACCGCCCGGGGCAAACGGTTTATTTTAAAGGAATCGTTATTACCAAGGCTAACAAAGCGGCTGATAGCAAAGTTATTCCTTCGTTTAATTCAACCTTACAATTAAAAGATGCCAATGGGCAAAAAATAAGTGAATTAAAAATGGTAACAAATGAATATGGTTCTTACCATGGCTCCTTCAAATTACCAGAAGGTTCCTTGAATGGTCAATTCAATTTGTATGATTCGGCAGGCAATGGATATCATTCTTTTAGTGTTGAAGAATACAAACGACCCAAGTTTTCTGTGGAAGTTAAAAAACCTGCCGGCACTTATCGGGTGAATGACAGTATACAAGTTACTGGTACGGCAAAAGCGTATGCAGGCAATAATGTAGATGGCGCAGCGGTGAAATACCGGGTTGTTAGAAAAGTGCGTTACCCGATCTGGTGGAATTATGGTTTTATGCGTAAAGCTGGTGGGCGTAGCATGCCATATGGCAGAAATGAAGAAGTGGAAATAACGAACGGCACAGCTACAACCGACAGCAAAGGAGAATTTACAATTACATTCAAAGCATTACCGGATGAAAGCATCAATAAAAAAGAACAGCCAACCTTTTATTATGAAGTAAGCGCTGATGTAACCGACCTTAACGGAGAAACAAGAAGCGGTGAAACTTCTGTGGCGGTAGCTTATCAATCATTACAACTAACTATTGATGTAGCAGATAAAATAAATGCCGACAGCCTGCACACATTAAAAGTACGTTCCACCAACCTGAATGACGTATTTGAAAAAGCAAAAGTTACAATCAATATTTATAAATTGGAACAGCCCGCCAGGATCTTCCGTGAACGCTATTGGGATATGCCCGACCAGTTTGTGATGAGCAAGGATGAGTTCTACAGCCTGTTTCCTTATGATGTGTATAAAGATGAAGACGAAACAAAGAACTGGAAAATACAGAAAGACATTATAGAAGTAAACGATTCTACTAATGAGAAGGAAGGTATTTCCTTACCCCTGCATAAAGGAACAGCAGAAGGTAAATTATTACCCGGCTGGTACAAGATAATTGTGACTGCTACAGATAAATATGGTGAAGAGGTGAAGGCTGAAAAATATGTACAGCTTACAGGAGAAAAAACGGTTACGACAGATCCTGTTACGGTTAATGTTGCAAAACAAAATGCCGAACCGGGAGAAAAAATAGCTTACGATATTAAAACAGGTTTTGATGATGTGTGGTTGATTCAAACGATTCTAAAAACTGACAGTTCTATCACTACAAATTACCTTACACTTGAAAAGAAACTTCCTTTTGAAAATGAGATTGCGGTTACAGAAAATGACCGTGGCGGCATTTCTTTAAAATATGCATTTGTTAAACACAATAGAATTTTTACTGGAGAAGAATACTTTGAAATCCCTTGGAACAATAAAGAGATAAATATAACTTATGAAACATTTAGAGATAAAATTATTCCAGGCAGTAAAGAGAAATGGACATTAAAGCTTACCGGATACAAGGGAGAAAAGATGAGTGGGGAAGTGCTTGCTTCTATGTATGATGCAAGCCTGGATTTATTTACAGCGCACAATTGGCAACGCATCAATATTTGGCCCGACATCCGATTGGCAACAAGCGGCTATTTAAGTTCTTCTTTTCACACAATTTTTTGGGAAAGCAGTGTGTTCGAAAAGACTGAATCGGAGAATTTTATTAATAAACCTGACTATTCCTTATCATTCTCAAAAAGATATGATGAAATGATAGAAACATACTTTAATGAAGGTGGTTATTCAAATAATTATTATGCCAGGGGGAAAAAATACAAATCCTACAGGCTTGTTGCAGCTGCTCCCGAAGCCATGGAAAGAAGCAACGGAGGAGCACTGGCAGTAAATTTATATGATTCCATTGGAAATACAATTGGAGAGAAAACTGTTGAGATTGAAAAAAGAGAAGTTCCTAAAATAAATGAAATCCAGATCCGCAAAAACTTCAATGAAACCGCCTTCTTCTTTCCAGACCTAACCACTGATGCAGAAGGCAATGTTTCTTTCAGCGTTACCATGCCCGAAGCATTAACGCAATGGAAACTGATGACACTGGCGCATACCAAAGACCTGAAAAGCGGCTATGCAGAAAAAACATTGGTTACACAAAAGCCCTTGATGGTGCAGCCCAATGCACCCAGGTTTATGAGGGAAGGCGATAAAATGGAATTCAGTGCCAAGATCGTTAACCTTAGCGCCAATGCCATTAACGGAACGGCTGTGCTGGAATTATTGGATGCTGCCACCAATAAACCGGTGGATGGTTTGTTTAAAAATATTTCACCTGCACAAAACTTTATTACTTCAGCAGGACAAAGCACTCTTGTAAAATTTGCAATAGAAATTCCAATCAACTTCAACAGCGCATTGACATATAGAATTGTTGCCAAGTCAACTGATTTTAGTGATGGAGAAGAAATGAGTATCCCTGTTCTTACCAACAGGACATTGGTTACCGAAAGCATGCCGTTGAATTTAAAAAACACAACTAAGAAAGATTTCAAATTTGAAAAGTTATTGAACAGCGGCAACAGCAAAACCATCAGCAATCATGCGTTGACTGTTGAATACACAAGCAACCCAGCCTGGTATGGGGTACAGGCACTCCCTTATTTAATGGAATACCCGTATGAATGCGCAGAGCAGACTTTCAACCGTTATTATGCAAACACCCTTGCTTCTCATATAAGTAATTCTGTTCCTAAAATAAAAGCGGTTTTTGAAAAATGGAAAGCTCCTTCTCCTTTGGAGAAGGCGGGGGATGAGGCCGCAGCGTTGCTGTCTAATCTTCAAAAAAATGAAGAATTAAAATTGGCCTTGCTGCAGGAAACTCCCTGGGTAATGGATGCACAAAATGAAGCCCGGCAAAAAAGGAATATTGCCTTGTTATTTGACATGGTGAAAATGAGTAGCGAAGCCACTAAAAGCATCAACCAGTTAAAAGAAATGCAAAGCAGCAATGGTGGTTTTGTATGGTTCAAAGGCGGGCCGGATGACAGGTATATTACGCAGTATATCATCACTGGTATTGGGCATTTAAAAAAACTGAACGCATTATCTGCCAATGCGGGGCAACAAATGAATGAGATCAACAGCATTGTAAAAAAAGCGCTTCCTTATCTTGATAAAAAAATAAAAGAAGAGTATGACCAGTTGAAAAAAAATAAAGTAAAACTGAATCAGAATAACCTGAGTTATACGGCCATTCAGTATTTGTACATGCGCAGTTTCTTTACCGAAACGCCTGTTGCAGCTGCATCACAAACTGCGTTTATCTATTACAAACAACAATCGCAGAAATACTGGCTGAGCAATGGAAAGTATATGCAGGCAATGATCGCTTTGTCGTTACATAGAACCGGTGATATAAAAACCCCCAAAGCCATCATCCGGTCATTAAAAGAAAATGCCATCAATCATGAAGAGTTAGGCATGTACTGGAAAGACTGGACCAACCGGGGCTGGTTCTGGCACCAGGCGCCCATCGAAAGCCAGGCATTGATGATAGAAGCCTTCACCGAGATCGATAAAAACACCAACACCATTGATGATCTGAAAACATGGTTGCTGAAACAAAAACAAACACAAAACTGGGGAACAACCAAAGCAACTGCGGAAGCTTGCTATGCTTTGTTGTTAAATGGCAGCGAATGGTTGAAAGAAGAAAAAGAAGTAACCATCAACCTTGGAAATACAATAATTAAAAGTTCCGATAACCCCACTGAAGCCGGCACTGGTTACTTCAAAAAAAGAATTGACGGAGATGATGTAAAGCCCACTATGGGCAATATTAAAGTATCTGTAGAGTCATCAGACTCCAAGGTTCCCCCTTTAGGGGGCGGAGGGGGTTGGGGTTCTGTTTACTGGCAGTATTTTGAAGACCTCGATAAGATTACTTCAGCAGAAACTCCTTTGAAACTGGTGAAAAAATTATTTGTAGAAAGAAATACAGACAAAGGACCAGTATTGGATGCTTTGCAAGAGGGCGCCAAAATAAAAGTGGGTGATAAAATAAAAGTAAGAATAGAACTGCGGGTTGACAGGGATATGGAATATGTTCACATGAAAGACATGAGGGCAGCCTGCATGGAACCGGTGAATGTATTGAGTGGCTACAAATACCAGGACGGGCTTGGTTATTATGAAAGTACCAAGGATGCCAGCACCAATTTCTTTTTTAGCTGGCTCAATAAAGGCACTTATGTTTTTGAGTATCCCATGTTTGTTACACACGAAGGGGATTTTAGTAATGGCATCACCACTATTCAATGTATGTATGCACCGGAATTTACCAGCCATAGTGAAGGGGTGAGGGTAACCCCCTCCGCCCACTAAAGGAGGGACCTGGCTTCCAACTATTTTTGACCACATTACCGAAAATATAAAACGAGGGCATCAAAAAGCCGCAGCTTATTACTGCGGCTTTTCAAATTCTGTAAAGCAAGATTATCTCAGCAACACTACTGTTCCTTTCTGCAGCTTTGGCTTACCATTGTAATCAACACCTTCTGCCACCCACACAAAGGTGCCGGGATCAACAGGTGTTCCTTTGTAAAAACCATCCCAGCCGGTAGTTGGATTAGTAGTTCTGAAAACCCTTTCGCCGCCACGGTTATATACATCAAAATATTTAAATGATTGCAGGCCTACCGCAAAGCATTTCAGCAAGTCATTGTTTCCATCTCCGTTTGGTGAAAATGCATTGGGTACATACATAGCTGGACCTTTATACACAGTAAATTTTATAGTAGCTGTGCCATAGCAACCGAGCGGATGTATTCCTTTTACAGTATACAACTGGTCTGTATACAAAGTTGCTACAGGGCTTGCGATATAAGGATTGTCGAGACCTGTAGAGGGAGACCATTCATAACGGGTAACCCCAAGCGCAGAGGTTTCAAAAGCACGCAGCCGGTAAGGCTGGCCGGTGGCAAGTATAGTATCATTACCGGCAAAAATGGCTGGTGGCGGGATCATGTTTACCGTTGTTACACCAGATGAGCTTTCACAACCTGTACTATTATTTTTTATCCTGGCATAATACGAACCGCTTTGTGTAACAGCAAGAAAATTTTCCGCAGTGTTAGCAATCAACTGGCTGCCATTATACCAGCTATACGCAGCGTTAATGGTGGCAGGTTTTACTTCCAGCTTCAGCGAACCACCCTGGCAAAGTGAAAAAGCCGGGAAAGGTGAAATGCCCGAATCAGGCAATGGGTTAACTATCACATTCGTCACCGCACTTTTACTAAAGCACCCATTGGCGTTAGTAACCAGCAACTGGTAACTGCCGGCGTTGCCTGTGTTTAAAACAGGATTGGTTTCAGCATTTAAAACGCCGGCACCTTCGTACCATTGATAGGTGTTGCCAACAACAGCATTATGTGAAAGCATCGCCGATTGACCTGTACAAATATTGACATTGCCGGCTGGAGATATGAATGCCGCAGGTGACGGTTTCACCTGGATAGTAACTGGTGAGGATAACTGCATACAGGCAGCGTTTGCCGGGGCGTATACTCTTGCAGTATAGTCACCTGCTGCTTTTGCAATAATATTGGCGGATGTGGCGCCTGTTATTGGTGCTCCATTTAACAACCACTCAATAGAATAGGTGGTTGATGGTATGGATAATCGAACACTGTCATTAAAGCAGATACCAGGAGATCCATTTACCGTAATGGCAAAAGCTGCGATATTTTGTATACCTAAATTTACGGTTGGCGACTGCCCGGCACAGGAAGAAGTATTCACTTTTACAAAATAAGCACCACTGGCATTCGCTGTATAACTACTATTTATTGCGCCGGTTATGGCCACATTGTCTTTGTACCACTGGTAGTTATAATTACCGGCAGGTGATACCATTGCAGCCATGCTATGAGTTTCATTGAGGCATTTTGATACCGTTGTTGCTGCAGGGCTAAGCGTTGTGGATATTGAATTGCCGGTGCTGATTATTTTACAACCCTTTATCACCGTACAATTGCTGTTACTTCCAGTCACCTTTACAAAATATGTTCCTGCTGTAAGGCCCGTGGCTACAGAGTCGGTAGAACCATTGCTCCACAAGAAACTAAATGGCCCTGCCCCGTTGGTAATAACAGGAACAGCTATGCCCGTTGGGCTACCACAACCAATATCCTGGGTGCTGATATCAAGCTCGATATCGCTGCAACTGCATAAACACCGGGTGGCGGTGGCGTCTGATACCCGTGAGCGGATAAGATCGCCGGGTAAAGGACCAAAGCCATTGGCAAAGTTTATTCCTACGTTGGAAAGATGGCAATAACTCATGATGGTGCCACCAGTTGCTGGTGTGGGACCAGGGAGGCAACTCCCCTCTACCGTATAGCAATCATCAATAGCACCGCCCGGCCAGGTACAACTATGTGTATGCGGCGAGCCAATGTTATGCCCGGTTTCATGTGTAATTACCTCAACACTAAAACTATAATTAGGAAAGGCTGAATAATTGGCTACCACACTACCTGAAACAGCAGTCCGGTAGTAATCAGAACTACAAAGTTCATCCCGCCATGCAATGCCGCCACCCAGCCTGTTAAATGTAACATAATGTGCAAGGTCTCCATTAAACCCTTCGTTGTCCATCCGTTGAGAAAAATCGTACAAGACATCCCTCGACGTTCCCAGCCCGTCTTCGGGGTCTGGTACATCCCACACTTTTAAATCTCTTATCTGAACCAGTATATTTTCACTATTATACAGTGTTTGCACACAGTTAAACAATATGGTAAAATACCGGATTACATTTTGAATATCGGATCCTTGCCCGGTGTACATACCATAAGCCAGTTCAAAATGCATATCCACAGGACAACCCACCGAACTCAATGGCCGTTGGTAATAATTGGGTAATGACACCGGTTTGCCTCCGTCCTCTGTAAAGCATTCGGGAAGAGTGGCATGAAAGTCTTTATCAGCGTAGAGTATATAGTCATTTGTTGAAAAGTCACTGTTGTTATTGGCAATGCAGAGATTATAATTGTTACCATCATAAGATAAAACACCTCCTGCGCCGTCCTCAAAAATACTTAAAGCCACTAACGATCTTTCTTTGCCTTCTATCTTTCCCCTTAAATAATACCCAGGTGAATAATCATATTGTTTAAGTGAACTGGCAATTATTACTTCTGGCCGGTTGTAACTAAACAAATTAGTACTGCTTAGTTTGAGTACCAGCACTTCATGCTGCAAGGTTATTTTTATCTCAGCCTGTTGTGGCCTGGTTTTGTGGAGTTGCTGCAGAAAGGCTTTGTCTATCAACAGTTTTTTCCCGGCTGTAACAACTGCGTTTTTAGCAGCAGCATATTCACCATTGTACCTGAAAAGTTCTGTGGATTGGGCATAGAGCATGGTACCCATAAGGGTTGATGTAAGGAAAAGCATCATTTTTTTTCTCATACCTGGTTATTTTTAGGGCTGTTTGCTGATATTAATGATGCAAACAATAATTAAAACATAGTCAAATGTAAAGTTTTATTGCTTTGTTCAGTAAAAGCTTGCTTCTTTTCTTCCATTTTTAGCCTCAAACCCTTACCTTTGCTGCCCCGTTGGAAAACCTGGCGGGATAAACAACATTTTTAACACACAAATTAAAGGGAATGAACAATTACGAATTGATGGTGATTTTTACCCCTGTGCTCTCTGAAGAGGAATACAAAGCCGCTCAGAGCAAATACGCTGCCATCGTTAAAGAAAATGGCGGAGAAGTATCGCACACCAATCCCTGGGGATTAAAATCGCTGGCGTATCCCATTGCCAAAAAGACAACCGGTCTTTATTGGGTAATGGAATATAGTGCGCCATCCAGCTTCAATGAAAAGTTGAAAACTCAGCTTTTACGTGACGAGTCAGTTATGCGTCACATGTACACTGTCCTCGACAAATACGCCGTTGAGTACAATGCGAAAAAGAAAAGTGGCGTAAAACATTCAGTAACTGAAAAAGCGGAGGCATAATCATGGCAAAAGCAAATGAAATCAAGTACTTAACAGCCATCAAAGCTGATAAGCGCCCGAAAAAATACTGCCGCTTTAAGAAAATGGGTATCCACTATATTGATTATAAGGATGCTGATTTTTTGAAAAAGTTTTTGAATGAGCAGGGTAAATTGTTACCACGCCGTCTTACCGGGAACTCTCTGAAGTTTCAGCGTAAAGTGAGCGATGCAGTGAAGAAAGCCCGTCAAATGGCTATTCTGCCTTATGTAACAGACTTATTAAAATAGATCTTTTCACCACCCTAATTTGAAGGGTGCATACTTTTAAAAGCTCCCAATAATCAATAATTATTAATTAATAATTATTGATTATTAACTGCCAGATGAAAGTGTACGCCTTTTGGAGAAAGTCTTTAAACGGATTGGGTAAAAATGCAAAACAATGCAGGTAATATTAATTCAGGATGTAAACAACCTTGGCGGTGCCAACGAACTGGTAACTGTAAAAAATGGTTATGGCCGTAACTACCTTATTCCTCAAAAATTTGCGGTAGAAGCCAACCCTTCTAACCTGAAACAATTGCAGGAAAAGCAAAAGCAACAAGCTAAGAAAGAAGCTAAATTATTGGCGGAGATCAACAGTGTAATTGCTAAACTTGCTGAAGGACCATTGAAAATTGGTGCTAAAACAGGTACAAGTGGCAAGATCTTCGGCAGCGTAACTTCTGTACAGATAGCCCGTGCTATCAAAGAACAAAGAGGATATGAAATCGACCGTCGCCGTATCACCATTCTTGACGAAGTAAAAGAGTTAGGCACATTCAAAGCGAAAATTGATTTTGGTAACAGTAATGAAACTGAAGTTGAGTTTGAAGTGGTTGCGGAATAATTCAATACAATTATTTTTAAAGCCCGTTTCTTTTGAAGCGGGCTTTTTGTTTATACAATAGTTAACGCAACGGCATTTCCATAAACACTAACTTTAACGCTTCAACGATTTTATTATGCAGCGGATATTGATACCAATAAAAATAGTTTTCTCTTTTTCACTTGTCGCCTTCTTATACAGTTGTAATAATACCGAAGATATAGCAAGCATTAAAAAAGACAGTGTATTAGTATCTAACCGGGATCTTTCTATACCCGGCCGCTTTAGTACACAAACAACATTGAAATTCGACAGCAGTGCAGTACAGCAATTCCTGGATAGTTTTGCTGCATTCAGGGCTTTCGAAACGGATATCATCAGCTTTTACCGGGGCCGGAAATATGCATATGCATGGTTTGATGAAAATGGCCTGGTAGAACCTGCCAATAACCTGTATAACCGCATTATGAATATTGATGAAGAAGGTTTGCCCGATAAAATCCCCTATAAAGAACAATTCACCCAACTGCTCGAAACTGCCGACAAACCTTCCGCCATGCTTGACCTGATGCTGACAAGCGAATACCTCTCCTATGCAAAATTTGCCTGGCAGGGAATAGGTGAAAAAGAAGTGAAAGAACTCGAGTGGCTGCTGCCGAGGAAAAAAATATCGTATACGCAATTGCTGGACTCTTTATCTGCCAATAAAAAAACACTGAACCAACCGGTTTATAAACAATACGAATTGCTGAAAGCCGAGCTGAAAAGAATGAAAGAAATAAAAAACAGCAATAGCCTGCCCATAATAAAAACAGACAAAAAGAAATTACAGGAAGGGGATTCATTGGCTGTAATTTCTGATATCCGTAGCTGGCTGTTTGCAATGGGCGACCTGGCAAACAACAACAAAAGCAATGTGTTTGATTCCACCTTAACCGTAGCAGTTAGATCGCTTCAAAAAAGGCTTGGTTTAAAAGATGACGGTATTATAGGTACTGCGGTAATCACAGAAATGAACTACCCGGTAGAAAAAAGAATAGAGACGATCATGGTTAATATGGAGAGAAGCCGATGGGTGCCCGAGGCAATTGAAAAAGACTACCTGCTGATCAATATCCCGGCTTATAAGCTCTATGTTTTTGAAAACGACAGTCTTGCGTTTGACATGAATGTGGTGGTGGGTAAAAGCCAGAATAAAACAGTGATCTTTAATGGTGATATGAAATATATAGTGATGAGCCCCTACTGGAATGTACCCTACAGTATTTTAAAAAACGAAGTGTTACCGGGCATCAAAAGAAACCGTAATTATCTTACCCGGCACAATATGGAATGGAATGGTAACAGTGTAAGACAAAAGCCTGGGCCTAACAATTCCCTGGGTCTTGTAAAATTCCTTTTCCCCAACAGCCACAGTATTTACCTGCATGATACACCCTCGAAGTCACTTTTTAATGAAACCAACAGGGCGTTTAGTCATGGTTGCATCAGGCTGGCTGAGCCAAAAAAGCTGGCTGTTTACCTGTTAAGAAACGACCCAAAATGGACTGAAGAAGCCATTACCGCCGCTATGAATGCTGGTAAGGAACAATATGTAACACTAACTAAAACCATCCCGGTATTTATTTCATATTTTACCGCCTGGGTGGGCAATGACGGCAAACTGAACCTGAGGAAGGATGTATATAACCGGGACAGCCGTTTAGCTGAAATGATACTGGAAAAACCATCGATTTGAATATTCCTTAAGAAAATCCGGTTTTTTTACAGAAATACCTATATTTGTTATGCTTTAATGTTTTAGTATTTAGTCGTTGGCTGATAATATACCCCTCAAAGGCCCCATTCTCAGTTCATTGTACCGCTAAGTCATTATGGTTTTTAATTAATAAATAAAAGTTTTTACAATGAACATTTATGTTGGTAATCTCAGTTGGACAATGACCGACGAAGATTTGAATTCACTATTTTCCCAGTACGGAACTGTTACCACTGCAAAGGTGCTTAAAGACAAAGTAAGCGGCCGTAGCAAAGGTTTTGGTTTTGTTGAAATGGATGATGCTGATGCAGCTAATGCAGCAATCGCAGCATTAAACGACTTTGAAGTACAAGGCCGTAAATTAAAAGTAAACGAAAGCCAGCCAAAGCCTGAAGGCAGTGGTGGTGGTGGTTTCAAAAAGCGCAGCTTTGGTAGCGGTGGCGGCGGCGGAAGCCGTGGCGGTTACGGCGGTGGCGGCGGAAGCCGTGGCGGCGGTGGTGGTTATGGCGGTGGCGGCGGAAGCCGTGGCGGCTATGGCGGTGGAAAAAGCGGTGGCGGTGGCTACAATAAAGATTATTAATCAGCTTCGCTTTAATAAAATTGTCCTCCTCAACATTGTTGGGGAGGATTTTTAATGCCTTATTGTGACACTATGTAACCAATCCTTCCTGTATCGCTACTTTGACTAGTCCAGCTGTGTTTTTCACATCCAGTTTTTGTAACAGGTTGTTGCGGTGATTTTCCACGGTACGCAGACTTAAAAATAGTTTATCGGCTATTTCCTGGTTGGTAAACTCATCAACGATCAGTTGCAGTATTTCCTTTTCTCTTCTTGTAACAATTTGCTTTGCATTGCCTGCAGAAAGACTGTTAAGCAATTGCTGTCTTAGCTGTTCCTGTATATACTGCTCTCCGCCATATACTGTTTCAATGGCATTAATGATCGTTGCCGGATTGGCATCTTTTAACAGATAACCCATTACCCCCTGTTGCAGTATTTTTTTTATCTGCGCCACCACGTCAATATTGGTGAGCGCAATGATTTTTATATCGCGGTATTGCTTAGTAATGACAGCAGCGAGTTCGATGCCGCTTTTACCCGGCATCTGGATATCCAGCAACAACACATCCGGTTGCTCTTTTGCAATGCCCTCCAGCAGTTCATCCCCGTTATTGTACACACCGGTTATCCTGATGTTTTGTACATCAGCCAGTATTTTTTGAAGACCATTTAAAATGATCACCTGGTCATCTGTAATCGCCAGCTTTATCATATGGCACTATTATTTTTTCCGGGTTCAAATTCCAGGTATACACTGGTCCCTTTTCCAATATTGCTGTTGATGTCAATACGGCCGCCCAGTTGTTTTACCCGTTGCTGAATATTTTTCAACGCCATTCCATTTGTTTTTTTGGCAGTACTAACGTCCATGCCCACCCCATCATCTTCCACAGTTATATCCACCCCGCCGTCATCATGAAAATTCATTTGCACCAATGCCGTTGTTGCCTTTGCATGTTTACGTATGTTCTGGATCAGTTCCTGTATGATCCGGTAAACGGGCAGATCAAAAGTGGCATCCATATTCTCCAGGGAACCCAGTGTTTGAAAACTGATCGCTGTACCTCCTTTGCCCGTCATCCGTTCACAAAAAGACCGCACGGCATTACTCAAACCTTCCTGCATCAGTATTTCCGGCATAATGTTATGCGCTGTTTCTCTTAAACCTGACGCCGTGTCTTCCAGCAATTTGATCCCTTCAATAAAATCAGGATTGTGTTCGTACTGGTTACTCTTTTTTACCAGTTCAAAATTCATCTTAGCACCTGTCAGCAGGGCACCGATACCATCATGCAATTCCCTGGCAATACGGGTTCGTTCTTTTTCCTCTCCATCAATCGTTGCATTCAGTCTTTCGATCTCCATTTTCTGCTGCAGGTTATCTATACGTTCCTGCTGTAAACGCTGTTTATGAATATTCTTCCTTCGCCACAATCCAAAACCTGCAATAGAAAACAATACCAGTAAAGCGATTACTGCAATCAATAAATTCCTGCTGCGGATACTGTTCTCTACCTTTGCCAGTTGCAGTTTTTGTTCTGCCAGCGCTTTATCTTTTTCAATGATCCGGTAACGCACTTCGAGCCTGTTCACCATGTCAATCTTATCTTTCTTCATCAGGCTGTCGTTCAAAAAAATATACCTGTTTTTGTGAACCAATGCGTTCCGGTAATCGCCAATGGCCTCGTAACTGTCTGCCATTGTTTTATTCGCCTCTACCAGCTCTGCCCTCAAATGCGAACCTGTTGTCTTCAATTTTTCAAGTGCTTCACTGGTGATAGTGATGGCATCATTGTATTTCTTTTGTAAAAACAATGCCCGGCCTTTCAAGAGGTTGGTGAACTGGGTATAAAAGGCCAGGTATTTTGTTTTTTCCGGCGAATCATCCAGTGCATAAACCTTATTGATAAACAACATTGCATCATCTGGTTTCTTTTCCTGCAGGTAAGTATCAGCAATATTGGTGTAAACCGAAATCTTTCTTGGCAGTGTGATCTTATTTATCTTTTCCCTTTCGGAGAGATACCAATTATAATAAAACCTGGCGCTGTCGAATTTTTTGAGCGCATGGAAATATGCACCCTCCATAAAATAAACACTCGATACGGCTTCCGCACTGTCTCTTATCGTACCCGCCGCCAGTCTTGCTTTTTCAACATAGCCCTTCAGTGTTTTAAAATAATCATCATTTTCACCACCGGTATAATCCAGGTTCATCCAGAAGATGAGCAGCTTGGTATAAAGATCAACCGCCAGTTTGCCATTGGTGATATTGCCCGCCTCTACCTCATTGCCCAGCAGGTAGTAATAATAAGCCGAGGAATCCTGCCGGCCCTGCTCATCAAATGTTTCTGCCAGTAACAAATGAATGTCGGCCTTTTCTTCGGCCAGCCTGGTATTATCCTGTTCAAAATATGCCAGTGCTTTGCGGCTGTATTCAATTGTTTTATCAGAATTGTTTCCAAAATACCAGCGGGCAATTTTTGCGTTAGCCAATGCCAGGCCGGTGTTGAAATCCAGCAGGCTGCTCTGTTCTGCTGCAGTGATAAAATGCTGTAATGCTTCTTCTGGTTTTTTATCTGTTAAACTGTTCCCCGCTTTTATCAGTTGAAGGACAGATGACGTATCAAATTTAGCTGGCGGCGGTAATATCTTATCATCAGCCTGTGCCATCAATTTTACAGACAACAACAGCAGCATTGCGGCAAGGCAACCTGTTCTTAGTATATGTTGGTTTCTGCTAGTATGCATGCCCGTACAAAGTGTTTGTGCTGATAAAAGTAAAAATACAAAATACTGTACCGCTTTCACAAACAACATCTGTGCATTACACCGCTAATACACTTTAAATAGTTAAAGAACTCTTCTGCCTGTATAATATCTTCTGCTATTTCAATGTGGTCCTTTTAAACGGTTTATGAAATAAAGATGATACTAAAAGAAACGTCAGCCTTTTTTCAAAGGCTGACAGTATTCTTTTTGCTCGTGGGTTTTTCAAATAACAGACATTGGATTTTACCTTAACTATACCATGAAAAAAAGTTATTGTATAAATATCCTGAATACAGTAGTTGCTCCTGCATTATCCACTTTAACCATATAAATGCCTTTTGCATTTACAGGCAACTGCATCGCCTGGTTAAAGGCACCACCATTGTGATTCCAGTTTTTTGCCGTCATCACCTGCCCTGCTGCGTTCATCAGTGTGGCTGTAACCGTTCCTTTTTCCACTTTGCTGTTATTGAGAATCAAATTATCATTACTCAACCCGTAAGCCCATTTGGCAGGCTTTTTAGAAGACAGCATGATGATATTTGAATAATAAGTTACCCCCGTTCTTTCCGTTGCCTTAACACGGTAGTAGTTTCTGCCGTCCGGGGCATCAGCATCCAGCCATTGATAACTTTGGGAAACGAATGAAGACGGCTGTAGTTTGTTGCCGGTCTTTTGGAAATGCACCCCGTCGGTGGAACGCTCTATTTCAAACCAGTTTACACTTTCCTGTGCAAAAGCCGTCCAGAACAACTGGTTGCCTTCTGAGGTGCCTGTACCCGTTAGTTTACTCATTTTTACAGGCAGCACTACATCTGCATCCAGTTTCATTAATATTAGTACCTGCAACAGCAAACACTTTTTGACAGATACCATCTGTACAACCAGGTACGGGAACAAAGGAAGCGCCTGTAAAATCGCCGGCCAAAAAGCCACCCAGGTTAGAATAATAGGGTGTCCATGAAGCGCCGCCATCCTTCGTTACATACGACACCGCAAATGAGAACAGCAAACCTTCGTTGGCATTATACATCAATATCTTAGGATAATTGGCCTGTAAAGGCAAGCCATTATTGCACATTGTCCATGTATTGCCGCCATTCACTGTTTTCATTACTAGTCCGCCGCCCGTCATAAAGTTTCTTTCTCCTGTTACATACACAACATTCTCATCCACTATCTCAATACAGGTGATGGGTTTATCAGATGCATATACCGGTATGATCATTTTTGTCCAGGTTAATCCTCCATCAACTGACTTATATAAGCCTCCATTATCACCCCCTGCATAACCTACCGTGCCATTTAAAAATTTTACAACTTTTAACTGGTCTCTTAAGCTATAATCTGTGGGATAAGGGAATACGGTGCTGCTGGTATCCCATGTAGAACCACCATCGGTGGTACGATAAATAAACTGGTGGAAAGTATCTATGAAATTTACATTATCAGGATATCTTACATTCGCCAGTACCCATCCTGTATCTTCACCTATAAAATCCATACCATCCAGACTTGCGTTGGTGGGCTCTATAAAAAGGAGGTCAAAGGCAGAACCCCTGTCAATACTTTTATACAGCTGTCCATTGGTTGCTGAAGCGATGATAGTATTTACAGAAGGATATACTATTGAGGTAAAGCGATCCCATGAATTAAAGCCCGCAAGGCTAACATCTTCCCAGTTATCGCCACCATCGCCGGTACGTATCAATGCACCATTTGAACCGCCGGCAATACCGTGATTGGCATCAATAAAACTAATACTGGATAACGAATAACCGCCACCAAAAAACCCGCCTGCTGGTTTTTTGAAAAAGCTGTAGGGCTTTCTCCATGACGTTGTGGAATCTGCTATCACACCTCTTTCTCCACAAACACCGATCCTGCCCGAAGGCGATATATCAATGCCCCAAAAGGAGAGGTCTGCTTCATTGGATCCTGGTGTATACACATCATTCACCATCCAGGTGTATCCTTTATCTGCTGATACCAATACCTGTCCATAACCACTTGCTGCCGCAATATTATTTCCGTTTCTGCAAATAGCATTGTAAATAGATGGGCTGTTTAGTAAATGATATTCGGGGCGATAAGATGAACCATTATTCAACATTATATAACTGCCTTGTGCAGTACTTGTGTTGATCCTGATAAAAGCGCCATTGTTTTGAGAACCCACTACTATGGAGGTATCATCCATGATGGCGATCGCACGGTAATATTGCTGATCTAACCCAAAAACATTGTCGGAATAGTCAAAAATGCTGGTATCAATATAACCTTCGCCATAATCAGTGATTATTGTATCGGCAATGGTAGTATCCATGTTTACATAACGGGTGGCGGGTGTAATGGAATAATCAGACCATGACCCGTTTTGATATTTCCATACCAGGCCGTTTGCCCCACCGGCATAACCCACGCCTGTTGGTGAAAACCTGATCTTTAAAATGGCAGCTGTGTACCAGGGAAAAGCTGGGGCCGGAAATTCAAACTCCGGGTTCCAGGTAGCACCGCCATCCGTAGTTTTGTAGATGGTAGCCCTGTTTGTCAACTCATCGCCTTCTCCGCCGATATACCCGGTATCAGCGCTTACAAAACAAACTGTGTGTATCTGGCTATATTGATAATTTGAAATAGAAGAAAAAGGAGTTGCAACCACGCTCCAGTTGATACCACCATTGGTGCTTTTTATCATTACGCCATATTCACCTACTGCATAGGCCAGGTTGGCGTTTACAAATTGTACATCATTAAAGAAAGGCCTGATGATCTCTCCAGTGCCGTTGGTAGTGGTAAATGCAAAATACTGCCAGGTGCCGCCGCCATCGGTTGTTTTGGCGATCCCTCCCAATTCTCCAACAACCAGGGCTGTGTTATCGTCTGCATAAGAAATTTGACCACCCCAAAAACCAAATGGCTTAGGGTTATTGTATTCCCACTTGCTGGTGCCCAATTGAGCCTGCAGATTGGTGCCGGTCAACAGCGTTAATACGAAAATTGCAATCTTTGGTAATGTAAATTTCCTCATGTGTTAGAATTTTAATTGTAAAGCCAGTGGCAGTTTACAGGGCAGAATTTTCAATAGGTATGGAAGTTATCTTGATGGGATAAAGGTAGAATGCAGGTATTTGCAATAGGTAAGTGTTTGTTTTCAATTTAAAAATTGAGTATAAACACCTACCTGGCCCTGCCGGTGGCAAAGTAGCTTTGTACAGAAGTAAATGAAACGGCAATGCCGCAATAAATAGTTGTAATGAAACAAACACTGCTGCTGATATTTTTGCTGGCAAACTGCTTTGGCTACGCACAGGATAAGTCTAACCGGGGTAGGGAGTTTTGGCTGGGTTACGGCAACAATGTCTCCTTTACCGCAGGTGATTATGACGGAATCAACAGCCAGCAAATGGTGCTGTATATTTCTGCCGAAGAAGCTGCGGTAGTAACAGTGTCAGTCAATGGCACGTCCTGGAGCCAGGTGGTGAACATCCCAGCCGGTAGTGTGAATACCACCATTACATTACCAAAGACAGGTGCCGATGACTGCCGGATACTGGCTGAAGGTGTATTTGACAAAGCCATCCATATTGTAAGCGACAAACCAATAGTGGTTTATGCGCATCAGTATAACACGCAGCTGTCAGGTGCCACCATGCTGCTGCCGGTTGACACTTATGGCTACACTTATTATTCTGTCAATTTTAAACAACCTCCTGTTGGCAATGACTGGGGAAAAAACTGGTTTTATGTAATTGCCAGCGAAGACAATACCAGCATACAAATAACAGTATCGGATACTACAGAAAGTGGTGTGTTGCCGGGTCAGACTATTACAGCGAATTTAAATAAAGGGCAATTGTATAGTGTATTTGGAAAGATAAGCCCCGAAAATGTATGTGACCTTACGGGAAGTAAAGTGGTTTCGGTGGCAGGTGCCGATGGTAATTGCCACCCGGTAGCCATGTTCAGCGGAAGCAACCGTTTTATACTTTGCTTAACAGACGGTGGAGAAGTTGCACAACAGCAGATCTTTCCCGCCAGCGCCTGGGGCACCCGTTATCTCACTTTTCACAGTATCGTTGCCCTTAGTAACCCGCTCACCACTCCTTTTCTTAATTATTACCGGGTGATTGTTTCCGATCCCTCCACTGTTGTAAAAAGAAACGGTACCCCATTAACAGGACTGCAAAGAAACCTGTATTACGAATTCAGCA
Source organism: Bacteroidota bacterium (assembly GCA_029561305.1). Lineage (GTDB taxonomy): Bacteria > Bacteroidota > Bacteroidia > Chitinophagales > Chitinophagaceae > Ferruginibacter. Next base: position 9,085 of record JAKQJG010000195.1, on the reverse strand, counting down.
GCACCAGCGGTGACTATATCGAAGCAGACAAACCGGTTTTAGTAGGTCAATACACACCTAACAGCAACCAATGTACTGGAACCAACATGTCACCGCAGGGAGATCCGGAGTTGATGTTTTTGCCTTCCATAGAACAGGGCATCAAAAGAACCAGGGTGTATAATACCAAGAATGCCAATATCACGGTGAACTATCTTACCATTATATTGCCCACCAACGGTGTTGCTTCTTTAAGGGTAAATGGTGCAGCGGTGCCGGCTTCTCAAAGAATGGTACATCCCAATAACAGCAGTTATACTGTGGTGGCGAGAAGACTATTGGGTCCAGGTTCTCAAATATTAATAGAAAGTGATTCTGGTTTTAATGCCAGTATTTATGGATCGGGCATTTTTGAAAGCTATGGCTATATTGCCGGCACGTTAATTAATAATTTAAACAGTATCGGCAGTGTAGAAAATGTATATAACGTCAGCGGACAGCCCAACGGTTTTACCTGCCCAAGATCGCCCTTCCAGTTCAGCATTAAAACAGCTTACAGGCTTACTTCACTGCAATGGCTCTTTAGCCAGGTGGCAGGTATTAGTCCTGCAAGAGATACCAGTATCGGCAACCCGGTTCCGTCAGATTCACAGATCATCAATGGCAGAAAATACTTTATCTATCCACTGAGTGGCGAGTATATTTTTAGTGATACGGGTATCTATAATGTCCCTGTGGTATATGCTTCGCAGGAAATTGATCATTGCAGCCAGACTGAAAAATCGACAATTCCGGTTGAAGTAAAAGAAGGTCCAGTAGCCAATTTTACCATCAATTATCCTGGCTGCAGTATTGATACAGCTTTATTTACTGGCCTGCCGGATGTAAATAGTTACACAATAGATAAATATACCTGGCAGTTTGATGACGGCAGCAGAGATACCGCAGGCACCAGTTATAAATTATTTGCACCCGGCAATCACCCTGTTACCATGCAGGCCATTGCTGACAATGGTTGTCTTGATGACACGATCCAGGTGATCACAACTTTTCCTAAACCAGTTGCAAAATTTGGTTACGAGAGAAATATCTGTGCAGGCGATTCCATTTTATTAAGAGACAGCAGTACCATTGCGCAAGGCAACATTACAGCCTGGCGATGGGATTTCGCAAATGGCAATACCAGTGTTTTATCCAACAGTAACCCTTTCTATCATCCATACAATGCTGTAGGCGGATACAGGATAGCGCTGGTAACTGTAAGTGACAGAGGCTGTATAAGTGACAGCTTTTTTAATACGGTGCAGGTAAACAATAAACCGCAAGTAAGTTTTACATACACAGGTAAACTATGTGCAGACAGCAATATTAGCTTTGTACCAACGGTGACTGCCAATGGGAATACGATCGTCAACGCCACCTGGTTCTTTGGTGATGGACAGCAACAAACAGTAAACAATGCCAACGTCATTGCTCATGCTTACAGCGCATCCAGCAATAACATTCCGGTTAAATTGATCATTAGCGGTGGCCCAGGTTGCGAAAGCGATACAGCAAGGCAAACCATTGCAACCATCTATGCCAACCCGGATGCTGCTTTTTCTGTAAGTGCCTCTTCCTTTTGCCCGGATAAAAACATTGTATTTACATATTCAGGCAGCAGTACGGTGCAAAACTGGCAATGGGATCTTGGCAATGGGATTTCGCAAGCTGCCTCACCTGTAAATAATCAATACAGCAACGGCGGAGATTACACAGTTTCATTGGTGATAACGGATAACAATGGTTGCGGCTCCCTTCCGCACCAGGAACAACTAACGGTGTTCAATAACCCCAATATTGATGCAGGCCCTTTTATTACAAAGGCAGCAACAGATGTAAAACAATTAAATGCAAGTGTTGCTGATACAGGTAGTTTCATTTTTGAATGGAGTCCATCAGACGGACTGAGTGCAATTAATATCTTACAACCCTTCACCAATACCAGCAACGATATTGTTTACACGCTCAAAGCAACTGGCGGGCCCGGTAATTGCAAAGCAACAGATACTGTAAGTGTAAGGGTGCTGAAAGATCTGTATATCCCTTCTGCCTTTTCACCAAATGGCAATGGACGGAATGATACCTGGGGAATACCTGCAATAAATGGAAATCCCTATGCAACAGTCGCAGTTTACAACCGTTGGGGCCAGGTGATCTTTCAATCGCAGGGCTATAACCAGCCCTGGGATGGAACGTACAAAGGTGTGCACCAGCCATCAGGAGCTTATTTCTATATTATTCAGCCTGATGTAAGAAAGACAAAAAAGGTGACGGGTTATGTAACGATCATACGGTAACTAACTAAAACCTGTATCCCAAATTCAACCCCATTGCCCTTACACCAAACCATTGACCAGAGGTTTTGAATGCAGCGCCGCTGGCATTGGGTGGCTCATAAATATCAATCTTAATTACAGAAGACAGCAGTTCTTTCATTGGTCTCAGCTTCACCAGGTCCAGTGTTGTCTGTTCATCCACCGTAAGTGCTCCCCTGTACTTAAAGTCGCCGCTATTAACTCCATAATTAAAACCCACAATCCACCAGTCAAAGGAAAGTTTGTTGCTTAGGCGCCATTGTGCCCCCACCTGCAGGCCGGCGGTAAAAGTATTGATGCTCCCCTTAAACACGGCCACCCTTGGAATAAACTGGTTGGTTTGCGAATTATACCCCCAATAATTGATGGGCGCATCTCCTGAATAATGATTATAACTGAGAAAAGGCCCGAGATAGAAACCCTGTAGTGCTCCCTTCTTTCCAAGGTAAAACCTATATTCAGGCGTAATGCCAATATTACCCATCCGGGCCAGGTCGAGCCTGATGGTTGTATCTGTAAAAAGGTCGGCAATGGCCTGCTGAAAGGGGATGCTGCTTTCGGGACGGTATCTTACAGCAATAGCGAAACTGTGTTTTCTATTCACTGCTTTTTCGTACTGAAAAGAAAAGTTTTTAAATACAAGTGCCGGCACGTTGATCTTGATTACATTGTCCTTATTTTCCTGTGCAACAGCCACAGAGCAGAAAAACAGCAGTAACAGTACCAGTGCAGATTTTTCCAGGAAAGCATGTTTCATTGGTGTGGGGTTATTTTTTCTACCATGAAAATAACAATAAATAAACGATCCATACCGGGGTTTATTTTTTTGCCGGCCGAAAAGCCTGCAGCAATAACCCGATCAGTATCACCAGTACAGCGCCGATCACATTCAGCCAGAGGAAGGAAACAATATCGGCCAGGTATACTGCTATCACCAGTATCTGCGAAATCACGGCGGAAACAAACACAGCATTTCCTCTTATATTTTTCATCCAGAATGCCACTAAAAAAATACCAAGTATCACACCATAAAAAATAGAACCCAATATGTTCACGGCTTCTATAAGGCTGTTGCCAAGGTTATACGCAAACATGGAAACGATGATAGAGAATACACCCCATGCCAGCGTGTACCAGCGGGAGATAGCATAGTCTTGTTTTTCTGTGCAGTTTGTATTAATAAATTTTTTATGAAAATCCACCACAGTGCAGGATGCCAATGAATTTAACGCAGCAGCAATACTTCCCCACGAGGCTAGGAATATCATGGCAATTAATAAACCTACCAAACCTTTCGGCAGGTTTTCAATTACAAAACGGAGAAAGATGTAGTTGGTATCATTGGCTTTTTTATCATTGTTGGCAACACGGATCACTTTTTTATATTGTGTTCTCACTGTATCGGCAATTTCCAGTTTATTTTGATCCAGCAAATTATTGTATTGCAATTCCAGCGTATGAAGGGAATCTTTGTAAACCGTTTTATTGGCTGCATTTACCTGCACGTCATCAAAATAAACCGGTGGCTTATGGTATTGATAAAAAGTAAACACCAGTATGCCTACCAATAAAATTAAAAATTGCATGGGCACTTTTACCAGGCCATTTACCAATAAACCGATCTTGCTTTCTTTATCACTCCTGGCAGTGAGAAAACGGCCTACCTGGCTCTGGTCGGTACCAAAATAACTGAGTGCCAAAAACAGACCACCTATGACACCGCTCCAGATATTGTAGGTATCCTTAAAATCAAATTTCCCGTTGGTTACACCCGTTGTAATCACATTCATGCGTCCATGACTGCCGGCAGACTGCAAGGCATCTGTAAAACCAATATCTGCTGGCAACAAGTGTACAACCATGTAACCAGCTAAAAACATTCCTGCAATCACGATGATCAGTTGCAACTGCTGCGTATAGGCTACGGCCTTAGCCCCACCCGTTACCGTGTAAATAATCAAAAAACTTCCCATCACCAGGTTGGTGAGATAAATATTCCAGCCCATCAGGGAACTTAAAATAATAGAGGGCGCATAAATACTGATACCAGTTGATAGTCCCCTTGAAATTAAAAACAATGCAGAAGTGAGTGTTCTGGTTTTAACATCAAAACGGTTCTCTAAAAATTCATAGGCGGTATACACTTTTAATTTCCGGAATACAGGCACAAAAAAGATACAGATGAGTATCATGGCAATGGGCAAACCAAAATAGTATTGCACAAAACGCATTCCGTCTGTATAAGCCTGTCCGGGTGCACTTAAAAAAGTAATGGCACTGGCCTGTGTGCCCATAATGCTGAGCAACACCAAATACCAGGGCAAAGAATTGTTACTTAAGAAATAGCCGTCGAGATTTTTTGTATGGCTGCTTTTATACACACCATAAATAATGATGGTGCCAAGGGCTGCAATTAATATGATCCAGTCGATGGTGCTCATAAAGCCCCCACCCCTCCCGGTTTCACCGGGATAAATTCCGGGGCTTTTGGTGTATGATAATTTGAATGGAAATTATTTTTCATAGGATTGACTCACTTAAAATATTGGGTTATTATGAAATAGAAAATTATCTGCAGCAGTAAAAAAACAATTACTACAGCATACCACTTATTCCAATATGATTTTGAATTGTCTTCTTTCATAGACGTAACCCTTCAAATTTTATTTGATCCCCTTTTTGCCACTCAATTTACTACTATTAGTTGCCTGATTCTTTAAAGTGCCCCCTTTGGTGGAATCCAGGGAGGCCTGCGGGGCTATTAAATTTGCAAACAACCTGTATGCCCCGGGCACACCGGCAGGCAGTTCTCTAAAGAAAACCAAGCCTGTATACACAAATTTTCCTTTGCCGTAATTGGCAATGATCAGTCCACCATCATCTGCTTTTTCACCGGCATCATTCATGCTGATGATGCGCTGGTAATTGCTGTCAATTTTATCTGCATGGTACACACTGCGTTCCTGCATCCATCCTTCAAAATCCTTTGCTGTTATTTTATTTGGATAATTTAACGCAGGATGATCGGGTAACAGGAAATTTATTTTTGCGTTTTCGTCCGTCACCCTTGTACGGCTGATGTTGAAAGGATAAGGACCAACCTTACCTTTTATACTGCTGATAAAATTACTGGTATTGTATTGCGTTAGTAATACACCGCCTTCTTTTACATACTGCATCAGGGTTTCATACACATTGCCCAGCCAGTCGTTGGTGTTGTAAGCACGTACGCCAGTGATGATGGCATCAAATTGTTTTAAGTTGTCTGAATTGATATCTGGTTCTTTCAGTAAGGTTACTTTATAGCCCATTTGTTCCAGCGCCTGCGGAACCTTATCACCAGCACCAGTAATATACCCCAGTTTTGACCCGGCGATCTTTAATCCATCATTGAATTCTACGATCTTAGTATCAACTTTTGTAAAATAATTGATGGTGGGTATATGATCGTACTGAATTGTGTTCTTCTGCAGCATATCATTACCCATTTTTAAATGACTGCTGGGAGAAGGATAATTGACTGCTTCTGTTTTCCTGGTGAGATTTGATTCAACCAGGCTATTGAACAACGGTATTTTAAATACCTGGTTGCTGGGTACAAAATGCGCTTCTACTTCTTTATGACTGATGTATTGGGAGGTTTTAAAAGAATAAGAAGGATCAATGGCGTAGTCTCCATTTTCCATTTCTTTTCTCACCACCACTTTTGAATAATTAGAAACATAGAACGAAGGAATTATGTACACCGGCTGGTAGATCTCTCCCTTTACAGGATCGGTGAATTTATACCTGATTGGCTTATGAAAAGTAAAATCTGTTCCTTCAATATTTACCTCAAACTGTACTGTCCAGGGCTCATTCTCTGCCTTGCCGATCAAAGGCTGATAAGTAACATTGAAACTTCCTTTGTCCATCGGCATTTCCAGCCAGTAGGGCTGTGTGATCTTGTTTTGACTGGGAGAAATAAACAGGGTGTCAGAAAAAGTGGCATTGGTATTCCTGGTTAAATTCTTAAAGTCATACTCACCGTCATCTATGTTAACCGTAACTGAAGGAATATTTACACCCAACCGGTTATTCACCACCACATTTATTTTCAAACTATCACCCAGTACCGCATAGGGTGAAGCGGCAACAGCTTCCATGAACAACCCGCTGCAATTTTCAATCACCTGCTTTAATTCTGCTAACTTTTGATTTCTCCAGTAACCATTTTCCAGCCTACTCACCGTATTGTACAAACTCACCAGGTTTTTTAAAGAAGCAGCCGGGTTTTGCAGATCATATGTTGAGATAACTACAGCCAGTGCATCTTCAATGCTTTTTTGATTGATTTTATTCCAGCTGATATCCACTCCATCAAACAGGTCCGTTTGAGGTTTATCTCCTTTAATGGTTTCAAAATACTCCAGCATGGTTCCTCTTTGTGCAGGCACACCAAAACCCTGGCTTTTGTGCTGGCTCCTGCTTACAGCAGCGATCTCTCCATAACTTTTTCCCAGCAAGGGATTATACATACCTACTTCCACTTTAAACTGGCTTTCATTTTGTGTACTGTTGCCACCAAAATTGAAGGTGTTCCACAACATTCTTTTTGCCTGCCATACTGTTACACCTTCTTTCAGTTGCTCAGGAAATTTTGCAGGATCAGCCGCTGCATCAAAAGCCTCCCGGGCAAGAATACCCGAAGCAGCATGATGGCCATGTCCTGCCCTGCTGTCTTCCGGGAAACGGGCAATGATCACATCCGGACGGAATTTTCTTATTACCCACACCACATCACTCAATGTTTTATCGTGCCCCCAGGTGGCCAATGCTTCTTCTGAACTTTTGCAAAAGCCAAAATCATAAGCCCTTGTAAAAAACTGTTCGGCACCGTCAATTCTCCGGGCAGCCAATAACTCCTGTGTTCTGATCAAACCCAGGTCAATTCCCTGTTCATCACCAATTAAATTTTGACCGCCGTCTCCTCTCGTTAAACTGAGGTAACCAGTACGGTACAACTTTTCATTGGCGAGGTAGGCCAGCAACCTGGTATTCTCATCATCCGGGTGAGCAGCGATGTATAAAACAGAACCCAATACATTCAGCTTTTTTAACTGAAGTAATATTTCTGAAGAGGTATATGTTTTGGGAGCTTGCGCCGAAGCACAACAGGAGATAAGTAAAAAAAGACAGGAAATAGTGAATTTCATACAGTGAGTTGATTTTTTACCAGACTTCCGAAGTTTTAAAAACTTCGGAAGTCTGCACATGCTAAAAACTTCGGAAGTCTGTCCCTGCGAATATAAGTTATCAAAAGAATGTTGCAACACCATTCATAAAACAAATGTCCCCCTTTTATGAGCAGGAGGACAGTAAACAACACATGCTAATTCAGGCACTATTCATTTTTCTTAATAAACTGGTAACCGCCTTTTTCTGCGCCCCATACCTGTTTGTCATCTTTATCCCAACCACGGTCCCAGCTAACGAGTTTGTCTTCATGTATCACTACTTCGCTGGTGGCATAAGCAGCGCCTCTTAAACTGCTGAGACATTCTTTTCCGGGAGTGGAACCAGAAAAATTGCCGCTCTTATCTTTTCGAAGATAAATGGCACAACCCTGCCTGTCGATCAATGAATCTTTAGTTAGTCCTGTTAATAATTCAGGATTGGCATAAGCGCCTGCAAAACGCATGGGGGCGTTCATCTCATACACTTTACTTACGAGGGTGATGTCATCCTGCCGGTACAAATGATATATCCGTTGCCGGTAGGGTTTATTTAATGCAGATGCAATAGCCTGTTCCACATACAACCAATAGCCATCCTCACTTCTTTCCCATATGGCCGACATGTGTAAGTGAATATTGTAGTAGTCAGAATCTGACTTGGCCTGCAGTTCGCTGGTGAAAGTTCCTTCCATCCTGGCTTTTAATTCAAGCAGGTCCCTGTCATCAACTTTTTCCTGGCTCCATACGGAAATGGATGTGATTATAAATGCTGTGATAAATAGGATGTTTTTCATGCAGAGTAAAATATGATGAAGAAAATTTAATGATGATTTGTTTATGATTGATATGATTTGTATGATTTTTTAATTAACGACTCCCTTGCTGCTTGCCTGATTTCCATTTTCAAATTTTCAAATTGTCACATTTTCAAATTAACTACTGTCCCGCCAAAAATACCGCATTACTTAACAACAACTTTCCACTCTCCCAAAAACTCCTGAAGATGGGATTATCAGGGAGATAAATAATATCGCCATTGCCGGATGGTTGTTCGCCAATCAGTACGCCATCTTTGATTTTGTCTTTGATCTTGCTGCCAACAAAACCTGCCATGTAGTTTTCTTTTTTTATTACCCCTACATTCCAGCCTTCTTTCAAAAAATCATAGATATGATCATCCTGCTTTAATGTAAAATAATGGCTTCCCAAACCAAAGCTGAGCGGATGGGTAGTATCCAGATCAACTCTGTATACAGCACCCGCAATAAAACTTTTAATTCCATCATGTTCGCTGGCGGCAAACTGCTTCAAATCAGCATAGGAAGGTTTTTGTTCTTCCTTCTTTTCTTTTTCTTCATCAGGCTTTCTTATTTTAATACCCCATTCACCCGCTGCCATCTGGTTAACAGCATTTTCAATTGCAATTATTTTTCCACCCTGCCGCACCCAATTTTTCAGGTCAGCGCTTTCATCCTTATCGCTTAAAAATTTATAACGCCCGTTGGGCACGATCAATACATCAATATCCTTCCA
>JAKQJG010000192.1 GCA_029561305.1 Bacteroidota bacterium | reverse complement strand
ATTGTACATATACAAACGTCCGTCATCATCGGTAAAGAAAGATGGATCCCAGCCCCCGATCTCAAAACTATCTACCAATGGTTTCCAGTTATTGGCTTTAGGATCGGTGCTCATCCATATCGTAAACTTGCTGGTGTAGGTTGAACCAAAAACGATCATGGTATCACCGATAATACCCACGGCAGGCGCACACAGTTCATCATAGCCCTCATTCCAGGGGCGCAAAAATTTTTTTGAGATAAAATTCCAGTTCAGCATATCATGGCTCCACCAATATCCCCACTGGTTAGTGCTGAATAAATAATAATCTCCTTTGTAGGTTACAATTACCGGGTCCGCTGTGGCCCGATGCCTGCCCCACTCGCTGAAGTTGGGGATGGGAGAATAGCCATAATCAATGTTAATGGGATTGCAGTAGGTTTTTTGCTGGCAAAAAGCCGCTGATTCGCAGATTATTACAATTGAAAGTAAGAAGATTAGCTTTTTCATATTAATGTGATTGCCCCGGATTGTATTTCGATTTATTTTGCCGCAGATTCGCAGATTAAATTTTATGTTTTTTAAAATCTGCGAATCTGCGGCCATTTTCTAAATTCTTAATGACTCATAATTATTCTTTTGTATTCCAATGACTTTTCATGAAAGTTTATCAAAAGGCCAATTTCCAGCCTTGATATAGCCAGATAGTTCATTACTTGAGCATAATGCTCTTCGACCATCCCTTTTTTTGATTTCACTTCCAAAATAATTTTGTCAAACACTACAAAATCAGCATAAAATTTATGTGGTAAAATTGTTCCCTTATAATTTACAGCATACTCTTTTTCTCTTTCATAAAAAATACCATTCTGTTTAAACTCATATTCATAAGCATCTTTGTAAACAATTTCTGAAAAGCCTTTACCCAGTTCCCTATGAATTTCCATAGCAATCCCGATTATTTTATAAGTTTCCTCCTGGTAAGGATAGTTTGCCCCTTCATACTGTGTCATAAATTATATTTTAAGGTTAAAAAAACAACATCTGTAATTATAATCCGCGGCCATTTTCTTGTTTCAAATCCAATCTGCGAATCTGCGGTAATTTTTCTTCTCAAATCTGATCTGCGAATCTGCGGCAATTTTCCTTCTCAAATCTAATCTGCGAATCTGCGGCAATTTTCCTTCTCACAAATTCCCCTTCCTCATTTCTTCCACCGCATACTTTACCGCCCTTGCAGTAAAAGCCATATACAAAATAGACGGGCTTTGACTTCCGGTACTCGTCATGCAGGCACCATCCGTAACAAAAACATTTTTGCAATGATGCAATTGGTTCCACTCATTCAGCATAGACGTTTTGGGATCACTGCCCATCCGGCAACCTCCCATTTCATGTATATCCAAACCGGGCGGCTGTTTGTTGTCGTACGTATTCACTTCTTTAACACCGCAAGCTTCCATCATTGCCTTACCCTGTTCTAAAAAATCTTTTACCATCTTATCATCATTATCATCATACCCAACAGAAGTGATCAACAAAGGAATACCCCATTGATCTTTTTGATCTTTACTCAATCTTACATGATTGCTCTCTTTAGCGATGGTTTCTCCCTGCATGTACATATACACACTCCACCTGCCGGGTTCACTCATTGCTTCTTTGTAAGCAGCACCCAACTGGGGTTCAACACTGGCATTCAATTTTTCACGGCTGGCACCGGAATACACAACATACCCACCAACAAAATCTGTTTCCTTCTTTTCTACATTCCTGAAATTGGCCATGATACATTCCACCGGTTTGGACACTTTATAATACCAGTCTTCAAACCCATCCACGTATCCCCACATGCTTCCCCGGTAGTTGTGAAAACAAATGTATTTACCCAATGTGCCACTATCATTACCCAGGCCATTGGGAAAACGGCTGGAAGTTGAATTCAATAAGATCAAATTACTGTTGAGCGCAGAAGCATTTACAAAGATGATGTCCGCAAAAAACTCAGTTGCTTCTTTTGTAATGGCATCGATCACTCTTACACCCAATGCTTTTTTCTTTTGATCATCATAAATAACAGAATGGACAACGGAATCGGGCCGGATAGTAAGGTTGCCTGTTTTATTTGCCCAGGGCAATGTGCTGCTCACGGAACTAAAGTATCCACCCAGCGGACAACCCCTCATGCACAGGTTCCTGTTCTGGCACTGGCTGCGGTTTTGCTCTGCATAAGTTTCTTTTGCTTCGCTTATATGTGCCCATCTTCCTGGCACATAGTGCCTGCCAAATTTTTCTTTGATAGTTTTTTGAAAATGCTTTTCAACAGCATTTAATTCGTAAGGAGCCAGAAACTCTCCGTCAGGCATAGACGCAATGCCGTCTTTATTGCCGGTTACACCAATGAACTTTTCTACATGGCTGTACCAGTCTTTAATATCGTCATAACCAATGGGGAAGCTTTCGCCGTAGCCGTATCTATTGGGTGCAGTAAAATCATAAGGACTCCATCTTGCACAGGCACGTCCCCAGGTGAGTGACTTGCCGCCAACCTGGTAACCTCTTATCCAGTCAAATGGTTTTTCCTGTATATAAGGGTGGTCTGCATCTTTTACAAAAAAGTGTTGCGTGGTTTCGTCATAGCCAGCGGCTTTAGTAATCAGCGGATTGTTTCTTCTTGTTTCTTGTGTTATATTTCCTCTATGCGGCAATTCCCACCTTGATAAATTAGCAGTAGGGTAATCTTTGATATGCTGTACATCCCGGCCTCTCTCCAGTACCAGTGTTTTTATTCCCTTCTCACATAATTCTTTTGCTGCCCAGCCACCGCTGATACCACTACCGATCACGATAGCACCGTATGTGTTGGCCATTTTTCCTTTGGAGTTAATATTTACACTGGTGCTATCTGGCATTGCTAATATTTTTTTCTTGGTTTAAATAATACAAAGTCCAATCCCCATTTTACCGGCCCGGTAAAGAAGAAAAGTAATGCCAGCATAGCAAATAAAAACGGGTGCTGGTTTTCGTACCAGAATTTACCATCTCCCACTTTGAAACAGATAAAAAGCATATCTGCCATCATGAATAAAGCAGACAATTTTGTAAACAAGCCAATCGTTAAAAAAATGCCCGTCACGAGTTCAAGTCCTTTACCAAGATACACCATGAAAAGCGGATACGGAAGACTTTTTATTACTTCCCAATCAGTATAACCTTTCATCAGGTCGGGCTTAAAAACCTCCAGACCGTGATAGGCCATCAACAACCCGGTAACTATCCGTAGAAAAAACAGTCCATTGTTTTGCCAAAAAGGTTGAGGTGAAAAAAGTATTGACATGATAAAGCAGTTTTCGGTTTTACAAATAGTGAATTAAAAATACAGGCTAACTTATTCATAATGATATTGCCTAATACGAAAATATTTGTCCGCCCTTTTTTATACTGTAGCGCTGGTGTATTTTTTCTGCTTCTTCCACAAACTCATTTACATCTGCGGTATTAAAAGCAAACAGATCATAATGACAGGGTATTACACATGCAGCATTGATTGCTTTTCCAAGTGCTGCTGCTTCTTTACAATCTAAATTTCCGGCCACTTTCCGCTCCGGTCTATTCCCGTTAATGGGCAATATAGCCACATCGATTTTAAAAGGCTGTAACAGATCAATCATTTCATCAAACCACAAAGTATCGCCGCTGTGATAAATATGATATTCGCCAAAAGCAATCACATACCCCATGTATTTACAATGGCCACTTTCATCCCTGTCGATTTCATTGTGTTTTGCCGGAATGCCATGAAAAGTAAACCCATCAATGCTTACAGATTGTCCATCATTCAAACCAATTGGAAAACCGGGATCGCACTGCACTCTGTCGGCAACAAAACTCCTGTTGGCTTCTGGGATAATAAACTGAACAGCGGGATTGTTTTTTATAACAGGCACCAGTGTTTCCGCATCTAAGTGATCGGTGTGGTTATGACTGGAGGTAACAACAGAAATATTTTTCAACATCGCTGGTTGTACCACCAGTTCACTTATTCGAGTATGCGGTTTATCAGTTGCTGCATATTTTTTTGTTAATGAATCAGATAAATATGGATCGATCAAAACCCTCTTTCCCTTCCACTGCAATAAATAACCACTTTGCCCCAGCCACCAGAGATGAAATCCGTTTTCATCTGGCAGGAGAGCATCCATTTCTGAGATCAGTTCTGCGTCTTTTTTATATGC
>JAKQJG010000185.1 GCA_029561305.1 Bacteroidota bacterium | reverse complement strand
CAGCTATCTTGATTGATGATGAAAAAAACAGCCGGGATGCATTGCAAAAAAAATTGCAGGCGCACTGTCCCGAAATAAAAATTGTGGCCCTTTGTAACAATGGCATCGAAGGCATTGCTGCCATCAAGGAACATCATCCGGCTGTTATTTTTTTAGATATTGAGATGCCGCATATGAATGGCTTTACGATGCTGGAGCAGTTGACAGAAAGAGATTTTGCCATTGTTTTTACCACGGCATACAATCAATATGCCATCAATGCCATCCGCTATGGTGCCTTCGATTACCTGGTAAAACCTGTAGATGTAAACGAACTGAAAGTGGTTGTAAAAAGAGTAAGTGAAATAAAACAGCAGCACAATACAACAGAAAGGCTGAATATTTTATTAACCCAGTTACAGCAACCTGCTATGAACAAACCACAAAAGATTGCTGTGGCAACACATGAAGGTTTAGAATTGGTACCGGTTGATGCTATTTTGTATATGGAAGCAGAGGGCAACTACACTCATTTATATTTTACGGGGCAAAAGCCCTTACTGGCATCTAAAACATTAAAAGAGTTTGAAGACCTTTTAGAAGGTGCTGGCTTTTTCAGGATTCACAATGCATCACTGGTGAATCTTGTTTATGTAAAAAAATACATCAAGGGCGATGGAGGGCAGGTACAGTTAACCAATAATGTAGTGCTGGATGTTGCCCGCCGCAGAAAAGAAGAATTGCTGGATGCACTGATGAAGATAGCGCCGAAAATATAACTCTCTATAGTTGGCAGGCCGTCAGGCGGCACCGCAAGACCTTATCGGTTTTACTTATTTTTGCGGCATGAAGAAACCCGAGCTGTTCACATGTCTTTCACCTGCCTTGTTGAATTTGTATGATGTCAGCAGCAGTATTGTTGTAATTATTGATGTATTGCGGGCTACGTCCACCATCGCCACTGCTTTGTATAATGGTGCTAAACATATCATCCCCGTGGATAGTGTGGCCGAGTGTATAAGAATC
>JAKQJG010000156.1 GCA_029561305.1 Bacteroidota bacterium | reverse complement strand
GTATTCTCCTTTACAATAAATGTTACCTTATACTGTGCCTGCACCAGAACAGAAGAAAAAAGAACAATGAGCAGGTAAACTATTTTTTGCATGTGCAGGTTATTGATTGAATAAGATAGTAAGTATGTAATTGCTTTTTTTTAAATTATTGGTAATTGAATAATGAGTGTTGTTCCTTCTCCTTCTTTGGTTTCCACTTTCAATTCGCCACCATGTGCTTTTATAATATCATAACTTAATGATAAACCCAATCCTGTTCCCTGGCCTGTTGGCTTGGTGGTAAAAAAGGGCTGGAATATTTTAGTGGCAATATCTGTTGGAATACCAGTGCCATTATCTTTTACCCCTATCTCAATGCGGTCGCCATTTTTTAAAGTAGTTACGATCACCGTTGGAGCATACCCTGTTTCGTTTTGCTTTTTTCTTTCATTAACTGCATATAAAGCATTGTTGATCAAATTTAAGATCACCCTGCCGATATCCTGTGGTACCACGTTTATTTTGGTAATGTGATTGTCAAACGATGTTTCAAAAGCTGCATTAAAACTTTTGTCCTTGGCTTTCAACCCATGATAGGAGAGTCGCAGGTATTCATCACAGAGCGCATTGATGTCTGTTAGTTCTTTTTGCCCGCTGCTGGTACGGGAGTGAGCCAGCATGCCTTTTACAATATCACCGGCACGTTTGCCATGATGGTTTATTTTTTCTAAATTTTGTTTTAGATCAACGGCAATGGCTTTTGCTTCTTCCATATCACCTTTGTTCAATTCCTCATTCATTTCCTCCACCAGCTCTGTACTTACTTCACTAAAATTATTGACGAAGTTCAATGGATTTTGTATTTCATGAGCAATGCCTGCGGTGAGTTCTCCCAGGCTGGCCATTTTTTCGGATTGTATAAGCTGGGTTTGTGCAGCTTTTAATTCGGCTAATGTGCTTTCAACCTGTAACTTCTGCAGTTCTATTTCTTTCTTTTGTGTTGTGAGCAGGTTATTGGCTTTTTTGCGGATCCGGTTATTACGAAATAATAAAAATGCAATGATCAATAGTACCGCAATGCCTGCAACAAAAAGATAAGTGCGGATAGTATTTTCTTTCCTGATCTTCAGGCTTTCTTTTTGCTGTTGCGCAATTTGTTCATCAAAAGCCACATTCTGGTAAGCATGTATTTTATCTATTTCATCCTTGTTCAGACTATCAGTCAGCGTTCTGTATAGTTTCAGGTAATGAAAGGAACTATCCTGCCTTCCTGTTGCAGCAAACATATCATATAACAATGCATACGCCCGTTTCACTTTTTCGGGCTCGCCAAGTAATGTATAATCCTCTAACGCTTTTTTTATGTAAAAAATACTCGAATCAGGTTGCTCCTTCTGCCTGAAAATTTCGGCATAAGGAAACCAGGCTTCCGGCAGTTTTGCTGTGCTATTATTCACCTGGTTTATAATGATGGATTCATCAAGATATTTTTTAGCGGTGATAAGATCTTTCTTGCTGATATAGGCTTCCCCGATCAGTTTTAACTGGTGGCCTTCATACGTTTTATAACCAGACTGCCGCATATCCTTCAATGCCTGTTCTCCAAAAAAAATAGAAGAATC
>JAKQJG010000095.1 GCA_029561305.1 Bacteroidota bacterium | reverse complement strand
GACCTATCCCAATTTTATGACGGCAGAAGCCGTGCAGGGTTATGAGATGATCACCTTTAATCAGAACGATGCCAACTTATTTCCGCAGCATGCCATCATGATTGCAATGGTTAGAAATGCATTTGACCCGATGGACTTTACGCCGATGTGTTTGTATAAAATTCCAAACATTACCAAAACCACCACATCAGCTTTTGAACTGGCCACTTCGGTTGTATTTCTTTCAGGCATTCAGCATTTTGCTGAAACGCCAGAAGGAATGCAGCATGTACCGATGTATGTAAAGGATTTTTTAAGAACACTTCCTGACAGTTGGGATGACACAAAATTGATAGATGCCTTTCCGGGTAAGTTGTATGTAATAGCAAGAAAGGCTGGAAAGAAATGGTATGTAACTGGCTTAAATGGAGAGGACATTGACAAAACTCTTTCATTAGATCTATCCTTTCTAAAAGGAAAAAAAGGAACATTGATAGCAACAGGCACGGGAATAAAAAATGAAGTGTCGTTTACTACAAAAACTTTTTCCGTACCAGCGAATGGTAAAATGCCTGTCACTGTAAAGGGGAATGATGGATTTGTAGCTGTATTTGAGTGACGTTATAGATATGGCACCGGGAATCAGGCAATTAATAATTATGAGTTGTAAAAACAAGATCAATATATCGTAACAATTGAATGAGTCAGGTTGACAAAAAAAAGGAAGGGTAAATACAGACTAGCACACTTAAATAATTTTTGGGGAAATAAATTCCTGACTCTTTAAAAATAATGAATATGCAAAAGAAAAGCCTGGGCTTGATCGTCCTGACATTGATGCTGGTATTTAGTAACGATGCATTTTGCCAAAACCCTATTATACGCACAATGTTTTCTGCCGACCCTTCTGCAAGAATATTTGGCAATAAAGTATACTTATATCCATCGCATGACATTGTTGCAACCGAAACAAAGGGACGAAAGGGTTGGTTTTGCATGGAAGACTATCATGTGTACTCTTCTGAAAATCTTACCGACTGGAAGGATGAAGGCATGATCGTAACACAAAATAAAGTACCCTGGGTGATGCCGGACAGTTATAGCATGTGGGCCCCGGATTGTATTGAGCGCAATGGCAAATATTATTTCTATTTTCCAACAGCACCAAAAGACACAATAGTATATGGAAGAGGATTTCGGATAGGCGTAGCAGTGGCAGATCATCCTGCTGGCCCGTTTGTGCCGCAACCTTTACCGATACAAAATGTCCGGGGAATTGACCCGAATGTTTTTATTGATAAAGATGGGCAGGCGTATTTGTATTGGTCGGCTGGAAACATTTACGGCGCTAAGCTAAAAGAAAATATGCTGGAACTGGACAGCGATGTGGATACATTGGGCGTATTGCCCACAAAAGGCCTGAAGGAAGGACCGTATATGTTTGAAAGAAAAGGTATCTATTACCTCACCTATCCGCATGTTGAAAATAAGATCGAAAGGCTTGAATATGCCACGGGCAGTCATCCCTTGGGGCCATTTGCCTTTGCTGGTGTTATCATGGATGAATCTCCCACAGGTTGCTGGACAAATCACCATTCCATTCTTCCATTCAATAACCAATGGTATTTATTTTATCACCACAATGATTATTCCCCTGCATTTGACAAAGCAAGGTCGGTAAGGATTGACAGTTTGTTTTTTAATGAAGACGGCAGTATCAAAAAAGTGACTCCCACTTTAAGAGGAGTTGGCACAACCGATGCAAGCCAAAAAATACAAATTGACAGGTACAATCAATTGAGTGATCAAGGAAGTTCAATTGAATCTATTGACACCCTTGACCGCTTTAAGGGTTGGAAAACAATTCTTAGTTCAAAAGCTGCATGGGTACAATACAATAGTGTGGATTTTGGAAAGAAGCCGCGGAAAAAAATTATAGTCAATTCAATGAGTGCATCCGGAGGCACACTGGAAGTACATACACAGGGTATAAACGGTCCGTTGATCGCGGAAGTGAAGATCAATCCAGGCAAGAGTTGGGCAATTACTGAATCCAGGCTGTTACAATCTTCACCAGGCATACAACATCTTTTCATCACGCTAAAAGACAATAGATCAGTAGATATTGACTGGATCAGTTTTGAGTAGTCACGCATCAAAAAAATAAAAAACGAAGCTTATATGAAAAAACTATTTTGGGGATTGTTGCTTGTTTCGCCCTGGACACTGCAGGCGCAAAAGGCAACCATTAAAATTGATCCTGAACGTGTGATCGGCGACATTGATCCAAGGATCTATGGTGTATTTATGGAACCCATTCATTTTAATGGAAAAAGACTGGGGCTTCCGGATTCAGTGGAGTTTAATACTTTATACGGCACACTCTATGACCCTGCTTCACCATTGGCAGATGAAAATGGTTTCAGGAAAGATTATATCGACGCCATGAAGGAGCTAAAGGTGACGAATATGCGCTGGCCGGGTGGTAATTTTTTAATGGGCTACAATTGGGAGGATGGCATTGGCCCAAAAGAAAAAAGACCTGTGCGGATCAATATGGCATGGGGAGGCCTGGAAAACAATCATGTAGGCACAGATGAATGGTTCAAGCTGAATAAATCGATGAACAGTGAAAATATTGTTTGTGTTAACCTGGGTTTGGGAACCATCATGGAAGCGGCTCACTGGGTGGAATACTGCAACTACAAAGGCGGTACTTACTATTCTGATCTCAGGGCAGCGAACGGCCACAAAGAACCCTACAATGTTAAGATATGGGACCTGGGAAATGAAGTGGATGGAAAGCCATGGGAACTGGGCCATAAAAACGTGGAAGACTATATTGAAGTGGCAAGGGAAGCTGCCAAAGCGATGAAGGCGGTGGATGACAATATTGAATTGGTGGGTTGTGGTTCTTCCTGGTACAGTCAAAAGGGCTGGGATGAATGGAACCGTAAAGTATTGACAGGA
>JAKQJG010000078.1 GCA_029561305.1 Bacteroidota bacterium | reverse complement strand
GGCCTGGCCACTTTCGAAATCTATGCTGCTATCCCGGCTGGCTATGCATTTGAATTATCTCCCTTGGTTATTTTTTTTGCTGCACTTACAGGTGGTATTGCAGGTGTGTTTGTAGCAGCTTTCCTGGGAGAAAAGATAGAGGCATTTATTGCACGATACCGCAAACCAAAAACAACAACAAAAGAAAAAAAGCCCAATATGGCACACAAGCTTTGGGATAAGCATGGTATTGTAGGCCTGGGCGTGCTGGGTACTTTTCTGGTAGGCGCCCCTGTTAGTATTGCCGTGGGTGTTGGGTTTAATGTAAATATGCACAAACTGGCCATGTGGTGCTGCGTGGGTGTACTGGCCCGCTGTATTGTGTATACCACGCTCGGGTATTATGGCGCAAAAATGTTTGATTGATATTTCCTGCAAACTTTTTATTTTATCAGTATGATACTGGTAAAAGGCAGCAGCAGAACCGAGCCGCTGTATTTTTTTCCATCAACTCCTGTATAAGTATCCTCCAGGGGAATGGCGATCTCTTTTGAACTTGCATTGTATTCAAACCGTACATGGTCTTTCAATTCATTCAATGTTGCATCTGCCTCATTTAATTCAATATCATCAATATAAGCAGTACAGGAATTTTTCTCTACTTCAATCACAAAACTCATGGCGTCTGATACGGTTGGAGCCAGCAGGAATTCATGCTCCTGTTTTCCAAGGCCAAATGACTGAATGTATACAGGTGTTAATGCAGTATATGGCTGCGCTGTTTTTCTTAAGTACGCTCTTATGATACCACAATCAGAAGTACCAAAGGTTTTAAAATGAAAACGATATTTTTTACCAGCAGACAAAGCACCCACCGCTCCATGAATGATGGTATAGCGGTTGGGTTGCGGCTGGGTACAGTCAATTTTTAAAGAACCTTTGCCGGTTAATTTGCCGGAACCATCCCACTCCCCTTTTACTCCCGTGCCATAAATATTGATCCCATCCATATTCTTATTTAATTCACCATTGGCAACCAGGTTAACACCCGTAATTTTTTTGATGCTGTACAATGGCACTGCAACCGCTGGCCTTTTTGAATGAATATCCTGGCCGGTGTACTCCTGCCAATGTTCAAACGTAAGCGGCGATGGATATATAAACTGCTTTTCTGCAACCGGGGCATAGATATAATGAAAGCCAACAGGGTTGATGGTATTGTAATAATTACTGTCCACGTCTCCCGCCAGCCGGATCGCTTCCCAGATACTAACGGCATTGGGCAGGTTCAAACCAGCATTGGAAAAATTCACCAGGTTTTGCTGCTGGTTCACCGCATAAAAAATATTATTCTTTACTTCAAAATTTTTTAGCTCCATCCAGGTAAGTCCCCTCGATACCCCCCAGCCGCCACCGGTATTAAAACAAGTATTGCCACGGAGCTGGATATTCACGGCATTATTGCAGGCAATTGCTTTATTGCCGGTAAATGCGATCGTATTATCCAGTATATCCACATTCATGCTGCGGCCATCCGTATAAATACCTTCTGCCTTAAAGGTTTTGTTTGAACCTTCCGGCACACCCCTCCCATTTAAAATAATATTCTTTTTGATGACCCGGTTAGTGAAAACCTCACCTGCATTTTCTTTTATATAATCAACAAAAGTGTAAATACCGGCTCCATCATCCAGCCGCAGGCAATAGTGGTTTACAAAATTATTTTGAACCAGTGCGTTGCTTCCCTGGAACTGTATACCTGTAAGACCTGCACTGTCAACTACATTGTTTTCAATCAACACGTTGTTGGCGGCACTTACTGATACCGCTTTGTAATCCCTGTCATCAAAATATGAACCCATGCCGGTAAAAAGACCGGTATTTTTTATCGTACAATTTTTTAGGGTTACATTATCCTTCTTTGAATTTCTCACTTGTATGGCATTGGACAGTACATGATTGGTTTGTACATTTTCAATGACCACATTACCTGTGTTCCAGAAATGAATGGCTTTTGCACCAATATTGTTGAACTGACAATCTTGTATGCTGATATTTCCGCCATCCCTGTTAAAGAGGGCACTTCTATTTGCACCTTCAAAAACAAGATTGCTAAAATGGAGATACGACATACTGCCGGTGTTCACCAGTGTATCTATCACAGACGCCTGTATAACATGTGTTGTGTCATTCAAAACCATTTGCAGGTGGCCGCTGCTGCTGTCAAAAAACCATTCCCCTTCTGTATCCAGTGTGCGGTAATCATTTTGAAAAAAATAGCCATTGCCCTTGTTGCCTTTGTATAGAACCGGCTCCTTTAGTGGATTGATACCGCTGTTTGCATAAGTAAAACTGATTTGTTGACCATCCTGTTTCAATACCCTGCAGCGCTCTGCTGTCCAGTGATTTTTTCTTATTACGATTTCTGCGCCGCTCCAGTTATGTAGTTGATTAAAATTGCTGTCGATGATGACATTGTTCCCGATAAAATTTTCATAGCGTAAATAACCTGCATCCGGTTCATTGGCATTTGGATAGCGCCCTATTTGCTGTGGTACATCATCCATCGCAACCATGTTGAGATTGGATTGTAGAAATGGGGCTGCTGCCTGCCAGGTATTTTTTTCTTTTTTCACCCAGCCTTTTATATTGGTAAAACCTGAGATAACGGGATCACTTCCATTACCGTAGGCGCCAAAGCTGATTGGCTGGCCCTGTCTCCCGGAAATAGTTACCCTGATTGTTCCAACAAATTTCTCCCCTCTTTTGAAAAAGATATTGTCACCCGGTTGAATTATTGAAAAAGAGCCGTTGAGTTTATTAATTGTTTGCCAGGCTGTAGCGGGTGTGGTGCCATTGTTATTGTCGTTGCCGCTATTGCTGATATAATAGTCCGTTGCCAGGCCGCAGGCAGGCAAAAACAAACAAATCAACAGGTGTTGAAAGTATTTTATCCCCATCTTGATATACATCTTTTACTATTGCCAAAACTACTCCTTACTGGTCAAAAACAATGTTATACTCCGGTAAACTATTTGAATGCCCGGATATAATTACTTTTGAAAAAAATATTTTATGTACACAACGCTTGCTACAGAACTTTCCCAGGGCATTTATACCATCACTATTAACCGGCCAGATAAATTGAATGCGCTAAATAAAGATGTATTTACGGATTTAGACACAGCGGCAGATTTTATAAAAAGCAATCCGGAGATCAGATCCGCCATTATTACGGGAGCGGGACCGAAAGCTTTTGTGGCGGGTGCAGACATTACAGAATTTGGCGGCCTGGATAAGTCAGCAGCCATGGCATTGGCAAAAAGAGGGCAGGATATTTTTTTGAAGATAGAAAACAGCCCCAAACCCATCATTGCAGCCGTCAATGGATTTGCGTTGGGTGGTGGCTGTGAGCTGGCGATGGCCTGTCATTTTCGTATTGCCAGTGACAATGCAAAGTTTGGACAGCCCGAAGTAAACCTCGGTTTGATACCGGGCTATGGCGGCACACAAAGACTTACGCAACTGATCGGAAAAGGAAGAGCCATCGAGCTGCTGATCAGTGCTGCCATGATCGATGCTGCTACTGCCCTGCAATACGGCCTGGTAAATTATGTGGTACCACAAGCTGAATTGTTAGACAAAGCAAAAGCAATTTTACAAGTGATCAATAGCAAGGCACCCGTTGCTGTGGCAAAATGTATTGAAGTAGCCAACACCGTGTTTGATGAAACAAAAGATGGCTATGATGAAGAGATCCGTTCTTTTGGAGATTGCTTTGCTACTGATGATATGAAAGAAGGCACCACTGCTTTTTTAGAAAAAAGGAAAGCTGTTTTTACAGGGAAATAACCGCCTTAACATCACATCGCCTCATGGATTTACGAACGGCTGTAACTACAAATACCTTGACAAGGGTATATATTAAAATACAGTAAGCACTACTTTCATTTTATAAAAGTTTTCACAGAGCTTCTACCGGGTGGTTCGCATAAGGCCGCCCGGTTTTAATTGATACCCAGCACAGGATGCCGTGTGCAAGGACTTTATCAGCAAGATGGCTAACTTTACAATCAACCGGCCTTCGCCAAACCATGAGAAAAATGTTATTCCCTGCAGCTTTCTGCCTGCAGCTTTGTTTATTAATTACTTGCCAGAGCAAAACGGGCAAACCGGCTGCCGAACAGCGGGCACAGGAACTCTGTAAAAAAATGTTCCTGTTTAATAACGTTAATTTTGACTCCGTTTTTCACTACGCTAAACGGTTAGATAGTGCCAGCAACAACCTGCCTGTGGAATACAAAGCCATGTCACTCTACGGACAAGCCATTTACAAAGGGAAAAAACAACCCTCGGTAGCGATAAGGGATTACCACAAAGCAATTGAAATGCTCAGCAATACCAAAGCAGATACGCTGCTGGCAAGCATTTACAATGGTCTCGGTATCTGCACAAAGAATATGGCGGATTATCCCCTGGCATTAGACTATTATTTTAAAAGCCTCCGGCTGTTTGAAAAAGCGGGCAAAACAAAACATGCAGCGGGTGTACTTTCAAACATTGGAGAATTGTACCAGGTAAAAGGCGATCTGCCATCGGCCAAAAAATATATACTACAGTCGATGGAGATGAACAGAAAAAATGGCAACACTACCTATTACCTGTCTGCTGCACAAACTCTGGCTAACATTTATGGTATGAACAACCAGTTTGACAGTGCACTTGCCATCGACAATATGGGCATTGCTGCGGCAGACTCCATTGGTTCTGTTTCTATCAAATCCATTTTTTATAACAATAAAGGCAATTGCTACCTCTATTCAGGCCGTTTCGACAGTGCCGCTTATTATTTTAACCAATGCCTGCTGCTGGATTCTGCCCTTGGTAATGTAACCTACATGACAGACAATTACCTTACGCTGGCCACGCTGAGTTATAAGAAAAAAGAATATAGCCTGGCAGAAAAAAGATTCGGCTATTCGATCCTGTTAGCAGACAGCCTCAGGAACAATCATATGAAGCTGCAGGCCTGGAACGGGTTGGCCGACCTGTACAAAGCCACCGGTAACCAGGCGGCCGAAATTGTTGCAAAGGATTCTGCGGCCATTGTAAAAGACAGGATCATCAATGAAAAAAGCGAAGCAAAGATTGCAGAACTGAAAGAACTGTATGATGCAGATAAAAAAGAGCAGACCATTTCGCTGCAGCAGCAACGGCTCAACAACCAGCGGCTCATCATTACTGCCGGTATTGTGGTGTTTATACTGCTTGCTTTGCTGGGGTGGCTATTTTACCGCCGGTACAAACTCAAAAAAGAAAAAGAACTGCAGCAAACTATCCTTACACAGCGGGAAGAAGCCACGATCAACATACTGACTGCAGAAGAAAACGAACGCAAACGCATTGCTGCCGACCTTCACGATGGAGTGGGTCAGCTGATGACCGCTGCCTGGCTAAACCTGCAAGTGATGGAAAAACAACACAACGGCGATGAACAAAAAGAGTTGCTGAATAAAACCACTTTGCTGGTGGGTGAAAGTTGCAAGGAAGTGCGGCAGGTAAGTCATAATATGATGCCCAATGCCCTGCTGAAAAAAGGGCTGGTGAATGCGGTAAGAGAATTTACCCAGCAAATAGACCGGTCTGTGATTGCGATCAACCTGCAAACCGAAGGGCTGAACAAAGAACTGAACAGCATTACAGAAACCATCCTTTACCGGGTGATACAGGAATGTGTGAACAATGCCATTAAACATGCGGCGGCATCCGAACTGGATATTTCTATTCAAAACAGCAGCGATGGAATTGATGTGCTGATAGAGGATAATGGTAAAGGTTTTAATACTAATTTTACGGCCGGAGAAAAAGAAGGGCTGGGGCTGCAAAATATCCGCAGCCGCATTTCGTTTTTAAAAGGCACCGTTCAGTGGGACAGCAGTCCTGGTAACGGTACCGTGGTAGCCATTCACTTACCGCCGCAGGAACATGAAGGAAGAAAAAATTAAGATTGCCATTACCGACGACCACCAGATCATTATTGATGGCCTTATCTCCCTGTTAAAAAATCATCCCCAAATACAGATCACCCTTACTGCCAACAAAGGAGAAGAGATGCTGGCATTGCTGCAACAAACAGCTGTTGATATTTTATTAACGGATGTAATGATGCCCGGCATGAACGGCCAGCAATTAGCCAAGGCAGTAAAGCAGCAATTTCCGGCTGTAAAGATCATTGCGCTTAGCATGAGCGGGCAGGGTGATGTGGTGGAAGAAATGATCAACGAAGCGGATATCGCAGGCTACCTGTTAAAACAAACCAATGCTGCTGAACTGGCCGGCGCCATCAGCAAGGTATATAACGGTGGCGTGTACTTCCATGAAGAAGTGCTGAAAGAACTGGAAACACAGGCCAACCTCCGCAAGCAGGTGGAAGCAGTACATATAACCAACAGGGAAAAACAACTCATTGCATTGATAGAAAAAGACCTCACCAATAAAGAGATCGCAGAAACACTTTCTATCTCTCCCCTCACTGTAGAAACACATCGAAAAAACATCTTTCGCAAAACGGGTACTAATAATGCTTTGAGCCTGGTGAAGTGGGCTTATGAGCATAAGATTTTGAACAGGAAATGATTTTTATTGAATTACCTGGCCCAGTGCAGGAAACAAATAACCAGGATTTTAAATTCACCTATTGATATCCTTATATCCAGTACTCCAGTAAATTTTTTAACACAACCTGCAAGTACAAAATACCTCCTCAGCATTTTGTTTAATCCTCCCTGCATGCACCGCGGTAATCTTATGCAACAGGCATACCCTGCCAAGGGTATCTTTTCGTGTATATCTCCCCGTTAACTTGCCTGCCTTATTAACCGGTCACATTAAAAACCAATCGTAATGAAAAAAATCATTTCCGTATGTACCCTGCTTTTTGTAAGCTCCATCATTTTTGCAAATAATATTGAAATAACCAGCGTGAGCTATAACAGTGGCGCAGGCACAGTTACCTTCAGCATCAGCTGGGAAAACAGCTGGCGCACCAACACCGCACCCAACAACTGGGATGCAGCCTGGGTATTTATCAAAAGAAAAAACTGCGGCATCAGTAACTGGCAGCACCAGGATGTTTCAGCCACAGCCGCCAATCACACTGCTGCTTCTCCATTAGAAGTGCAAACAACGCCGGATGGTAAAGGTGTATTTTTAAGAAGAAGCGGCAATGGAACGGGTAATATTGCCAGCACCTCCGTAACATTAAAATTAGCCACTGTACCGGGTGCCATTGCAGAATGGGACATGCAGGTAATTGGTATTGAAATGGTATATGTGCCACAAGGAAGTTTCCAGGTGGGAGATGGCGCTTCAAATGCCAGTCTCCGGCAGGGCGGGGGTACTTCTCCCACGGCAGCCTATACCATTGCAAGTGAAGCAGCTATTACGTTTGCCAATACCGCAGGTAATTTATATGCTGACCAGTATTCTCCAACAGGCGGCACCGTTAGTGCATTTTATCCTAAAGGCTTCAATGCTTTGTATTGTATGAAATATGAAATTTCACAAGGCCAGTATGCAGATTTTTTAAACTCGTTAAGCCCTGACCAGTCTGCGGCCAGGTTTCCCAATTCAAATGGTGCTAACAGGCATACAGTGACCGGCGTATGGCCATCATTTATCGCCACCGCACCCAACAGGGCATGCAATTATTTAAGCTGGGCAGATGTATGCGCCTACAATGACTGGAGTGGGCTTGCACCTATGAGTGAAATGGAATTTGAAAAGATATGCCGTGGCACCAATGCTGCAGCAGCCAATGAAAAGGCCTGGGGCACCGCATTGATCACCGATGGCAGCAGCCTGGAAAATGATGGACTTGGTAATGAAGGAGTAAGTGATGTTATTACTGCCGGCAGCGGACTGGTAAATGCCGCCCAGTTTAGTGCACTGCCACAAGGCCCCTTACGTTGCGGCTTTGCTGCAAAAGCTTCCACCACAAGGCTGCAAGCTGGCGCCAGCTTTTATGGTGTAATGGAAATGAGCGGTAACGTGAGTGAATTTGTAATGGGTGTATCCGGTGCAGGCACCAATTTTGTTGGTTCAGCTCACGGCGACGGCAACTTGCAGTTTACTCCCAATGAAGGGCTATCAGATGTAAACGGCTGGATCAATCAAACAGCCATATTAAATGCTGCCGCCGGTGCAGCGGCTTCTTATAGAGGTGGAGGCCACGACAATGCTGCCACGCAGTTAAATGTTTCCGACAGGAATTATTGTAATAACAATTATGCCGCCCGTACAGCGTCTACTGGTGGCCGTGGTGTAAGAAGAAGCTTTAATTAATCCTTACTTTAAACAGACATTTATGAAATATAAAAACATACATGTCCTTAGAAGTGCCTGGATACTGATCTCAATTTTATATTCATCGCTTCTTTGGGCACAACCTTTCTCCGGGGGAGATAACAGTGGCGCTTTTGCGTCTAATACGGTGCCTGCAAACTGCACCGCACTAAGATTTTTTGGCGGAGATAACGAAGGGAATGCCGCTGCGGCCACCAATCTTTTTAATTGTACAGCAGTAAGATTTTTTGGTGATACCTCCGATGGTGGCAGTACTGCTGCAACAAATATTTTTGATTGCTCTCCCATTCGCTTTACGGGTGACACTGCAGACGGGAGCAGTGTTGCAGCAACCAATAATTTTGATTGTACACCCATTCGCTTTTATGGTGATACTGCAGATGGCAGCAGTGCGATCAGCACAAATAATTTCAACTGCACACCGGGCCGCTTTTTTGGCGATACTGCTGATGGCTTCGCATCAGCAAAATATCTGCTGATCAGAGATTTCCTGGGTAATGATACCAGCGTCATCATTGTATGCAGTAACGAAACATTTAACCTGCTAACGTTGTACACTACCCCAGCCAATTTAACTTACAACTGGAGTTCTCCAACACCAACGGAAACCGGCCTGGGCATTTATACGTTGATTGCCACCAACCAATCAGGCTGTGTGGATACCGCACAAGCCACCTTACAACAGGAAATTGCAATATGGAATGGCAACAGCAGCAACAACTGGCATGATGCCAATAACTGGAACAGTGGAAAGATCCCTTCTGAACGTACGCATGTGATCATTCCAGGTGGCACTACCAACCCATGCCAGGTGAGGGATACAGATGCTTTAGCGGCCAGTGTGCAGGCAAGGGCAAGTGGCAGCTTTTCTATTATTAATAACCGCTTGTTAATGATCAGTGGCACATGTGTGCAATTGCCAACGGGTCAGTAATAATTTACTTTTATGTGATGATCTAAAGGCAGCCTTCTTATAGAGGCTGCTTTTTTATTTGTAACCCATCATACATATATGCTTTGTTCTTTTCTTTTCATAAATAACCCGCCTGCTCTATCTTTGCAATTCAAAAAACCAACCATCACATTATGGAATTCCGCATTGAAAAAGACACCATGGGTGAAGTAAAAGTGCCTGTGGATGCCTACTACGGCGCTCAAACGCAACGCAGCATCGACAACTTTAAAATTGCCCAGGACATCAACAGGATGCCCAAAGAGATCATCAGCGCATTTGCTTATCTGAAGCATGCGGCGGCGCTTACAAATTACGAAGCAGGTATTTTACCAAAAAAGAAAGCAGACCTGATCGGTAAGGTTTGTAAAGAAATACTGGACAACAAACTCAATGATTATTTTCCATTAGTAGTGTGGCAAACCGGCAGCGGCACACAAAGTAATATGAATTGTAACGAAGTGATCGCTTACCGTGGTCACGTGCTGAACGGAGGTAAATTGGCTGATAAAGAAAAATACCTGCATCCTAATGATGATGTAAACAAAAGCCAGAGCAGTAATGATACTTTTCCTACGGCCATGCATATTGCAGCGTATAAGATATTGATCGAAACAACGATCCCCGGGATTGAAAAACTCCGCAATACGCTGGATAAAAAAGCGAAGGACTTTAAAAAAGTGGTGAAGATAGGCCGTACGCATTTTATGGATGCCACTCCGCTTACATTAGGGCAAGAGTTCAGTGGCTATGTTTCTCAACTGGATCATGGTTTAAAAGCCATCAAAAATACTTTGGCACATTTAAGCGAACTGGCACTGGGCGGCACTGCAGTTGGTACCGGTATCAACACACCTCCGGGTTATGATGTAAATGTGGCAAAGCATATTGCCAAACTCACCAAACTACCTTTTGTTACAGCTAAAAATAAATTTGAAGCATTGGCAGCACATGATGCGATTGTGGAAGCACATGGTGCATTAAAAACAGTAGCCGTAAGCTTAATGAAAATTGCCAACGACGTTCGTATGCTGTCATCTGGACCACGCTCAGGCATTGGCGAAATTTTTATACCTGACAACGAACCAGGTTCTTCTATCATGCCGGGCAAAGTAAACCCCACCCAATGTGAAGCACTTACCATGATCGCTGCACAGGTAATGGGTAATGATGTGGCGATTGGTATCGGCGGCAGTATGGGACATTTTGAACTGAATGTTTTCAAGCCCGTAATGATCTACAACTTCCTCCACAGCGCAAGATTGATTGGCGATGGCTGTGTTTCTTTTAATGACAGGTGCGCCGTAGGTATTGAACCCATCAAAGCAAATATTAAAAAACATGTTGACAATAGTTTGATGCTGGTAACTGCCCTCAATCCAAAAATTGGCTATTACAAAGCAGCAGAAATTGCACAAAAAGCACATAAAGAAGGTACCACGTTAAAAGCAATGGCTGTAAAACTGGGTTACCTTACAGATAAAGAATTTGACGAATGGGTGGTGCCGGAGAAGATGGTGGGGAAAATGTAAGTTGATTTGATGATGGGTTGATTTGGTGATTTGGTGATTTGATGATTTGATGATGTGATGATGTGATGATGTGATGATGTCCATGCCTCAAATTGAATCGTAATTATGAATGATTAAAAAGAAACCGGGAGAGATCCTGGTTCTTTTTTTTAGAAGGAAGTGCATTGCAGGCGCTTTAGTTGTTTTCTTTTTTCAGGATCGCTGTTGTTGCTGTTTTGGCCATCATGCTTTTTTCCTGGCCTGATGGTCAATGCCAGGTACATACCGCCATTCTGCATACTGTTTTTCCCGAGAATATTTGCCAGGTTATGGATGCCCAACAGTAAGGGTCCGGCTTTAAAGGCCCCACCCACCCAAACCTGTTTACGCATATTTACCAAGAGGGGCAGGTAAGCACCAAAGGTTCTGTTTTCCCAACGTGGAGTTATGGCAAGCAGGTTGATGTCTTTGATAAAAAGTGAATTTTTTGCCAGCCTTATCAACGGCAGTGTAAGTTCAGCATTGATAAAAATATTATCCTGCAGCCGCTGGTCAATATTCAGCACGAGCCGGGTAGGTGAATACACTACAAAATCACCCGGCAAGGCAACAAGATTTGTAGCGATCGTGGCAAGACTGTCATTAAAATCATCCATATTTCTTACCGGTCTGAATTTGTTTTCCAGTATCGTATCATTGATACCCAACTTTACTGAACTCCCCACCCTGCTCCGGCTGCTATGGCTATAACGGTATCCGCCAATATCCATAACGGCCAGGCCTATCTTTGTTTTGTAAGCATAATAATTATCGTCGTCCACCTCATCTGCAGAGGACAATACAAATTCTAAACCCACATCAGCGCCGAGGGAAGCGGTATTATTTTGAAACAGGGCCCGCCGGTTTTGAGACAATGAGTTAGCAGAATTTACCTGGTCAAGGTTTGCAGAATATCCATACTGCAAACTGCCGGCAGTGAGTAAAAATCCATTATCATTGGCTGTATCGGCATCAGGAATATAATTGATGTTGTTCCCTACCACATATGCCCCGGCAACAGAACGATTATATTTGAAGGTAACCGCTGCAGTAATAATTTTATACCCATCATCCACCACCGTTCTTGCATAGGAAGCATACAACTCCGACCAGGCAGCGCCTGCCCCTTCAAAAGAGAGCGGCAAGTAAGGCAGGTTGATACGTTGATAATCGGCAAGTGTAACTGTTGTATCCTGGTAATTGCTTTGGCTTGAGTTGCCATACATATAACTCCTCACGTTAAACCCAAAAGCGATGGCAGACCGGTCGTTCAGTTTGATCCTCGTATTCAGCAACCGAAGATCCTGGTTGGCAAATACAAAACGTTTCTTTATGCCATAGGTATTTTCTACCGTTGCTTCACCGGATGGTGACAACAGAGAAAAACCGTTTACTGCATAGGCATTGGTACTTTGTTTGAACTGCAAGGCCAGCGGTGTAATATCCCAGGAATAAGGCACAAATACAATTGACGCAGGATTGGCAGCAGCAGCCAGGCTGCCGGCATATACACTCCCGTTTATGGCATGGTAATTCTGCGCCAGTCCACGTACTGCCAATAGTAAGCAAAGCATCGTAAATAAAAAGTGGTTACGCTTCATATACACCCCGGTTCGTAAAGTTATACATACTGGTTGCCGAAAAATGTTATAATTATTATAAGTTGGTAAGAAGTTTGAGATATATACGCTAAAACCTTGCCATGCGTTTACGGACATTAGAATCATTCTGGTTGTTGAAAAACGGCCTGCTCCATAGTTACCCTTCACTTCAATCAACCATCTCAACTGATATTGCAGTGATTGGTGCTGGTATCACCGGAGCATTGGTGAGTCATGCGTTGATGGAAGCCGGGTATAATGTAATACTGATCGATAAAAGAGATGTAGGCCAGGGAAGCACGTCGGCCACCACCAGTATGCTGCAGTATGAGATTGATGTACCCCTATACCAATTAGCGGAAATGATTGGGGAACAAAATGCCGCTTTGTGTTATCGATCAGGTATGGAAGCCATCAATCAACTTGAACAGACCGTATCCAAAGAAAAAATTGACTGTGGCTTTCAAAAGAAAAAATCACTGTATATCTCCCATAATAAAAAGGCTGCACAATGGTTACGCAAGGAATTTGACATCAGGAACAAATACCAGCTGGGTGTTCAATGGCTGAGTGCTAAAGAGGTGAAAGACCATTATGGCATTCATTGCTTTGGTGCTATTTTATCCAATACAGCTGCCAGTGTGGATGCATACAAGCTTGCGCATGAATTGATACTGCTGAATGTAAAAAGAGGCATGCGTGTTTTTGACCAGACGGACATTTCATCCTTTGATTTTGAAAGCGAACAACCTGTTATTCATACAAAAGATGGCCATACCGCAAGCTGCAATAAAATTGTTTTCTGTTCTGGCTTTGAAACAACGGAAATGCTGAAGGAAAAAGTAGCAGACCTGTTTTATACTTATGCCTGTGTAAGTGAACAGGATATTCCGCTCAATAAAAATCTTAAAGAAACGCTGGTATGGAATACAGCAGACCCTTATATCTACATGCGTACAACCGATGACGGGAGGTTACTGATCGGTGGCGAGGACTCTTCAACAAATTTTTCTTTTTTTCAGCAAAGGACAAAAGAAAAGAAGGCCAAAAAACTGGTGGAAAAATTACAGACCATTTTACCTGGGGTGGATTTTATTGAAGATTTCAGCTGGGGAGGCACTTTCGGTTCTACAAAAGACGGTTTGCCTTACATTGGCGTTTCTCCCGAATATAAAAACGCGTTGTTTGTACTGGGCTTTGGTGGCAATGGCATAACATTCTCAATACAGGCGATGGATATCATTCCGGATATTTTGAATGATAAACACAATAAGCTAACTGAGCTTTACAAGTTTGGAAGATAGCTTACTACTGCAGTACCTTACCTCCTCAAATGTCCTGTATAGCGTGGCCATACTCTATCATATTTTTATAACTGCAGGATCTTATTAACGCAGGAGTTTGTTAATGAAAGATTGTACAAAAGGTTGGCAACCCTTCGCCTCCCTTCTTAACTTTTATTTACAAATTCCCTTTTGGTAAATAATATGGAAGCCTTTTAATATTGTATCTCATTTCCCTAAACCTTCCTGTATGAACCGGCTTCTTATTTTTATACTTGCCATTGCGGCAGTATCACCTTTTGCATGGCAGTACATTAATAAATCTTCTGATAACAAAAAACAATACGCCCAACCGGTCAAAAAAAATGCATCAGCAAAAATTGCCGGATTGCTAAGACTGCAGGGCTTTGCCAATAAGCTGGAGAATTTTGCGAAAGAAAATGAGTACAACAGCCGTTACTGTTTTTTAATTGACATGAACATTGCCTGCGGCAGCAATCGCTTTTTTGTGTATGATCTAAAAAAGGATTCGGTGTTACAATCGGGCCTGGTAACACACGGCTATGGAAACAGTGGCTACAGTAATATCACTTTCTCCAATACTCCCGGGAGTAATTCATCTTC
>JAKQJG010000073.1 GCA_029561305.1 Bacteroidota bacterium | reverse complement strand
TGCTCTTCGCAGGTAACAGCACATTTTGTTTTGCTGATAGAGGCCAGCACAGCTTCTGTATCCAAAGGTTTTATCGTATGAATATTGATCACTTCCACGCTGATGCCTTTTTCCTCTAAGATCCTCCCTGCTTCCACCGCTTTCCACACAAGGTGACCGCAGGCAAAAATGCTTACATCTGTACCCTCAGATAATTTTTGCGCTTTGCCAAAAACAAAATCTTCTTCTTTTGTAAATATGGGCCATACAGGGCGGCCGAAACGCAGGTATACGGGACCGTTAATATCCGCAATAGCTTTAGTGGCTGCTTTGGTTTGGTTATAATCTGCCGGTACTATCACCGACATGCCGGGCAACATCTTCATTAAGCCGATATCTTCCAGTATCTGGTGTGTGGCGCCATCTTCACCCAGCGTAAGGCCTGCATGTGAAGCACATATTTTTACATTCTTATTGCTGTATGCAACACTCTGGCGTATCTGGTCATACACACGGCCCGTGCTAAAATTGGCAAAAGTGGTGGTGTAGGGAATCTTGCCGCCAATGGTGAGGCCAGCAGCCACACCGATCATATTGGCTTCAGCAATACCACATTGTATAAAACGGTTGGGAAATTCTTTAACAAAAGCATTCAGCTTCATTGAACCTAAAAGGTCAGCAGTAAGGGCTACGATATTATCATTCTTCCTCGCAGCTTCTAAAATGCCATCACCGAATCCACTGCGGGTATCTTTGTTGCCCGTTACTTCAATTGCTTTTAACATGTGCTTATTTTTTCAAGTCGCAAGATAAGCATTGAGCAAAGGAAGCGGCCTTATTTAACTGGAATTTTTTCTTCTTCTTTCAGTTTCAGTTCCCATTTCCATGCTGTGTCCATCATATCGTCGAGATTGTATTTTGGAATCCAGCCCAGTTCGTTTTTTGCCTTACTGTTGTTGGCATAAATGGCTACCACATCGCCACTGCGGCGTGGGCCTACCTGGTAATTCAATTTTACACCGCTTACTTTTTCAAAAGCTTTGATCACTTCTAAAACAGTATAGCCGTCGCCGGTGCCGAGATTGAATATTTCTGTTTTTGTTTTATTCTTTTTCTCTATCAGGTAGTTAAGTGCCAGCGTATGAGCATGAGCAATATCACTCACATGAATATAGTCACGCAGGCAGCTGCCATCCCTTGTCGGATAGTCATCGCCATATACCATCATCGCAGGTAACTTGCCGATGGCAGTTTGTGTAATGGCAGGCACCAGGTTGGCCGGGCGCCCCAATGGAATTTCTCCCAGCATAATGGAAGGATGTGCCCCAACCGGGTTGAAATACCGCAGCAGGATGGCTTGCATATGATTACTTTTTACAGTATCAGTTACTATCACTTCACCCATCTGCTTGGTGGCACCATAAGGCGACTCCGCTGGTTTCTGAACGGTTTCTTCCGTTACCGGGATTGCGTCCGGGTTGCCATACATCGTACAGGAAGAAGAGAAAACAAAATGCGGCACATTGAATTCTTCGGCGCATTTTAAAATATTCACCAGCGAAAAATTATTGTTTTCAAAATAAAGCAATGGCTTTTCAACCGATTCTCCCACAGCTTTATAAGCTGCAAAATGTATGATACCTTCTATGTTGCTGTTTTCCTTAAAAATATTTCTTGTTGCCTCAAAGTCACAAAGGTCTACCACGTAGTTCTTTATTTTTTTACCAGTGATGCTTTCTGCATTTGATAAAATGGCAGATGAACTCCTGGAATTATTATCGACAGAAATTACGTCAAAGCCATTTTGAATAAGATCAACAATAGTGTGTACTCCTATATATCCACAACCTCCAGTTACAAGTATTTTT
>JAKQJG010000014.1 GCA_029561305.1 Bacteroidota bacterium | reverse complement strand
ATCAATTTTTAAAAATCAGAATAGTCTGCCGGTTGCAGGAAAGTAATATCTATGTGAGAGACGTTATTTTGATATTCGGGCATAGAAGAAAGTTTTTTCCAGCCAGGATCATCCCCAAAACTTTTCCAGTGTGCATTCCTGTCTGTCATATTTTCAAAGCAGGTCATATACATAAGGTTGGGTATTTTGCTGCCGGCAATTACCGAACTGTAAAACACGGCGTTGAAATTCAATTTTGCAAAAAGGCCTATCTCATCGCCTTCATTAAACATGTGTACTTTGTTGTCAAATATTTTTTCAGTAGCACTTTCATAGCTGCGTAGCTCATATACCCTTTCCTTTTTACTTGATTTTAATGCAGGAAGTTTCATGGTGGGTGCCAGGGGAAATGACGCTGTTAAAATAGTTTCTATCCTGTCGTAAGGTGGCAGGTTATGCAGTGAATTAATATAAGCAGCACCGGCAGCAAGATACACTTCATCAGTTTGTAATTTTTCTTTTATTGTAATGGTTTTATCAATAGATGATAAGGGTATAAAAACATACAGCAACTTTGAAGTAAGGGTATCATTGCCCCATGGCTTAAACACACCAACTGTCTGAATATTCATCCGGTGCAGAGCAGGCAAGAGGGCATCTTTAAGGTAAGTGTCCAAAATTTTTTCCTGCTCAACAGTGCTATAATGATAAAGAGTGAATTGATAAAACTCCTTTTTGCCTTTTGATTTTTGTTGTGCGATGCTGTTTGTCCGAACCAGCAGCAGGGCAACTAAAAAAAGCAGTGTACTTATTCTTGCCATAAACATTTTTTCTAAAGTTATTAAAGGCAAACTGATAACGCACAAAAAAATAATGCATCGGTTTTATAATCAGCTATGGCAGCATTGCCACAGTTTAGTGAATCACTTAAGGAATCGCAAAGGCAATATATCCACCTTTAAAATTATTTTCCTGCTTGCCATTCACCGACACTACAACATACTGCTTGTTGCCCACCGAGTAGGTGGATGGAATCGAAGTCGCCATCCCTGGAAGCTGGTATTCCCATACCACTTTTCCTGTCTTTTGATCAAAGGCCCTGAACATATCATCGCCGGTGGCGCCGATGAAGATCAAACCACTTGCAGTAGCAATGCCACCACCACGGTTGAACATACCCGAATTTGGTATGCCCATCTTTTTAAACTTTGGATCTTCCCCCAATGGAACCTGCCACACGATATTGCCCGTGTTCAGGTTGATGGCGGTCATGGTACCAAATGGAGGAGCAATGGCAGGATCGCCAGCCGGATCAAGATAAAAACTGTATCCATTGAATCCGTAGGGTTCATTGTTCTGCGGGATATCGGTTGTTTCGAATGATTGTTGCATCACGGTGTCCTTAACATACGCAACGAGTAAGGCGATCTGTTCTGGTGACAAAAACTTAAATGATGGCATCGGCGCAGCTCCTTTTTCAAGGATACCTGTAATCTTGCTGTTTGTATATGTTTTCACCCGCCCGGTAAGATCAGGCCCAATCGTTTTTCCCTTTTTATCGGCACCATGGCAGTTGCTGCAATAGGTTCTGTACAATATTTCAGGATTGAGCTGGTTGGCCTTACGGATCTTTTTCAGGTCCGTCAACTTCAATATCATCGGAATGTCAGTGGAATTGACAAATAGCATATTAGTGTTCGGATTTACCGAAGCACCACCCCAATTGGATCCGCCATGCGCCGTGGGAAGCAGGATCAGCCCTTCCATCGACGGCGGTTCATATACGCCTGTTTTGTATTTATTTTTAGTAACCTCATCTTTGATCCACGCTGACGAACGGCCATAAAATTTTTCCTGGTATCCCTGGCGTGCAAACGGAGGATTCACCGGTATGGGTTGTGTGGGCCAGGGTTTTTCGCCCGGCATGCTGCTCACGGTATCCACGGGCACTTCCTTTACTTCAAAAAGCGATTCGCCCGTTTCACGATTAAACATAAACAAGTATCCCATCTTAGTGACCAATGCAACTGCGTCAATGTCTTTTCCATCACGTTGTATAGTAACAAGATTGGGTGGAGAACCATTGTCCCGATCCCACAGATCATGGTGGGTGGTTTGAAAATGCCAGATGCGTTTACCTGTTTTTGCATCCAGTGCCAGCAGGCAGTTGGCAAAAAGATTTTGACCAGGCCGATCTGCCCCGTAAAAATCAAAAGAGGGCGATGCAGTTGGAACAAATACAATTCCCCGTTTTTCATCCAGCGCCATGCCGCCCCAGCAATTAGCACCACCATTGCGCTGGCGGGCATTGCTGCTCCAGGTTTCAGCACCAAACTCACCCGGCTTTGGGATCACATGAAACACCCATTCCAATTTGCCGGTATTGATATTGAACGCACGGATGTCACCTGAAGTCGACGGAAGTTCATCCGGCACTTTACATCCTACAATGAAGAGATCATTGTATACAACTCCCGGCGCATTGCTGGAGACGGGTACTTTTGAACGCATGGAATCAGGCACTTCCAGTCCCTCATAAAAATCGACGCGGCCCTTTTTGCCAAAGTCTTTCATCACCGTACCAGTTTCGGCGTTGATAGCATACAGCGTAGAGCCGGAAATAAGAAAGATCCGGTCAGGTTTGCCGGTATGGTAGGTTAATCCCTTCGACCAGTTGTAGATGGGTGAAGGGTCCGGAACAAACTCCCATAGCAGTTTTCCTGTAGTTGCATCCAGCGCAACCAGTTTGTTGGAAGGCATCAGGCCGATGAGCCTGTTGTGCATCATCACTGGATTAAAATAGACTCCACCCCCCTCTGTGGTATCTTCATAACGCCAAACTTCTTTTAGTTTTGAGACGTTAGATGTATCAATACCGGTGAGCGTAGAGAATTTGTTATTGGAAACATCATGACCGAATGTTGGCCAGTTTGAATTGCTGTCTTGTTTGTCTGCGGAACATGCGGCGAAAAAAACCACTAAAAGAAAGCTGAGCAGTTGTTTCATGTACGGGATCGTCATGCGAAGAATTGGATTCAAATTAGTTTGTTAATTGATGTTGATTTCAATGTCTTTAAATGATACGAGCATATCCTGTTCGCCATGAAGCTGCAATGCAATATGTCCTTCTGTCCGTCCGGGATCGTTCTTTATTTCCGCTGTTTTATAACCGTTGACATGTACTACTACCGACCGGCCCTTTGCAGAAACC
Organism: Bacteroidota bacterium; assembly: GCA_029561305.1. GTDB lineage: Bacteria > Bacteroidota > Bacteroidia > Chitinophagales > Chitinophagaceae > Ferruginibacter. Next base: position 152 of record JAKQJG010000014.1, on the reverse strand, counting down.
GTCATCGTATTCCACTCGCCGGGTTTATTCCATTTCTTTACATCAGCGGAATCAGGTTCCACCACCCATCCCCTTCCACCGGTTTCATACAGTCCACCCACTGATTCGAATGGATGTATTTCTGCCTGGAAACCTTCCACTCCATAAGGCCC
>JAKQJG010000011.1 GCA_029561305.1 Bacteroidota bacterium | reverse complement strand
TAAGAACTTTAATAAGCGTATAGTAAAAATGCCGAAGCTGTATTTTTACGATACCGGGGTGGCATCTGCATTGCTGGGGATTGAGAATGCAGCACAGATGGCCTTACATCCTTTTCGCGGCAGTTTGTTTGAAAATATGGTTATCGTTAATTTTTTAAAAAGCCGGTATAACCGGGGGAAAACCAATAATCTTTATTTCTGGCGGGACAGCCTGGGTACAGAAGTTGATTTGATAGTAGAAGAATCTGACACTTTGTTGCCGATAGTAATAAAATCGGGACAAACCATAACTGAAGATTACTTTAAATCCATCTCCTCCTGGCTAAAGATATCTGGCATGAAAAAAGGATGGGTAATTTACGCGGGAGACGAAAGACAGGTGAGAAGTAATGGTATAACGGTGCTTCCTCTTGCCCAAATGGGTGCCGCGTACACTTGATGCGTCGCAGATATTGTTCGTTTGGCTCATAATCAGCTACTTACGCGTTTCATACCCCCTGGGGTATGAAACGCGTAACGATTTGGTATTCAGGCAAAAGAGCAATGTTTGCGGGGCACACCCAACCTGTACTAATCTTTTACGCAACGCACGGAAAAAATGTAGTCCTTAAAATTACCGTTTTCACTACCCACACTATAAGAATCATAACCTATGTAAACGGGTAACGCGTGAAGAGACGTTGATTTGATGATAGCGCTGTATGGGTACCGGCTGTAGCGCTCCAATAGGTGCCGGCATGACGGGCATATGGGTACCGCTTCAAAGACCTGTCAGGTTCATTGTGTAAAGTTATTTTTATTTTTCTTTTTTCTACGCATAGAGTCCCCGGAGTTATGGAAAGCTTTCCATAAAAAAGGTTATGACAACAATATAATTATGTAAAGCCCAGTGCAAAGCATATTGATTATCGGCATATTACAAGCATACTTTACGTTTGGACTTTACATAATATTCATTTCTTACCGAGTCTTTTGAGCCATGAGATGGGGTAGCTTTTTAAGTTTAGTTTTTTGTTTTTACATTCTTTATTTTCTGGATAAATTTAAAGTGTCAAGCAGCATTTTTGTACCAGGAATATGGGGTATAATGGTTCAGGCTTTGATGGGTTCGTTGGTGATTGTAATAGTAAAGATAATCTTTTAAACCTTTCTGCAATTCCTTTCCATCTTCAGCCGGGTTTAGGTATACATATTCCCACTTGAGCGTTCTCCAGAACCTCTCAATGTGTATATTATCCAAAGCCCTTCCTCTGCCGTCCATACTGATAATGAGATCTTCTTTTTCCAAATATTCAACCCATCCTGAACAGGTAAACTGGGATCCCTGGTCCGAGTTGATTATTTCCGGCTTTCCATACATTGCTACAGCCTCTTTTAATACCCCAAGCGTGTTGTTGGCATCCAATGTATTGAATAATCCCCAACCCACTATATACCGGCTATATACATCAAGTATCGCCGTCAGGTACAGAAAGCCTCGTTCCATGGGGATGTATGTCAAATCGATGCACCACACCTGGTTGCTGCGGGTAATCTCCAACCCTTTGAGTTTATAGGAATGAATGTATTTGGCGATTCCCAATTTACTCAGGTTCTTTTGTGGATATATAGCCATTATTCCCATTTTTCGCAGCAACCTTCGTACTCGTTTAGGCCCAACCAAAATGCCAAGTGCCCTTATAAAATCTACCATGCTCAACACGCCCTTGTTGGGGTGGTCCAGAAATTCTTCATCCATACGTCGCATCAATTCCAGATCTTTAGGATCTTCTGGCACCGGTTGATAATATACATTACTCCTGTTCACATCCAAAAGCTCACATTGCCTGCGAATACTGACTTTGGCCTGGGGATTTATGACTTTTTCGAGGGTTTCAGTATCCCCAATTGCTCTGACACCCTTTTGCAAAACAATCGTGCCAGTGAGAGCAGAAGCCAAACTTATTTGGTTTATGCCGAACGCCGCCGATTGAAGGCAAATGCCAAATCCACCTCCACCTCCAATCGCCCGATCTTTTCATACAAGGCCTTTTCCCGTTTTACCGCTTCTTCATCAGGGGCTTTGCTAGAAAAGATTTCTGTGCTACGGGAAATGAATTCCCGTTTCCAATTAGAGATCATCTGCGGATGTACTTCAAACCGTTTGGCCAGTTCGCTTAATGTCTCCTGTTCTTTGATCGCCTCTATGGCCACCTGGGCCTTGAAGGCTGCACTGTGTTTTTTTCTTGTCGTTGACATAATGAGTAAATTTAAGTGTTTTTAGTAAATTTACCCTGTGGTCTAAATATACGGCAGTATTATAATCGGTAGGGTTTTTATTCCCCAAAAATCAACAAAACATATGCAGCCAACTGCATAATATATGCAGTCGGCTGCATAGTTTTTATTTTGGATTGAAGACAAAAGTATTTTAGCCGTTGATTTCAGATGGAGTAAATGCAAGTACTCCAAATGAGCAACCGGCAAAGACGGGGAAACCTTGCATTTTCCCCAGACAGCCAAACCCTCTAAAGATTACAACTATGACAAAAGAGGATTTGCAAAAGTTGGCCGATCTTATAACGGCAAAGGTGATACCCTGGAATAAAGAAGTATTAACAAGTCAAGAGGCAGCCCAATATATGGGCATAAGCCTAAGCACGTTATACAAACTAACGATGACTGCAAAAGTACCACACTCAAAGCCAGGGGGCAAGATGTGTTATTTTAACCGGGTTGAATTGGAAAAATGGCTACAAAGCAACCGGGTAGCAACAGCCGATGAAATTGAACAAAAGGCCCAAAGCTATTGCATTAAGAAAGGGGGGGCACTATGATAAGCCCAAACATAAGCTATTATGGCAGATTGGTTTTAGACTCCAATAGTAAAAAAACCCCAAAATATGTAATAACAGCCCAGGCCGGATATTACCCACCGATGGAACAGCTGAAAGGCAGAAACGGGCTTATAAGTATGTATTTAATGGAAAAGCTGAAAGATGGGGCAAATGTGCCGGCTATGAGGTTACAGGCTAAGGACAGCCTCAACTTTACCGGGCTTAAGGACTATTTCATAGATGGCAAGTTAAGCGGGTTTGCTTATGGCTATCCATTAGCAGATAAAACATATAGCAGCAAGCACAAAGAAAACCCCTTTTTCAAGTACAAAGAAGATGGCTTTTTATTCATTGTGTACCAGGATAATAAGACCGGGGAAGCTCCAGAACAGATAAGGCCAAATGTGATAGAATTGATTGTTTTAGCCGGGGCAAAGGTTTTAATTGCCTCATACTGCAAACAGCTTGTAATGGGCGGTTTTGATGAAGTCTTAACGGCCTTAAGGAGCCAGGCAGAATAGACAGAGGCTTTATTATAATATGTGATTTGTTCCCAAAAATTGGTAACAAGATGTATGACAAAGTAAAAATGTGGGTAATGGGTTATGGCCAGGATATTGGGGCCTATCTGGATAGGGCCAGGGAGCAAACCGACCTTATAACCGGGGAAGTTTGCACCTTTGGCAGCCTGGATGGTATGAAAATATCTATATTTCCTGGGGGCGTTTCAATAATTGGGAGCCTGGCCAAATACTTCTATCCAAATAACATTTACCCACTAGATAGTCAACCCTTATAAAACGCGTATTTTTCAACATTCCGGGGAACAGGCTGTAGCGCCAGCCATCTGTCCCTTCTTCTGAATAATGAAACCACCATAGCCCACTTTTCGAGGATACAGAAAAGGGCAAAAAGGAGCTCCTC
>JAKQJG010000010.1 GCA_029561305.1 Bacteroidota bacterium | reverse complement strand
GAAGAAGAAAAAAATATTCTACAACAATTATACAATCAATCAAACTAACATGAGAACACAAATAGCAGCTGCTAACTGGAAAATGAACCTTACACTGGAACAGGGTACAGCATTGGTCAATGATATTTTATCATCGCCATTAACGCTTGATCACAATCATCTTGCAGTGTTCGCTGTACCATTTCCCTATCTCATCAGCATAAAGAATCAACTGGCCGGCAAAGAGAATGTGTATGTAGCAGCACAAAACTGTTACTCAAAAAAATCGGGTGCCTATACCGGCGAAGTGAGTGCTGAAATGCTAAGAAGTATCGGTATTGAATATGTTGTATTGGGACACAGTGAGCGCAGGGAATATTTTAATGAGAGCAACAGCATGCTGGCAGAAAAAGTGGACCTGTGTTTTGAATATGGGTTAAAAGCTATTTTCTGTTGTGGTGAAGCGTTGGAAATAAGGGAAGCCGGTACGCAAAACAGTTTTGTGGAAGCACAGATCAAAGAGAGCCTGTTCCATTTATCGCCAGAGCAGATGACCAATTTTATTATTGCCTATGAACCCATCTGGGCAATCGGTACCGGTAAAACGGCCACGAGTGCACAGGCGCAGGAGATACAGCAGCATATTCGTAGCGTGATCGCTGCAAAATATGGCGACACTGTTGCACATTCCGTAACGATACTTTACGGCGGCAGTGTAAAAGCTTCCAATGCAAAAGAGATCTTTGGTCAGCCGGATGTGGATGGCGGACTGGTGGGTGGAGCTTCGCTGGTGGCAGCGGAGTTTACAACGATCATTAATAGTTTGAAGTAAAATCTCAATACTCAAAGTAAACCCTTTTTCTTATGCTTTCATACTATGGTTTTTTCCCCCGGATGTCTATCATGCTCCTTTTGTTATTTATAAATATTTCCGTAGCAGTTGGACAGGAAAACGTATGGAGTCAAAAATCAAACTTTTCATTGAGGACAGGTGCAATCAGCTTCTCAATAAATGGCAAAGTATATGCTGGTCTTGGGTATGGGGATTATATTCGTCAGGATTTTTGGGAGTTTAATCCTGCTTCAAACAGATGGACCCAGAAAGCTAGTTTTCCTGGTTTAGCCCGTTCAGGCGCAGTAAGTTTCGTGATAGATGATAAAGGATATGTGGGCTTGGGAACCGGTAACGGGATAGATCTTTATAGGGATTTTTGGGAATATAATCCTGCTACAAATTTATGGACTCAGGTAGCCTTTTTCCCCGGTGTATCAAGAACTGGCGCTGTAGCTTTTTCAGTTATGGGAAAAGGATATGTTGGATTGGGGCTAAATGAAGGTAGTTTCTTAAATGATATGTGGGAATTTAATGTAGTTTCCAATACCTGGACGCAAAAAAACCCTTTTAGTGGTACAGCAAGAAGGGGGGCAGTTGGATTTAGTATTGCCAGCAAAGGATATATTGGAACGGGAACTAACATAATCAGTTTAATGAAAGACTTTTGGGAGTATAATCCAATAGCAGATACATGGTCTCGAAAAGCTGATTTTGGTGGAGTAGAGCGATCACAGGGAATCGGCTTTTCTATAAATGGGAAAGGGTATATCGGTACTGGTACAGGTACTATAACATATAGAGATTTTTGGGAGTATGATACTTTATCCAATTCCTGGTCGCAAAAAGCTGATATGGCAGCGATCGGAAGATATATTGCTTTTGGGTGTGCAAGTAATAGCAAAGGTTATGTTGGCACTGGACGGGTTAATACAACGATCCTAAGTGATTTTTGGGAGTATACCCCAAATGCTGTATGCTCTCCTCCTATTTCTAATAACATAATTACAAGTCCGGCCGTTAATTTGTTTTGTGACACTGCAAATCCTTTCGTTGTCTCCGGATCTTTCCCTTCAGGTGCAAATGGTAGTTACACCTACCAATGGCAAGAGCGTACAAATTCAAGCTTTTATGTTTCCATTGAGGGTGCTGTTAGTAAAGATTACATTACATCTTTATTGACTCAAACGAAGGATTTCAGGCGAATCATTTATTCTGCCGGATGTACAGATACCAGTAATTCTGTCAATATACTCGTTCATAAGCCGCGGGAAACTTCCGTAACGATCATGCCCTTTGTGACAGATACATTTTGTGAGTCATCTACGGTCAGATTTCAGGCAATTCCTGTAAACGGAGGGGATGCACCTTTATACCAATGGAAGAAAAACGGAAACAATGTAAATAATGATGGAGATGTCTTTTCAGTCGCCAATTTACAGAATGCAGACACTATTTCATGTTTACTAACAAGTAATGAAGGATGTGTTGTGAGTGCAACTTCTTATAGTAATAAGTATGGGGTTAAAATGGGTGAGTATTTAAACACTGTTCTTTATGTTGTGAGTTCAACATCCGCAGGAAATTTTTTAAAAATTTACAATCATTCCTCTGGCGCTATTTTAGGCTCTATCAGGGTTGGAAACTTCGCATATTATTCAGCATTAGCAGTTTCGCCAGACAATGAAAAGGTGTATGTAACCAACCTTAATAATGACAGAGTTTATATTATAAATGCAAAAACAAAGCAACTCATCGATTCAATTACTGTTGGTTCTCAACCAAGAGCCATTGTCTGTAGTAAAGATGGAACACGGTTGTATGTTGCTAACTATTATGGCAATTCAGTAAGTGTAATAAATACTGTATCCAACTCATTAATATCCAACATAGCTACTGGAACTAATCCATGGGGACTTTGTTTAAATAAAGACAATACAAAACTTTATGTATCGAACTTTTCAGGTAAGAATATTAGTGTTGTGAACACAACATTTAATTTTTTAATCCAAAACGTTTTACTTGCCAATTCTCCTTATAGTATTTGCATATCACCCGATGACCAATTTTTATATGTAACACTAATTAGTAATCAACTACTTTGTTTAAACTCCCAAAATATGCTACCGGAGTTTAACATCTCTCTACCTTATATGCCTAGAGACATCTGTGTAAGCCCCAACGGAAAAAAATTATTCATATCGAGCAGTGATTATTCTTCTTTGATGGAAGTAAACTTGACATCACGCACGGTAGATTGGACTTTCGAAGCAACTCCTGAAACTGGTCCCCATCCTGGAAATAACGGTAGTGAAACAATGAATATTTGTCTTTCACCCGATGGTAAATTTTTATACACCTTGAAATTTCTTACTGGTTCTCTAGGGATTTTAAACACACTAACCCGGGATTTATCTTATTATCATGGAATCAGCAATCCGTCAGGATATGGAACCTATGCGACTGATTTGAACCTATCTATTGACAGGCATTGGATAGGAAATGATGGTAATTGGGAAGATGCTGCAAATTGGAATTGTGGTGCAATACCGGATTCCAACACTAAGGTAACTATTGACAGGGGAAATGTAATTGTTAATCAGTCCACCACAATTTATTCGCTTTATGTGAGTCCGGGAGCATCTGTTACTTTGATGTCTGGTGCTCAACTTACCGTCCTTCACTAGATAGATTCAAAATAATAATTCAGTAATCTTTTGGATAAGATAGAAAACCAAAAGAGGACTTTAGTTTTCTGCAACTTTCTCAAATAAATATCGTCACACTTTACATTGTAAAATTTACACCAACTTCACTTAGCCTGGCCACGCACAGCGCAGAGATATTGCGCCATCCAGAAATAGCGGCCTGCAAAAAAGCAAAACCATTATTGCAAACAGGATTGAGTCTCTCCTAACAGAAGCAACTTCCTTTCTCACTCTCCTGCGCCAGCGCAAAATAGGCGTTGCTGGCAACTTTTTTCTTACTTGTAAACCTTCTTTGGTTAGCAAACTAAAATAAAAAAGCCAGCCTAAAAAGACTGGCTTAAAATATTTATCAGATCAACTCTTACGCATCTTTCCCATGGCAATTCTTAAACTTCTTACCACTTCCGCAAGGACAAGCATCGTTCCTTCCAGGTAGTTTTTCTACCCGGATGGGTTCTTGCTTCACTGGTGCAGAGGGTTCATGGTATTCATTTTCCTGGCTCATGTATTCGGGGCCGCCGGTACTGCTGGTAGCGCCTGCAAATTCTTCCTTCCGCTGGCGCATCTTGCTCATATCGGTTCTTTCTTCACGCCCTTCCTGTATGCGGCCGGCATTGGTTTGCTCCATTGGTATGTTAGCATGACAAAGGAAACTCACAATATCTTTATTTACATTGTCGTCCATTTGCTTAAAGGCATTGAAGGCTTCGATCTTGTAAATTACCAGTGGATCTTTTTGTTCGTAGCCTGCTGTTTGTACACTATGTCGCAGATCATCCATGCTCCTTAAATGTTCTTTCCATGCATCATCAATCAAGGCCAGTGTAATACCTCTTTCTAAGGCATACATCATCTCTTTACCATTGCTTTCAATGGTCTTGTCGATGTTTGCCAAAGCCTGGATACCTTTTCTTCCATCGGTAAACGGCACCTGCACATTTACAAATTGTGTGTTCTTGCGGATGTCTTTGATAGATGGCAGGGTTTGTTCAGCAATCGCCGTCACCTTGCGGTTGTAATTATCTTTTGCCTCGTGGTATAATTTATCTGCAACCGTCTGCACATTGTTTTTTTCTAATTCTTCAGCAGTGATAGCGGTATCAATACCAAAGTTCATGATAGCAGCCAGTTTAAATCCTTCATGGTCAGAACCCTCTTTAAAGGAATTTACCAGGCCTTCTGCAACAGAATAAAATGCATTGTCAAGATCCAGCGCCAGCCTTTCGCCAAACAAAGCATGGTTGCGTTTGCCGTACACCACGGTACGCTGCTTGTTCATTACATCATCATATTCCAGCAAGCGCTTACGGATGCCAAAATTGTTTTCTTCCACTTTTTTCTGTGCTCTTTCAATTGACTTGGAAATCATACTGTGCTGTATCACTTCCCCTTCTTTGTAACCCATCCTGTCCATTAAGGAAGCAATACGTTCGCTGCCGAACATACGCATCAGGTCATCTTCCAGGCTTACAAAAAACTGTGAACTACCGGGGTCACCCTGGCGGCCTGCACGACCACGCAACTGGCGGTCCACACGGCGGCTTTCATGTCTTTCTGTACCTACGATCGCTAAACCACCCGCTTCTTTTACACCTGGACCGAGTTTGATATCCGTACCACGACCAGCCATGTTGGTGGCAATGGTAACGGCGCCGGCTAGCCCAGCTTCTGCCACCACCTGTGCTTCCCTGGCATGTTGTTTTGCATTCAGTACATTGTGCGGTATTTTTCTTGCCTGGAGCATCCTCGCCAGCAATTCACTGATCTTTACATCGGTGGTACCTACCAGTATGGGGCGGCCTGCATTCCTCAGTTTTTCCACTTCATCAATAACGGCAGAATATTTTTCCCTGGCAGTTTTATATACCAGGTCCTGTTCATCTTTACGGATGGCTTTTACATTGGTTGGGATGCTTAC
>JAKQJG010000403.1 GCA_029561305.1 Bacteroidota bacterium | reverse complement strand
AAATGATGCAGATTCTGGGTATTTCCGCATTTGCCAAAACGCCAATAAATGAACTACTTACCAAAACACATATAAATCAAAATGTCAAAGAACAACTTAACTTATTTAATTTCAACGAAATATTAACGCATCAGTAATGTTACTGTATTAATAATCCCCTCAAGTATATTGACCCAAGCGGTTATGCAAGAGCCCGTTCTTATGATGCTATAACCATAACCGACCCTGGTGATATCGAAGTATTTTTAAGAGAGTACTTCAATCATGGAGGTAATTTGCAATATGCTGAATCACAAGTTAGTGGATGGAAAACTACTGCTATAAGGTATGACGAAAAAACAGGAATGGTTGATTTCCATATTACTGTGCGCGGAAGTCCCGTAAATGATGATTATAGTGACTGCCCACCTGATACCTACCCACTAAACTCCTCACAAGTGTTGCAAATCCAGGAATACCTTACCCGGATACGCACCACTGTAATTTACCTTTGGGTAAAAGAAAAGGAACATCCGGGGAGCCCAATACCTTGCGGGGCATGCCAGTGTACACAGCACACAGCGTTACAAACAGGTAAGCCTGGACGATTTACAACTGCAGTTGGATCTGTTCCACCCGTTGAAATAAAATGGAGGACGCAATTTGCGCCCTTAAGAAACAGTAATAATCATTAAATTTGCAGGAGATAAAAAATATGCCAATCATGGATGTTATAGAACTGAGAGCGGACCTTCACAATATGATCGATAAGATATCGGACAGCAATATATTATATGCCGTAAAAACCTTATTGTCAGGGAAGGCAGCAAAACAAGCTGATTGGTGGGATACCATAAGTGAAGAAGAACGTGCAGAAATAGAGCAGGGCCTTGCCGAAGCTGATCATGGGGAAGTGATACCGCATGAAGTAGTAATGGCAAAATATAAGAAATGGCTTTAGAGCTTGTTTGGTCAAAAAGGGCAAATCAGGGTTATGCCCGTATTGTTAAATACCTTGAAGATGAATGGACAGATAAAGAAGTGCAGAATTTTGTGCGTGAAACGAAGCACTTTTTTGATCTTTTAAAAAAGAATCCCCGCATATTGGAGCCATCCAAGGGCCACAAAGACTTATACAGAGGCCCCATCAACAGGTTAACCATACTTACTTACCGGTATAATCCACGGGCGAAAAAAATTGTTTTGATTAATATCAGAGATGCCAGAAAGAAACCATTGAAGTAATCCTGCCCGCCCCAAGCTGCCAGTACTGTCATCCCTTCAGAACCCATCCCGTAGTCCTGTCAGCCATTCGGTCGTGCCATTCCGGCTTATTTTTTGTCATAGTTTTTGTAGCCCTCCCTCATGCAACACGGTAGTGATCCAATCAGTGTGTCCGGGGCGGCAGGGAGGTACAGTTCTTTATACGCTAAAGAATGGGGTGTCAGAACAGATCCTCTATCACCATTGAATAGAGATCTGCCTGGCTGATTCCGAACACTGCTGCCTGGCGTG
>JAKQJG010000401.1 GCA_029561305.1 Bacteroidota bacterium | reverse complement strand
TTGCTACGGGTAGTGATGATGAAAAGCCTGCTTTAAAATTTTTAATGATCGTGAATCATCTAACAATCATCTTTGCCACATGCAAATTTCAATCATAGTTGCCGCAGCGGAAAACAACGCCATTGGAAAAAACAACCAGTTACTCTGGCATTTGCCCAACGACTTAAAGTTTTTTAAAAATACTACCTGGGGTATGCCGGTGATCATGGGCCGTAAAACATTTGAATCGGTGAACAGGCCCTTGCCGGGCAGGATGAATATTGTGATCACAAGACAGGCAGACTGGAAAGCAGACGGCGTTACCAGTGCCACTTCGTTAAAAGATGCATTGCATAAAGCGGAAGCTGCCAATTACAAACAGGCATTTGTGATTGGCGGCGGTGAAATTTATAAAGATGCCCTTCACAAAGCTGATATTGTTTATCTCACCAGGGTACATACAGCCATAAACGGCGATACATTTTTTCCCCAGTTGCATGAAGATGTTTGGGAAATGGTGCATAACGAGGATTTTGAAAAAGATGAGAAACATGCATTTAATTATTCCTTTCAAAAATGGGTGCGGAAATAGTTAGCGGATCTATACTTTCTTATTGCTTACCTGACTGAGGGCAGTCAGGTTTTTCATTCCTTATCCCTTATTTTGCGTTGTGTATTCAACATTTCAATTAGCTAAAAAATACCTGAAGTATTACCTCACCGCATCCAACGGCAAAGGCCACGGTGTGCATTCTCCTTTCGTATTTGACTTTATTACAAATGTATTAAGAGATAAGAAAACATATGATTGCTATCAAACAATAGAGCAACAAAGAAGCAAGCTGTTAACCAATACCAATACAATTGAAGTGGAAGATTTTGGAGCAGGTTCTTCCGTGATCAAATCAAATAAAAGAGTGGTGAAAGATATTGCCGCTTCCTCCCTAAAGCCCAAAAAATTTGCCCGCTTATTGTTCAGGATAGTACAGTATTACAAACCAGCTACTGTATTGGAATTGGGTACCTCATTGGGCATCACCACTTGTTACCTGGCAAAGGCAAATGAACAAGCAATCATTTATACCTGTGAGGGTTCCGGTGCCATTGCTGCCATCGCAAAAAACAGTTTTGCAAACCTGCGGGTAAATAATATTGAACTTACAGAAGGCGATTTTGCTAAAACACTGCAGCCTTTATTAAATAAGATTGGTAAAATAGGCTTTGCTTTTGTAGATGGAAATCATAGAAGAGAACCAACGGTTGAATACTTCACTAAACTTCTAAACCACTCAACTCCCTCAACCGTCCTAATCTTCGATGACATTCACTGGAGTGCAGAAATGGAAGCCGCCTGGAAAGAAATACAGGGGCATCCTTCTGTAACACTCACCATCGATCTTTTTTTTATTGGCCTGGTTTTTATTAATCCTGATTTTAAAGTGAAGCAACATTTTACTGTCAGGTTTTAAAAACACAGGATATTCTGCGTTATCAGCTTAACTGGCTACAGGTTTTATTCCTGTAATCACCAGGCAGGTTGGTGAAAAGCGGCAGCATTCTCATATAATTTTAATTTCATTACCACCCTGCCAAATAAAATTCCCCTTACCTTAGTGCCAATTCACTACAATTATGATCATCGGTGTTTTAAAAGAACCATCCCCTGAAACGAGAGTATCGCTGCTACCCGAACATATTGCCACTTTAAAAAAATGGAATGTGGAGGTGCTGGTGGAAACCGGCGCAGGTGTTACTGCATTTGCAACGGATAAAAAGTATGAAGAAGCCGGTGCAGGTATTTCATCAAAAGAAAAAATAGTTGAAGTGGCAGACGTCATTCTATCTATCAATCAACCGGCCGATGTCAGGCCTAAACCTGTCGCTGTTTTACTTGGGATTTTTCAACCTTTATTTAATCCCGGGTTAATAAAAGAATGGGCGGATAAAAAATACACCGTATTCAGTATGGATATGCTGCCCCGTACCACCCGGGCACAAAGTATGGATGTACTAAGCAGCCAGGCCAATATTGCCGGATATAAAGCGGTACTAACGGCAGCCACTATGTATTCCCGTTACTTCCCCATGTTTATGACCGCAGCAGGCAGTATTCCGCCTGCCAAGGTGTTGATACTGGGCGCCGGTGTGGCAGGCTTACAGGCCATCGCCACTGCCAAAAGATTGGGTGCCGTGGTGGAAGTATTCGACACAAGACCGGCAGTAAAAGAAGAAGTACAGAGCCTGGGTGCCAAGTTTGTTGAAGTGGAAGGTGCTGCTGATGCCAGCAAGGCTGGTGGTTATGCAGTGGAACAAAGCGAAGCATTCTTACAAAAGCAAAAAGCAAAAATTGGCGAGCATGTTGCCAAAGCTGATATCATTATTACCACCGCACAAATACCGGGTAAAAAAGCACCGATACTTATTACCGATGAAATGATGTACGGCATGAAGAACGGTTCTGTAATCATTGACCTGGCAGCCGCTACCGGTGGCAATACGGAGTACACACAAAATAATACCACCATTACACACAACGGCGTTATCATTGTCGGTAATTCCTATTTAGCTGCTGCCATGCCCAGTGATGCCAGCAAGTTGTATGGTAAAAATGTATTGAACTTTTTGCAACTCATTATTGACAAGGAAGGCAAACTCAATCTGAATTTTGAAGATGATCTTGTAAAAGGAACCTGTGTAGCATATAATGGTGAGATCACAAATGACAGAATAAAAGCTTTGCTGTAAAATATTGCAACCCCGACGGCGGTTGCCCAAAACTATAATATATATGGAAAGTATTTTAAACTGGATTCAACACAACCAACAGATCATTTACATCGTGATACTGATGATCTTTGTTGGCATAGAAGTAATAGGCAGGGTGCCGAGTGTGTTGCATACACCGCTCATGAGTGGTGCTAATGCCA
>JAKQJG010000387.1 GCA_029561305.1 Bacteroidota bacterium | reverse complement strand
CGGGTGCTGGTAAAACTAAATCCTCCGGCCAAACATGAAACCATTGTAAGCACCGAGCGCTCCGGTGATTTTAAATTGTGGCTGGGCGATAATTAATAATGCCCATTATAAAAAAACCGCCCGCAACAAAATTGCGGGCGGTGGTTTTTCATTTTTTCAGAAATTAAAAACGGGCCCTTTGTTATGCAGGTTCAGATTTAACCAAAGTTCCATTTGCTGTGTAGGTTGCTTCCCAGGCAACATTATTCCAGGTAAAATGAGCCCTGTAGGTACCATCATTCCGCAGTTTCCATTGTCTTACAGGGGTATTGCCAAATTTTGCAGCAAAGGCAGTTCGTACTGCCTGTGGTGGTGTAACACTGCTGTCGTCTGTACCTTGTTGTGAAGAAGATGAAGACGAGGAGGATGATTGCGAAGAGGACGAGCTGTCGTCTCCGGGTCTGTCTTTTTTACAGGAAAACAACACTGTGGCGGTGAGCATTATAACCAGTAACTTTTTCATAGTAATGATTTTTTTTGATGATAAATTAATTGATAGTGCTAAAGTAGAACTGTGCTGCAGGGATAAAAAGTGAATGATACTCTATGGGAATAAAACCTTGCTGAACAGGAATAGCACAGAACTAAACATACAGATATTACATTTTGAGATAAGGCAGACATGCTTTACTTTTGCACCTGCTACAGGCGGATTTGTTTATTGTTCGGCCGCATCCAGAACCCGTTAACGGGAAAAGGGACACAGAACTAATAAACGTTACAAAACTCTCATATAGTTTTTCCAGCGTTTATAAGTTTGATGTTTATGTTGGTACGGGCATTTGAGCAATGTTTATCATCGCCTGCCGGCAGGCAGGTTGTGTCACTCATGCTGAGGTTTTAGTCAGCATCCTGATCAAAGCATCAGGCCTTGTACTGTTGCAGCAATCAACAATTCAGCCATATAGCAATTAAACAATTAAGCTATGGACATCAGGAAAGAACTTGAAAAAAGAATATTGGTAATTGATGGTGCTATGGGTACCATGATCCAGCGGCATAAACCCACGGAAGAAACCTA
>JAKQJG010000383.1 GCA_029561305.1 Bacteroidota bacterium | reverse complement strand
TATCAACTGGTTCTTAGTTTGCTTCACATCTCCCTTAACTGGTATTTTACAAACCGGTGCACTGCTGTCTGCCAACATCACTATTGCCCCCTGCGCTTTTGTTTTAGCTGGCTTCATCAAAAATAAAAATGCCGACAGCACATAGTACCACCTCCAGTGCTTTTTCTTTTGTGGCAGGGCTGCAATGTCCCGGTCAAGCTGGTCGGGGTAGGCCCTGCCACAAACAATATCCACTTTCTTCTTCCGGGTAAAATAACCCAGCACCTCACTGTCGCTCATATTGCTGAAGTCAACCACTTCTTTGGCGCAGGCATTGCAATAGCGGCCTTGCTGGGTGGGTGTCATGTTATCCCATTGCTCGTGACATGGCTCAGGGATGGAGAGCTGGATTTTTCTCATACCGTTGGTTTTGATGAAGGATGCAGCAGCGAATTAATTTACACAAGTTGGTATTTATTTTTATTGATCACAGTTAAAGGACTTATAAATTAATAAACAAAAGAGTAAAGCCATGCATTAAATGAAATATAAGCCAGGATTTGCATTTTACTTTTCACTGCTGTACTTTACTTCAAATTCTCTTTATGCCTTACAACTTTAATATCGACATTCACTGTCACCCCGGCGGTAAACCTTATATGAGTGGCCGCAGCCAGCAACGCCATACCGCCTTTGAAAGTTATGAGAATGAAATACAGGGCCGCCTGCTAAGCCGGCTAAAAAAATTTATTGAAAGCATCTCCGAAGTGCGGCTGGCTACACAAAGTAATTTTGATAACCTCCATAAAGGAAATGTGAGGGTGATCATTGTCTCTTTTACTCCCATGGAGAAAGCTTTTTTGATCGCCAACCGCAGGGCAGACAGTTTTAAGAACGACAACCTGAAAGACCTGGTGATGGACAAAACAGTGCCCTGGGAAGACTGTCTCAAAAGCAAGGTAGTAAATGCTATTACCGGCTTTGATGTGGACGATATTGATTTTGTAAAGAAGAGCATGCGTAATTATTTTACAGAGGCCCTGCTGCCCGAGTATGAATACCTGAAACAATTTAACGGCCAGCAGAACAAAACAAAGAAATACCGCATCCACTTTGTAAAGAACTATGCTGCCATTGAGCAGGCCATTGCCAGTGACGAGGAGGTGATTTGTATTGTGCTGAGCATTGAAGGTGCCCATGTGCTCAGTAATGAAGTGCCGAATATCAATACCCTTAAACGTGACCAGGCTACCAGCCACCGCAACAACCCCAATGATTTTACACCACTAAAAGGATACATTGACAATATCGCCATCATGAAACAATGGGATTTTGTTCCGTTGTTTATTTCTATCAACCATCATTTTTGGAATGGATTAGGCGGACATGCCAAAAGCCTGATGAAACTCATAGGCACTTTAGTTTCGCAGGCAGAAGGGCTGAATGAAGGATTGAAAGAGATTGGCAAACTTGTTATAAAATCCTTGCTTGATAAAAAAAACGGGCCCCGCATCCTGATCGACATCAAACATATGAGTCCCGAATGCCGGCGGGATTTTTATGCCTTCATCAAAACGGAGTACTGGAATAAGAACGACCCATTCCCCATTGTATGCAGCCACACGGGTATTGTAAGCAAATGCAGAACGCTGGCTGCACAGATGCAGCAGGATGATGATGCAGAACTGCTGGACAGCAGCAACTACCTGCACGAAAACAGCATTAATATCTGCGAAGAGGATATCCGGGTGATCGCTGCATCTAAAGGACTGATCGGTATACAGCTGGATGAAAAGCGGATAGCCGGCACTGATATTATCAAAGTGATCAGGAAGAATAAAAAGCTCAGCGGCAAGCACCTGCGGCTGCAATATGTAAAAGTGATGTTTGCCAATATTTTTGAAGTAGTAAGAACCCTGGACAACAAAGAAGCCTGGAACCTCCTGAGCATCGGCAGCGATTATGACGGGCTGATCAATCACCTGGATTTCTATCCCACCGCAGCAGAAATGCCTGTGCTGAGAAAAGACATGCTTTCCTTTTTGCAAGCCCCAGAGGAAATATCACAAGCGGGATACAACTATACGGTTACCCTGCCAGAAATAAAAAGGCTGCTGTTTGATCTTTCCCCAGATGAGATCATTGATAAAATATTTGCCGGGAACGTAATGGATTTTTTAAAAGCTAATTTCAACAGGTAGCGGGTAAAAAGAAAGCCATCCCCGGCAAGTTGGGGATGGCTCTAAATAATATAGCTATTTGTATTACAGTTTCACTAACCGCATCGTCGTTCCCATTGTGTTCTCCGTTATCGCTGTCACATTGTACATACCGGATGCAAGTTTGCTGCAATCAATATTGATAAGGCCGCTGCCGGCTGCAACGGAATGTTTGCTTTTGGCAACGATCCTGCCGCTCATATCAGTAATGGCTATTTCGATCAATGCAGGTCTGTCGCTTGATATACTTAAGGATGTTCTGTCATGTACCACAGAAGGATACAAGCCTACAAAATCAAGACCGTTATTTTCACCGCTCGATATCAATACAACCGGCGAGTATGAAACCCTTCCATCGGCATCCGTCATTTTGAGACGGTAGAAATTCTTTCCGGCCAATGGTGCGGCATCCAGGTAATTGAATGGTTCAGCACATCTTGCCTGTGTTGCCGTTATGCTTTCAATGCTGCGGAAATTTCTTGTATCAGCACTGCGTTGAACTTCCATCGTAATGCTGCTTGATAAGCAGGTAAGCCTCCACGTGAGTGCGTTACCGGCAGTTGCTTTAAAGCCATTGATGTATTCTAGTCGTACAGGAATTACATTAAAACAGTTGCCACCGTTGAGTGGTGCATCAGTAGAGGAAATTTGTAATGGCGTTGTACCGCCGGTTGGGTCAGCTGTTACTACGGTGCCGGTTGGCCAGGTGCCGTCGGCATCACTGTCGCAGCCCGTTACATCTCCAGTTACAATATCAAATTGCTGTATCAGCCTTACGCCATTGGGATTGGTATTGGGTATAATGGTATTCCAGCTTCCAGACGTAGTACTGTAACCGGCTACAAAGCTGGTGCCCCATACTACAGCGCCTCCAAAGGCTGGATTTTCCGCCAGCGTCATGGCCAATGGCCTTCCTGCTGCGTTTACATTATCCCATAAAGCCACCAGGTTACCAGCAGTGGCCAATGATGAACCTTGTAAGAAAGTACCATTATTAGCTCCCGGGCTACTGTTGAACGTTAGTGCTGTGATGCTTTGATTTAAAGCAAACCGGAACTGTGCAACGGTGGCCGGTTCTGCCGCCAGCGTAATGGAAGGGAAAACCTGGTTACCTGCATTAAACCTTGCGTTACCGGTATTTACAAAACCAAATGTTCCCTGGAAGTTGCCATCCCCGTCGGTAGTAAACTTACCATGGCCGCCAGCCGCACTCAGCGAAGCACTGGCAGTGTAAGTATACGTGATTGGGAAAACAGTATAATCAAATAAAACAGGATTGCCTGCGCCCGCTGCTGAAGTACCAATATCGGTAGAAGCCGCAGCCTGTGTAAAATACCTGTAGGTGGTATTGGGTGCAAGGTTGGTTAGCCTGGCGTAATACAATGTGGGGGTACGGGTGGCCGTGCCATTACCCATATATAAAGGTGCAGATAAAGCTGTAAAGTTTATCTGTGTAAGATTCGATGAAATACCTGTAGTGGCGGCAGTAACGGGGTTATTAGCAGCCGTTATGGTAAGATAATTCTGTGTACCAGCCCCGGCGCTGTCATATTCATACACACTGATGGTATAGGTGATGCCAGACGTTAACCCAAACACATTGATTGGACCTCCGCCAGTACCGTTAAATACTACGTTGTTTCCAGAGCCAATAGAAGGTGCAGTCCTGTAGTCTAACGATGCGGCATAACTGCGGCTGTCGGCCGGTACCACCGTTGAAGAAGAAGCAGCATGCATCACTACTATCCTGTTGCCCCCATTGCCGTTGGTCCAGTTAATGGTCATACTGGTATCCGTTATATTACTGGTTACGATATTGCTTGCCTGCACGGTTGGTTCCGCTACCAGTACATTACCGGTAACACTGGCTGCATCACCTGTTGACCCGCCACCCGTGATGGCCACATCATCATTTACTGCACCTAATGGTGCCCCGGCTGCAATCCTGGCAAAAACAGTAACTGTGATGGGCGCTGCAGATGCAAAAGGAATGTTTACTGAACTGCTATAAGGGCCGCCACTGGTGGTGGCCACTTCGATATTGGCGCTGGCAGGGGTTACGGTAAGGTTACCCGGCCCGCCACTGAGATTGACCGCATAAATAGTAAAAGATCCTTCTGCTGATGCAGTACCCACGGTAGTGAGTAAACCGGAAACATCTGTGGTGATCACCAGCGGATCATTTGTACACACATTGGCCGGCGTTGCGCTGTTTTTTGGGCTGGCATCTGCTATTAAAAAATCAACATTGTTATTATTAAAATCAATACAGCCATTATCTCTTCTAAACATGGCTTCGGTGCTGGTGAGTCCGCTGGTATTGGCTGCTGCTCCTTCAAAACAGG
>JAKQJG010000382.1 GCA_029561305.1 Bacteroidota bacterium | reverse complement strand
TCATCACTTTTAATTTTATGAAAGGCAGAAAAATTTCCCTGCTCCAGTAAAAAATAAATAGCGGTGGAAAAATTTCTTTCGCCGTCAAACCTTGATGGTAGAGAGTCTGCAGGGATCGTTTCGTTGCTGCGGTAGGTCTCTTTATACCAGCCGCCTTCGGGATGAGGTTGTAGATCGTACTGGTTAATCAGTTGCTTTGCTGTCATGTCTTCATTTTTGCAAGCGAAAGATACAGCCAAAGCTTTTTTACCGGGAGAAAAATTGTTGGTTATTCACTTGCATTGCTCAGCTATTCACCCTATTTTACCCGACAATCACTCCCTGCTCTGTACGCCTGTACCGCCCCTGGAAGGCTTTATCTATTCAATCATTTAGAAAAAAAACAAAATGAAAAAAACGACTTTGTTTGCCATGCTGTTTGCTGCAGGAATATGCTTACTGGCATCCTGCAACTCCGGCGAATCCAAAACAGATGAAACAACAGGTGCTGATACAACAACTAAAAAAGAAGAGCCAGCTCCCCCGCCTGCCGCCCCAGCCAAACCTGCCAATGTGGTACTTATTTGGCATAAGGTGACCAATTTTTCTAAATGGCTGGCATTGTATGAAAGCCACGATTCTGCACGCCTGGCAAATGGACTGCACAATTATATCATTGGCCGCGGACTTGCAAAAGACAGCAATATGGTAATGGTGGCATTAAAAATGGATGATGCAGAAAAGGCAAAACAATTTGCTGCTTCCCCTGACTTGAAAGCTGCCATGCAAAAAGGAGGTGTTTCAGGTACACCAAAAATGTCGTACGTTGATGTGCAGATGCTTGATGCCAGTACCGACAATGCTGACCTTCGGGTGATGCGAATGGTGAAAGTAAAAGACTATGATACCTGGAAAAAAGCATTTGACAGCACTAAACAAACAAGGACAGATGCAGGGCTTACAGAAAGAGCCCTGGGATACACTATTGGCGATAACCATGATATTACCATCGTGTACACAGTAGCCGACAAGAAAAAAGCAGAAGCATATTTTAATTCACCCGAATTAAAAGAAAGAATGAAAACAGGAGGTGTTGATGGTGCCCCTGAAACTTTCTGGTATAATGTTGCAAAGAAATATTAATAAAGTTTGAGTTTTTCAAAAAGCAGGCATCAATAATATGATGACTGCTTTTTTAGTTGTGATCATTTACTGCCTGTTAAAGCATCAATATATTGCGCAATATATTTTTCCTTGTCTTTTCGTTTGTACTGCATAATAAAACGCGGATGTGGCAGTGGCGTGATCTGTTGAAACCAATTATATTTTTCATTAAGCGAAGAAAGAAATCTATAATTTTTATCCTCGCCAATACAGAAACAATGCTGCTGGTT
>JAKQJG010000378.1 GCA_029561305.1 Bacteroidota bacterium | reverse complement strand
ACTGTTTTTCCCCTTAAGGTAGGAATCTTTTTGTATTCCCGCAAGTTGATTTCTTTCATTCCCTTAGCTGCTTCCAGAATGAACATAATTTCTTCCCGGGAATAATCATCCAGGTCAAACAGAGAGCGTCCTGCAAATTGTGGTGTTGAGGTCATATTTTCTCCTTTCCAGCTCACCGGCTGTGATTAAAGGTTTTGTTCCCTTTTATTAGAAATTCCAATTTGGTCAAGTGAATTTTTTGATTATATTATAAGGTAATTACATTTTCTGTGTAATGGAGTTCAAAAGAGCGAATAATAAAGCTTATATTGAAATAACCGAGTTTCAGGTAAAGAAATTGCTTGCCTAAATTGAGGGCTTTTGTAAAAAAGGAATTTAGGTATCCTGATTTTTCAAGGAGAGAAAAATGAAAAGACAGTTATTTGTTATTCTAATGTTATTACTGCTTAGTTCCATAACCGCCGTTGCTTTACAACAATATAAGGATGTAAACAGGAAACCTTATGCAACGGACCTAATAAAAATAAAGCTTAGTGCTGAAGCAGTAAGTAGAGCAAATCTTCCTGCGGGACTTTATGCTGAAAAATCATCAACCGGTATTAATGAATTGGATCAGCTAATGTCCCAAACCGGGGCTACAAAAATAATCCGGGCTCACCGCAACATAAAAAACACCAGTTGGGAACAGCAAACTGGTTTTGAGCGCTGGTTTTTACTGAAACTGAATGGCAAAACAACCATTGAAGAAGCGATTAAACAATTTAAAGCCAATCGTTACATAGAAACAGCCATTCCTGAATATATTGCCTATCCTGCAGCGGTTCCCAATGATCCCTATTATACCAATAACTGGGGTCATAATAATACAGCTCAACTTCCTGGTTATACAGCTTATGGTCATACCGGTGCAGGAGTTGGCACTGTCGGTTTTGACAGCGATGCTCAGCTTGCCTGGAATCAAAGTCAGAGTTATGGTTCAGCCAATATTATAATAGCGATTATTGATTCCGGAGTAGATACTGCGCATCCGGATTTACGTTTAGTAGCCGGTTATGATTTTGGTGATAATGACAGTAATCCTATGGACAACAGTGCAGAACCAGGACATGGAACTGCCTGTTCTGGAATTGCTGCAGCCAAAGCAAATAACTCTTTAGGCATTACAGGAATTGCCGGTGGCTGTAGTGTTATGCCTTTAAAAGTAGCCGATTCCGATGGGGATATGTATTTTACAGCCATAGAGAATGCGTTAACTTATGCGGCTGATAATAATGCCCATATTGCCAGTATGAGTTTGGGGGCAACAGATGTAGCAGAAGGAGATTCTCCTTCCACCGATGCTGCCTTAAATTATGCTTATAATGCCTGTGTAGTTATTTTTGCGGCTACAGGCAACGAAAATAATTCTACAATTTCGTATCCTGCCAATCAAACATCCGTAATCAGTGTTGGCGCTGCCAGCCCTACAGGTCAGCGAAAAAGTACCTCCTCTTCCGATGGAGAATATTGGTGGGGTTCCAATTACGGAGTAGCTACCCAGAATAATAAAAATGCCGTGGATATTATGGCACCGACAATTTTACCCGCTACCGATCTAACGGGAACAGGTAATGGTTATAATACCAGCGGGGATTATTATTTGTGGTTTAACGGAACTTCCTGTGCCACACCTTATGCTGCTGGAGTTGCTGCGTTACTGCTTTCCAAAGACCCTTCCTTAACTCCTGCTCAGATTTTTTCCATACTTACTTCATCTGCTACCGATATGACATCTGACGGAGGAGTTGGTTGGGATAGATATACCGGTTATGGAATGGTAAATGCCAATGCAGCTTTAAATACCATTCTGGGTGGAATGCCTTCCTGCACAATTACCTCCCCTGCAAATGGTGCTACTTTTGTTCTTAATTCTACCATCACTATCAATGTAAATGCTGAAGACATCAATGGCACAATTACTTCCGTGAAGTTTTACATCAATAACACTCTTTATAATACGGATTATTCTGCTCCTTATACTTGGGACTGGAATGCTACCGGATTCATCGCTGGAACCTATATCATTAAAGCAGTGGCAACGGATAATAATAATAATGAGGCAACCAATGAAATCTCTATATTTTTAACTCCACCTGTTTCAGAAGCTATTATTGGCACAGGAACCTATATTACCGAAGCTACAAGCGCATCACCTGTTAATGTATGGTACAAAAGTTTACACGGTCAATCCGTTTATACTAAAGCAGAATTAAATGCTGCTGGTATCTTCGGTCCTGTAAATATTACCCGGCTTGGTTTTAATATAGTTGGTTTACCCTTAGTTTCAATGCCTAATTTCGTCGTCCGTATGAAACATACAACTGCAGATAATGTCAGCTCCTGGATTAATGCAGATAATTTAGTGACGGTTTATTCTAATCCCAATTATTTACCTACTGAAACCGGTTGGAATATGTATAATTTTTCCATTCCTTTTGAATGGAATGGAGAGGATAACCTTTTAGTAGATACTGCTTTTGGAGTGGCAAGCAGTTATAATCGTTCA
>JAKQJG010000299.1 GCA_029561305.1 Bacteroidota bacterium | reverse complement strand
TTATAATCCGCAACACATAACAGCTTACTCTTTCTTTCTTATATACACCAGTTTTATTCCGGCTTTGTCCGTTTCTCTTTTATCAATTTCAAAATGGGGTAAAGATTTGATCAACGGAGTGAGTTTCTGAAATCCGTAATTACGTGGATCAAAGTTGGGTTGCTTTTTCAGCAACAGGTTTCCTACATCACCTAAAAAAGCCCAGCCGTTTTCATCCGCCAGGTCGTTGATGGTGGTGGTGATCAGCTTGAGCGTTTCTTTATTCAGTTTGTCCACCGCTGCTTTTGGTGCAGGCTTTACATGCTTTGGTTTGGCAGGGGAAGCGGTTGTTTCTGGCTCTTGTTCTTCAAATTGCGGAATGATCTCCATGTAGATAAACTTGTCGCAGGCAACGATAAAAGGGTTGGGTGTTTTCTTTTGTCCAATGCCAAATACTTTCATACCGGCTTCCCTCAGCCTGGTAGCCAGCCTGGTAAAATCACTGTCACTGCTGATGATACAGAAGCCGTCTACTTTGCCTGAATACAAAATGTCCATGGCGTCAATGATCAAAGCACTGTCGCTGGAGTTTTTCCCCTGCGTATAACTATATTGCTGTATGGGGGTGATCGCATTTTCAAGCAACACATTTTTCCATCCGCTCACAGTGTGTTTTGTCCAGTCGCCATAAATCCGTTTGAATGTGGGTGTTCCATATTTAGCTATCTCTTCCATTACGCCTTTTACATTGCTGTAAGGAACATTGTCGGCATCAATCAGTACTGCCAGTCTTATGTCTTTTTGAAATTCCATAACACAAGATAATTCATTTGGCTAAGTGGTCAAAAGAGAAAAGGAGTGTGGGCTAAAAGAGAAAAGAAGAAAAGTAGCAAAAGAAGCCAGGCTAAGTGGTAAAAGGCGAAAAATAGAATGGGCTAAAGGGAAAAGAAGAAAAGAAGGCAGGCTAAGAGGTCAAAGGATGCAACATGGTTAAAACAGTAGATTGACCGCAGGTCCACAAAGCAACGCTATTATCTCTTTTTCTCTTTTGATCTCTTAGCTTAGCTTTGCCCTGATGAAAATTTTTGAAACATCTTCTAAAATAATTGTTACCTGCAGTAACCGTATCGCCCCTTATTTACAAAAAGAAGTAGAAGCGCTTGGTTATACACCCATCCGTGTTTTTAAAACAGGCGTGGAGTTATCAGGTACCATGCAGGATTGTATCCGGCTGAACCTGTCGTTGCGTTGCGCCAGCCAGATCTTATTTTTAGTAAAGCAATTCAGGGCAGCAAATGCAGATGCGTTGTATAAAGGACTGGTTGGCTTCTACTGGCATCATATCATTGCAGAGGATGGTTATTTTTCAATCACCAGCAACGTCAGTAATGACACCATCAACAACAA
Source organism: Bacteroidota bacterium (assembly GCA_029561305.1). Classification (GTDB taxonomy): domain Bacteria; phylum Bacteroidota; class Bacteroidia; order Chitinophagales; family Chitinophagaceae; genus Ferruginibacter. Next base: position 96 of record JAKQJG010000299.1, on the reverse strand, counting down.
TTTGTTTGCAAATGTAAAAGTGAAGGATGCCATCGTTGATTACTTCAGGAATAAAACCGGCAGCCGCCCTAACTCGGGTCCGGAGCTGGATAAAGC
>JAKQJG010000262.1 GCA_029561305.1 Bacteroidota bacterium | reverse complement strand
TATGATTTTTTAAGGGCGCTGGAATATGGTATGCCGCCAACCAGTGGTATTGGTTTTGGTATTGACAGGATCGCCATGCTGCTGACTAACCAGCACTCTATACAGGATGTGCTGTTTTTCCCCATGATGCGGCCCGAGAATGCAGGATAGTGATCTAAATTAATAGATGACAATTATTGAAATTATTAAAGAAGGCAGCGATTAAACGCTGCCTTCTTTAATTTATCTTTTTGCATGTTGGTTTTTTACTTTACCCTTTACCGTAAGATAGTCGAGGAAATAAATAACTTTAATTGAAAAGCTGTTGAATTGGGTAAGGTTATTATAATTGTTTCCTCTAACCGTTTTACCAAAATTGTCAAAATAATTGCTTTCAAAATTGCGATAGAAATTCTCATCGATCTTCTTCCACACGATATTGATAAAACTGCCCTGGGCAAATTGCCATGTGTACACCATATCGAAGCTTACAAAATTGTAGTTCTGGTTTACATTGCCTGTATATGGAGCAGACGGCGTTTGCAGTTGACCGTTATTGTCCAGTTCAAAAAATTCTTTAGGGTTCACTTTGCTCCAGTAATGCCTTGTACGCAAACTCAGACCCATACGATTGGTAAAATTGTATTTGGCTGTCAGTACATTCTCAGCATAGATCACATCCCTGCGTGAAAAATAAACCGTGTTGCCTGATGTAGCGGCATATCCAGCCTGGTTCTTTGTACCTTCCACATTCATTTGGTGGTCCAGTGAGAATTTGCTGCTGAAACGAACTTTGCCAAACAAATTGTAGCCAATTAATGTACGGTTAAAGTAGTTGCCTTTTCCATAGGTAAGCGTACCACCCCAGGAGATTTTTTTTGCAAAATTGCTTTCCCACCAGATGTTGGCATTGATCCTTGACTTCTCAGCAAAAAAACGTCCATACATCCTGGGCTCATAAAAATTATTTTGATTGGCCCCGTATGTAACACCAGCACCCACCCACCAGAGGTTCTTCAACTGACCATTCGTATTCATGTTCAGCGATGCATTCTGGTACATCATTTCCGGTCTTTTCAAAGGATCAATGGCTGTAACCAGCCTGCTGTAAAATAAGTTGGTGTTCAACCGCCATTGGTTGTACCATTTGCCGGGTTTAATCCAGTTATAGCCAATCCAGGCGCCATGATCCATCGTGTTATTGTTGGTATAATAGCCCATGTCCTGTTTATCATACTTCGCATCCACAAGGTCCTGCCATACGTTAAAATTGAGCCGGCCGCTTACTTTGCCAAAATATACCGAATGTGAGTAGCCAGCAGAGCCGCCATTAATATCAAATATTTTACTGATACTAACGGTACCGCCTACATTCCACATGTTCTTTTTATCAAACAAGTCAGCCATTACTGCTGTTACATTGGCATCCCTGGCTGCACCGCTTCTTAGTACATTTGTATTGACCAGCGACACACTGCTGTTATTTTTCAGCGACTGGTTCAGCACGATGATGTTGTAATTGGTAAGCGGCTTTGTTTCCACTTTTATTTCATTTCCTGAAGCAGGATCATTTACTGTCTGGTGTTCAGGCTTTGCTACTGCATTCAGAAAACCAATGCCAAGACCATTTTGTGTACGGCCACTGATTTTAGTGGCATTAAATAAAGTTGTTGGAATACGCCTGCTATAAAACAAATTGCCCTTATTAAAAAGCTCGGCCCCTTCGGTAAAGAAAGGCCGGTTATCATTAAAGCGCTGCTCAAAAGGTGTAAGATTTAATACGAGGTTATCGGTTTGTACCTGGCCAAAGTCAGGAATCAATGTCATATCTAAAGTAAAAGCAGGACTTAACCCATATTTAATATCCATACCACCGTTAAATGTGGTGGTATTTTTGGGCTTGCCGTCTTTTGCCAACCCGTCATAATTCTGATAGGTTGAAAAATAGGGAGAGAATTGCAGGCGCAAAGGAGGCTTAATATTTTCTAACCCAAGCAACATGCCTTCCTGTGTCATAAAACCATTAACTGTTGGATCAATCGACTGCCAGAATAATTGCTCCCCGCTTTTTTGTCTTCTTCTTACAATATTTAATCCCCAGTCCTGGATTTTATCTTTTCCAAAACGAATGGCAGAATAGGGTATAAACATTTCGAAGGTCCAACCATCAGCGTGAATTTTGCAGGCGCTTTCCCACACGGCATTCCAGCCAAAATCCTCACTTTCACCATTGGGATTGGGGGCTTGCCTGGCATCCATTTGCTCACCAAGTGGCGTAACAAAATATTCAAAACCATTCAGTTTATCATTGTACGTATCGAATATTACACCTATAAAATCATTGGCACCAAAGCCATCCCGGCCTACCAGTTCATGCGTGATACTGTCCTTTGTTTTTTCGTGTAAATAACCGCCAACGTATAAACCCTCGTCATTATATAAAAAATAAACTTCAGTCGCATCGTCAGGATTTTCGGGGCGGAAAGGGGTTGGTCTTAACCCAATAAAATGATTGGCTACTGGTGCATTTTTCCAGTCGGATTCTTTTAATTCACCGTCAATTGTAATGGGAGATGCCGTTCGGATTATGGTAAGTTTTTTCTTATCTGCCTGTTGCCCATATGCAAAATGCATACAAAAAGAACATAGAATAATTACACAGGCTTTAGAAAAAAACATGGCTATACAGTTTGGCTTTTGTGGCTGGATACTTTTCAGATTCCAGCTACGAAACTAAACGTACAGTGTTTGAAAAAGTTACCGTTCATCAAAACCAGGCGCAATTAGGTTTTCATTAACAGCTTACACAAAAAGATCATTGAATAGCGGGCCACCTGGGGTTACAGCATATGCAGAAAGATCAGTAATCCCTTCATTGGCCAGTACTTCCTCATCAATAAAAGTATTACCCGTACATTGCGTAGAAGGTTTTGATAAAATGTAATAAGCCGCATCAGCAATGATATCAACGGTACGGCTCATCTTCATCAACGCCTCTCCACCCAATAAATTATTTACAGCGGCGGTGGCAATGGTGGTTTTAGGCCACAAAGCATTGGCGGCAATATGGTATTTTTTTAACTCCGCTGCAAGACCGAGCGCAATCATACTCATGTTGTATTTGCTCATAGTATAGGCCAGGTGTTTGCTAAACCATTTCATATCCATATTGATGGGTGGAGAAAGGTTGAGGATATGAGCATTGGTTCCTTTTTTTAAATGCGGTATACAAGCCCTGCTCATCATAAATGTACCACGAACGTTGATATCATACATCAGGTCAAAACGTTTGGGCTCCGTTTGTTCTGTTGGTGACAGGTTAATGGCAGAAGCATTATTAACCAATATATCAATGCCACCAAATTTCTCCAGGGCTTTATCCACTACATTTTGAATCTGATCTTCAAAGCGTATATCACATTGCACTGCCAGCGCCTGACCGCCGGCAGCTTCCATTTCTGCTGCAGCTGAAAAAATGGTACCGCCAAGTTTGGGATTTTCTTCTACGCTTTTTGAGGCTATCACAATATTGGCGCCTTCTGCTGCCAGTTTTAAACCTATTGCTTTGCCGATGCCACGGCTTGCGCCGGTGATGATAACTGTTTTATTCTGGAATGACATATACAATCTTTTTTCAAATCTAATGAAAAGAGCCGGACAAACTTGCCGGCTCTTTTCAAAGAAGTCTTTTAAAATGTTACGCCAGTGTTACCTCGTAGGTTTTATCAACATTAAGCAGTTTGGAGATAAGGCAGTTGGCTTTCACGTCTTCCATGCACTCGTCAAATTTTACCTTATCAATACCCGGTACTGTTGCGGCCACCACTAAGTGTGAGTTGGTAATACTACCACCTTCTAAAGTTATGGTGCAGTTTACATCAATAACATCGGCAGTAAAACCGGCGGCGTTCAATACAAAACTCAGCTTCATGGCAAAACAGCCAGCATGTGCAGCCGCCACCAGTTCTTCCGGGTTGGTGCCGACACCGTCTGCAAAACGGGTGTTAAAAGAGTACTGCGTTTTATCCAATACGCCGCTTTGCGTTGACAGGTGTCCGTTACCTTCTTTACCGGTGCCGTTCCATACGGCGGTTGCGTTACGTTTCATTTTGTGATTGATTTGTCCTGTCCTTCCGTTGGCTTGGCCGGGAAGGGGCAGGTTGTTTTTGAATTTATTTATTTAAAAGTATTACTTAATTTTTTTTCATCAAAGCCTATCAGTAACTCTTTTCCTGATTCTATCACCGGCCGCTTGATGAGACTTGTATGCTTCAGCATGATATCAATGGCCGTACTTTCATTTATTATGCCGTCCTGTTCTTCCTTTTTCAAACTACGCCAGGTGGTACTTCTTTTGTTCAGCAGTTTTTCCCAGCCAAGCACTTTTGTCCATTCGCCCAGCTTCTCTTTTGTTATGCCGTCGGTTTTATAGTTATGCAGGCTTGTTTCTATTCCTTTTTTCTCAAACCATTTTATCACTGCCTGTGTGCCATCGCAATTAGGAAGGCCAAATAATTGTACTTTACTCATTTTAAAATTCTGCTGATGCCGGCTTTGTTTTCATGATGGTTTCTATTTTCTCCATTACATCAGGTGTAAGCATTGCCGTTACTTCCAATGCTTTAAGGTTATCCAGCAATTGCTCCTTTTTTGTTGCACCTAAAATGGCTGTGCTCACATGGGGATTTTTGATACACCAGGCAATGCTCAACGCTGCGGTGGTGGTTCCCAGCTTTGCAGCATATTCACTCAGCTTTTTTACTTTCTTTACCCTGTCATCCACCATCCACCTGTCTTTAAGCCAGTCAAATCCCTGCAATGCAAAACGGCTGTCTTTTGGAATACCGTCATTGTACTTACCACTTAACAAACCTGCGGCCAGGGGGCTCCAGATGGTAGTGCCTAATCCCACATTTTTATAAATTTCATTGAACTCAACTTCAACCTTGTGGCGTTCAAATAAATTGTATTGTGGCTGTTCCATCGTGGGGCCGATCAATTTAAATTTCTCCGCCACCCGGTGCGCTTCCATGATCTCTACACCACTCCATTCACTGGTGCCCCAATATAAGATCTTTCCCTGCTGCAATAAATGATTCATCGCCCACACTGTTTCTTCAATGGGAGTGCCCTTATCGGGGCGGTGACAAAAGAAAAGATCCAGGTAATCAACCTGCAATCTTTGCAGGGCTTCATTGCAGGCTTCTATCAAATGCTTCCGGCTGTTACCGGTTTGGTTGGGCTTATTCTCTTTTCCCCGCCAGCCAAAAAAAGCTTTGGACGAAACGGTGTAAGAGGTTCTGTCCCATTTTTTCTTTTTAATAACACGGCCCATCATTTTCTCGCTTTCGCCCAGCGCATATACTTCGGCGTTATCAAAAAAATTCACTCCATTGTCATAAGCGATACCCATTAAAGAATCGGCCACCTTATCATTTATTTGTTTGCTGAAACTTACCCAGCTGCCAAAAGACAGCACACTTACCTGCAGGCCAGACCTGCCGAGACGGCGATACTCCATATATTGATTGATTTTAAAAGGTGAAAATACAACAAGCGGAGTAAGGCAGGAATGTTATTGCATTAATTTTCCTCATTCCGGAAAACAAAGCAGACTCCCGCCTATTAGCGGTTATCAGTTTGTTACCTCAAGGGTTTGGGGCGGTTATCACGCAGTCGAAAAAACACCTCTTGAATAAAGGAAAAATACCTTTAGAAATGGTGTTTTCCCCATTTTTTCCTCTGGTAATCTTAATAATGTTGTGCTATCAAATTATTCACCACTTAAAACCTTGTTTATGAAACTCAAAACAACCAACCAACCTGTTTCATGGCTACAAGTCATTTTTCTACTGATTGTTATTGTGTATTGCTCTTGTAAAAAGACAGATACAAAGAACCCGGATACCAACCACCTATATGAGGAGCAATTTTTTAAAAAGCCTGTGAACAGCACGGAAGAATTGAACACCGTCATTGATATGCTAAAAGCAGAGAACGAAAAATCCGGCTTTGTAAGTACGTTACCTGGCGGAGCCGGCTTGCCGGTTTGGAATAAGCTGATAGTTGAAAAACCAAGGCCTAAACCAGGTGAAGCCGCAAGAGGTATTATTGCTGATAAGAATGGCAACCTGCTGATACCCTTATCGAATGACAACAAAACAATCAGTGCTTTATTGTTTGCCATGAAAATCAACGATCAATATGAGTTTCGTTGCTACGACAATAACTATGCTTATGGCATCACCTTCAGTGATTCGTATACAATAAAAGAAAGGGAAAAGGTGATAGGATTGTTTATGGGTATGAGTAATTATGTATTTGGCATAAGAGCATTTAAAAACATCCCAAAGGAATTGTATGAAGGCTTTTTGAGTGCGCCTGAAGAAAATGGTGATACAAAAAAAGTATTTTTAATGCTGGCAAGTGGTACTTTGCCGGATATCTTTTTGTCGGATGATATTGATCATCCCGGCCCCACAACAGGACCTACAAAGTGTTACTGGGAATTTACAGGAAAGTGTAATTGTGCAGGCTCAGACAATACTGCTCAAAATTGCAAGCACCCCAATGATGAATGCCCTTCAGGTATATGTACCAAAAAGACATGCTTTACACTAATATTCGATAATGAAAGCGG
>JAKQJG010000259.1 GCA_029561305.1 Bacteroidota bacterium | reverse complement strand
GGCAACAACGAAGGCAACCAGGCTCAACCCCTACTGCTCTCCAACAAAGGCCGCTATATCTGGAGTGAAGAACCATTCCAATTCAAATTCGAAAACGGAACCATCAATGTAAAAGGCATTGGCAAAGTAGATACAGGAACTAACGGCAACACATTAAAACAAGTACAACAATTTGTAAGAAACAAATATTTCCCCGCCTCCGGCAAAATGCCCGACAGTCTCTTAATAACAAACCCACAATACAATACCTGGATAGAACTCAACTACAATCAAAACCAGGCAGATGTATTAAAATATGCCCACGCTATTATTGACAATGGTTTTGAACCCGGCGTGCTGATGATCGATGATACCTGGCAGGAAAACTATGGTGTATGGGATTTCAATCCACGTACCTTTCCTGCACCCAAAAAAATGATGGACGAACTGCACAGCCTCGGCTTTAAAGTGATGTTGTGGGTATGTCCCTTTGTAAGTGCCGATAGTAAAGAGTATCGTGAACTGGAAGGCAAAGGCGCTCTATTAAAAGACAGTAAAAATAACAACGAATCTCTATTGGTAAAATGGTGGAATGGTTTTTCTGCCGAACTCGACTTTACCAATCCCATCGCTGTACAATGGTTCCAAAGCAAACTCGATCATTTGCAAAACACTTATGGCGTGGATGGTTATAAACTCGATGCAGGTGATTTTGAATACTACCCGCCTAACCTGGTTTCTCACAAACAAATTACCGCCAACGAACACAGTCGTCTATTCGCCACCGTTGGATTGAAATATCCCTTGAATGAATACCGTGCCTGCTGGAAAATGGGCGGGCAGCCATTGGTACAGCGCTTAAGGGATAAGGGCCACGACTGGAACGACATGAAAAAACTGGTACCCGATATTTTATTACAGGGTCTTGTTGGCTACACCTTCACCTGCCCTGATATGATCGGTGGCGGCGAGATCGGTTCTTTCTGGGGCAACAACAATAACCTCGACCAGGAACTGATCGTTCGCTCTGCACAATGCCATGCCCTGGTTCCCATGATGCAGTTTTCCGTAGCGCCCTGGCGTGTGCTGGATACCCTGCATTTTGCCGCCGTAAAAAAAGCCGTAGCCACCCGTAATGCATTCGTTCCATTGATCATGCAGCTCACCAAAGCATCCGCTGCCACAGGCGAGCCCGTAGTAAAATACATGGACTATGTTTTTCCCAACCAGGGCTTTGCTGCGGTGAACGACCAGTTTGTATTAGGAGACAACATACTGGTGGCGCCCATGCTGCAGAAAGGAAACAAACGCAGTGTGGTGTTCCCAAAAGGCAAATGGAAGGGTGATGATGGCAGCATCATTACCGGGCCGGCTACTAAAGAGATCACGGTGCCGCTGGACAGGCTGCCTTATTTTGAATTGATAAAAAAATAGCGGCGGGTAACTTTTTGTTATTTGCTGCGTACTACTATTAAACGCTCTCTCTCATACAGCAGTTTTTGTTTTTGGTAAAGGAAGGCATCACGGAAACGTGGTGCTTTTTTGTTGTACAGCCTTCCGAAGTTTTTAAAACTTCGGAAGGCTTGGGAAGACTATTATGATGCAAGTTTCAGTTTTTTATAGCATCATCGTTGACCTGTCCGAATTTTGTCTGGAGTTGCACTCACTTTACCGGCATACGACAAGGTAACTCATTCCCTGCAACGTCTTGCCTCATTCCCTGCAACGTCTTCCATCTAAAACAAACACTCTTTAATTATCAGATTCCCAGCAACGTCTCTTCGCCGGGCAACGAGCAGAGCAAGGACGTTGCGCCATATAGGAAAAGAGGCCTGCAAAAATGTAAGCCTACACTAGCCACAAGGTTGGGTCTCCGATATCCGGCGCAACGTCCTTTCCCACACACGGAGCCAACGCAAAAGAGACGTTGCTGGCAACTTTTATATGTTCAGTCAGTCTGGGGATACAACTGCCTGAGCAACGTTTTACCTTAATAAAAAATCATTTTCCGTCACACTTTAATTGAAAAGAACCTTCAATCAAGTATATTCTGTTCCGCCGCTGTGGGTGTTCCCACCACATACTTAAGCCCACACTAACACCAGTGAGCGCCGCCGTCTGGTCTCCGACCAACGGCATACTTCCGCATACAGCCAACAAATATCTTTCTAAATGTAATCAGCTTTTCAAATACAAACAGTGGGTGCCAGGTTCCCGTTGGTCGGAGACCAGACGGGGTCATTCTGAATAGCCAGCAAAGTTTATTTCACCCTAGTCATTGGATAACATCAATGCATTTCAACCATACTATTTCAATCCCTCTTACCTTTACCCCCAAATGAAAGACTTCAAAAAATACTACCTCATCCCGGCAGCCCCGGAAGATATATATATCGCCCTCACCAACCCCGCCACCATACAATTATGGAGCGGTTCCCCCGCCGAAATGAGCACCGAACCCGGCAGTGAATTTTCCCTATGGGAAGAAAGCATTGTGGGCCGCAACATAGCCTTTGAAGAAGGCAAAAAAATTCAGCAGGAATGGTATTTTGGCGAACAGGAAACACCTTCCATCGTCACGATCAAACTGCATCCGCACAAGCAAGGTTGTTCAGCAGAATTAGTTCACACCAATATTCCCGATGAAGTGTATGATGAAATGGTACAGGGCTGGAATGAAAATTATTTTGGTCTACTGGAAGCGTTTTATAGCTGACACAACATAGCGGGCAACCACACTTTACTTTAGTTCACAGATCACCAATCGCATTTACCGGTTACTAATCGCTTTGTTACTGCAGAAAGCCACACAGTAATTTTAGTTCTCAAATAAATGAACTATGCGATACCATTATTTTTTCCAGTGGCTTTTGTGTACAACGGTTATCTTGCCCGTTACCAGTTGCAATAGCCAGGATCAATCCGGCAGCACAAATAAAAAAGCAACCAGCAAAGCCGCATCAGCAAAATTTATAGAGGGGAAAGACTACACTGAATTTACCAGGACAAGGGTATTGGATAAAGTGGGTTTTACCCAGCCGGTAGAAGCTTTCAGTGTGTTGTTACCAAAAAACTGGAAAGCAGATGGTGCGGTCATTTGGAACCAGCCGGGTACGGCCTGCGCAGGTAATAACCTGTCGGTAAAAGCCGCTTCACCCGATGGAAAATTCAATTTTGAAATGCTGCCCAATGATATGTGGGGTTATAACAGTGATCCGCAAATGGACCAGTTTAACAGGAGTGTGCCCAAGGTTCAGTACTGCTGGTATGGTGAACCCATGAATGCGGAAGCCTATTTTAAAAATGTGCTGGCGCCCAATGAACTGGGTAACCCGCAATTGATCAGTATCAAAGAAAATCCTGGTGGCATAAAGGCCATGGAAGAAAGCAATAACAAAACCAGGCAGGAGCTGATGAGTTATGGGGCCGCACAGGTAAACTTTACTCCCAGTGCCGTATATGCGAAAGTAAAATGGAGCAACGGGCAGGAGGGTATTGTGCTGTGTGCAGTGAATACCATTGAAACCATTGTGCCCAATATGTATACCGGTGGCAGCTCCACCATTTATACCAGTGTGGCCACAGAAAGAGTGGTATTGAAATATCCTGCAGCAGAAAGCAGCAAGGCGGCTAATTTGTTAACGGTGATCATGGGCAGTGTAAGAACCAATACCGCATGGAAAAAAGCAGTGGATGATTTTTGGCTGGGCGTAAGG
>JAKQJG010000258.1 GCA_029561305.1 Bacteroidota bacterium | reverse complement strand
CCTTACGCCCAGCCAAAAATCATCCACTGCTTTTTTCCATGCGGTATTGGTTCTTACACTGCCCATGATCACCGTTAACAAATTAGCCGCCTTGCTGCTTTCTGCTGCAGGATATTTCAATACCACTCTTTCTGTGGCCACGCTGGTATAAATGGTGGAGCTGCCACCGGTATACATATTGGGCACGATGGTTTCAATGGTATTCACTGCACACAGCACAATACCTTCCTGCCCGTTGCTCCATTTTACTTTCGCATATACGGCACTGGGAGTAAAGCTTACCTGCGCCGCCCCATACCGCATCAGCTCCTGCCTGGTTTTGTTATTGCTTTCTTCCATTGCTGTTATGCCACCAGGATTTTCTTTGATACTGATCAATTGCGGATTGCCCAGTTCATTGGGCGCCAGCATATTTTTAAAATAGGCTTCTGCATTCATGGGTTGGCCATACCAGCAGTACTGCACCTTTGGAACGCTCCTGTTAAACTGGTCCATTTGCGGATCACTATTATAACCCCACATATCATTGGGCAGCATTTCAAAATTAAATTTTCCATCGGGCGAGGCTGCTTTTACAGAAAGGTTATTACCTGCGCAGGCGGTACCCGGCTGGTTCCATATTACAGCACCATCTGCTTTCCAGTTTTTTGGTAATAACACACTGAAGGCTTCTACCGGTTGGGTAAAACCCACTTTATCCAATACCCTTGTCCGGGTAAACTCGGTGTAATCTTTCCCTTCTGTATATTTTGCTGAAGCGGTTTTGCTGGTTGCTTTTTTATTGGTACTGCCGGATTGATCCTGGCTATTGCAACTGGTAACGGGCAGGATAACCGCTGTACACAAAAACCACTGGAAAAAATAATGATATCGCATAGTTCATTTATTTGAGAACTAAAATTACTGTGTGGCTTTCTGCAGTAACAAAGCGATTAGTAACCGGTAAATGCGATTCGTGATCTGTAAACTAAAGTAAAGTGTGGTTGCCCGCTACGTTGTGTCAGCTATAAAACGCTTCCAGCAGACCAAAGTAATTTTCATTCCAGCCCTGTACCATTTCATCATACACTTCATCGGGGATATTGGTGTGAACTAACTCTGCTGAACAACCCTGTTTATGCGGATGCAGTTTGATCGTAACAATAGACGGCGTTTCCTGTTCGCCAAAATACCATTCCTGCTGAATTTTTTTGCCTTCTTCAAAGGAGATGTTGCGGCCCACAATGCTTTCTTCCCATAGGGAAAATTCACTGCCGGGTTCGGTGCTCATTTCTGCGGGTGAACCACTCCATAATTGTATGGTAGCGGGGTTGGTGAGGGCGATGTATAATTCTTCCGGGGCTGCCGGGATGAGGTAGTATTTTTTGAAGTCTTTCATTTGGGGGTAAAGGTAAGAGGGATTGAAATAGTATGGTTGAAATGCATTGATGTTATCCAATGACTAGGGTGAAATAAACTTTGCTGGCTATTC
>JAKQJG010000250.1 GCA_029561305.1 Bacteroidota bacterium | reverse complement strand
GTATAACGCCATGTTCTAACTGTTTTTATTATTATGTATGCAGAAGCAAAAAGTTTCTGAGTGGTTTACTGTTTCTAAAAAGCAACGAAACGGCATGCTGGTAATGCTGGCCATTATTATATTGTCCATACTTGCCCAGTCCTTGTTAAGCTGGTTTATTAAACCTGCCCGGTACGATCATAGTGAGTTTGAAAAAGAACTGGCGGCTCTTAAAATTAAAAAGACAGACAGCGCTTATAAATTCAAAAAGAAGTTTGATGAAAGAGATGATGTGTATCAACCTTATAACCAGCCATACGAAAAAAAATATCAGGATCAGCAACCGTGGAAAGGAGAGTTGTTTCATTTTGACCCCAATACGTTGGATGAAAAAGGCTGGCAACGGCTGGGTGTCAGGGAAAAAACGATCAGCACCATCAAAAACTTTTTATCCAAGGGGGGTAAATTTTACAAAGCGGAAGACATAAAAAAGATATGGGGGCTGAATGAAGAACTGGCAGGCAGGCTTATTCCTTATATCCAGATCGAAAAGAAAGAATATGTGTCTGCAGAAAGACCTGTATATGAAAAGAAGACCTACACACCTGCAGTTATTGATATCAATACAGCTGATACAACAGCCTTTATTGCCTTGCCGGGTATAGGAAGTAAACTGGCGCAAAGGATTGTCACCTTCAGAGATAAGCTTGGGGGCTTTTATACCATTGACCAGGTAGGTGAAACTTTTGGATTGCCCGATTCCACTTTTCAGAAATTGAAACCAAGGCTGAGTCTGAATAATACTTCCCTTCGCCAGGTGAACATTAATACGGCCACCATTGACGAGCTGAAAGCACACCCTTATATAAAATATACAATCGGTAATGCCATATTTCAATACCGGGCACAGCATGGAAACTTTCCTGCTGTGAAAGACCTGAAAAAGATCATGTTAATTACAGAAGATGTTTATAGGAAGCTATTGCCGTATGTGAAGGTTGATTAAACTGCCTTTAAAAGCTAACAACCGTTAGCCTCTGTTAAAAATTCCATTATCTTGCAGCCGAATCATCAGCTATATGAATTTTCAACAAAGCGAATTAACACAGCAGGTAGCTCAAACTGCCCGGGATTTTGCCAATCAATATATCAGGCCGCATGTAATGGAATGGGATGAAAGCCAGGAATTTCCCCTGCATATTTTTAAAGAATTGGGTAAACTGGGTATGATGGGTGTGCTGGTACCAGAGGAATATGGCGGCACAGGCTTGAGTTATTTTGAATACAATGTAATAATCCAGGAAATTTCCAAAGTGTGCGGATCCATCGGTTTATCAGTTGCGGCGCACAATTCACTTTGCACGGGTCATATTCTCACTTTTGGCAATGAGGAGCAAAAGAAAAAATATTTACCTCAACTGGCCACCTGCGAACATTTAGGTGCCTGGGGACTTACGGAGCCCAACACAGGCAGTGATGCGGGCAATATGAAAACTACTGCAGTACAGGAGGGTGATCATTGGATATTGAATGGTACCAAAAGCTGGATAACACATGGCAAAAGCGGTGATGTGGCGGTGGTGATTTGCCGTACTGGAGAACCAAGGGCAAAAGATAATTCTACTGCATTTGTGGTAGAACGTGGCACGCCAGGTTTTAGCGGTGGTAAAAAAGAAAACAAACTGGGCATGAGGGCAAGCGAAACGGCAGAAATGATTTTTGATAATTGCCGTATACCAGATACACAACGGTTGGGAAAGGTGGGCGAGGGTTTTAAACAAGCCATGAAGGTGCTGGATGGCGGAAGAATTTCTATTGCAGCATTGAGTGCCGGTATTGCCAAGGGGGCTTACGAAGCATCGGTGCAGTATGCAAAGGAACGGCACCAGTTCGACCAGCCGATTGCGAATTTCCAGGGCATCAGTTTTAAACTGGCAGATATGGCAACCGAAATTACAGCCGCTGACCTGTTGATCAACCAGGCTTGTGATCTCAAAATAAAAGGTTTGCCAATGACCAAACAGGCTGCCATGGCCAAGTACTTTGCCAGCGAGGTATCCGTGAAAGTGAGTACGGATGCTGTGCAGATCTTTGGCGGTTATGGATATACGAAAGATTTCCCCGTGGAGAAATTTTATCGTGACAGTAAGTTATGTACCATTGGGGAAGGAACGAGTGAGATACAGAAACTGGTTATTAGCCGGGAGGTGTTGAGGTGATAATTGGTTAAATGATAATTGATAATTTTAGTCCGGCAGATAGCTGGACTTTTTTATATCAAACCCTTTGTATAAGCGATTCTCAAAGCCTGCGCCTTGCTGTTTACATGCAGTTTCTGATAAATATTGATACAATGCTTTTTTACGGTGTTGGGGCTGATAAACACTTTGGAAGCTATCTCTTTATAGTCAAGCCCCTGGCTCAGCAATTGAAGAATTTCTTTTTCCCGCTCACTTAATTGAAAAAGATTAGGATCTGCTTTTTCTTTTTCACCAGCTGCCACTGGCCGCTGTACGATCTGCAAAATTTTATAGGCAATGCTGGGTGAGATGGGGCCAGCGCCGCTTTCCCAGAGGTTCATCAGCATATCAATGATCACTTCGCTGCTCTCTTCCTTCAGCAAATAGCCACAGGCCCCTGCTTTTATCGCCCTGAATATTTTATCATCATCATCAAATATAGTGAGCACTACAAATTTTATATCCGGGTACAGCGATGAAGCAGTACCGATGGCAGATACACCATCTATCTCCGGCATTTCCAGGTCCATAAGCACAATATGCGGACGGTCGTCTTCGGGCAACTGCCTCATCTGTATTAAAAAATCTTCACCATTTACTGCCTGGAATGCAAGTGTGAAAAAATTATTTCTTGATAATTTATCAGTGATCACTTTCCGGTTATTTATTTTATCATCTACAATCGCTACTCTTATCATAAAAATATTTTTACAAAAATCGTTTCAAAAAAATACGAAACATTACTCCAAATGGATACTTGTTGAGGTTGGCAAAGCTTAATTGAATACCTGTTCTTGTTGCAACCTTTCGTAATCAGCAACATTTTACGCAAAATGCTTCCACTGGTTCAAAACGTTCTTCACATACTCACAGCTATAGTTGCTTTTACACCGTTGCCTTCAGCAGTATCTATTGCGTAAGTAAAATTACCTGCCGCGGCCCTCTCCTGTATATTGCTTAAACCATAAGTGTCATTTTTTTCTTTTGCAATATTCTTATTAAAACCTTTACCATCATCCTGCACCGCAATCAGCCATTGGCCATTGACTAAACGGCTGCTTGCAATGATGTTGGTACCTCCGGCATGTTTTACAGCATTATTAACTGTTTCCTGCAATACTAACACAATGTTCAGCGCCCTGTTCGACGGCAGTAACAGGTCTTTCGGCGCTTCTCCTTCTATCACAAATTTCAGGGAGGTATAATGCCTGCCCATTTGTTTCATAAAGCTGATGATACGCAGCCACAGATCAGCGGCCGCCACATCAGTCGCTTTCATGGCCCATAAGGTTTCTCTCAGGTTCAAGAGCATTTCTTTGGCGGTTTCCTGCAGGTCTGCCACCACATGTTTATTATCGCTGTTCCCTTCCACCAATAAAGTGCTGTTATGTAAAATTGCATTGGCCTGCACACCCAGGTTGTCATGCAGTTCGGCTGCGATGCGTTTGCGTTCTTTTTCTTCAGCAGCCTTCATCGCCAGTTCACCCTGTCTTTTTTCTTCTTCCATTATTGCAGCCAAGTGTAATTTCTGCTGCTGTTTGTATTTTTTAAAACGGTAAGCTAAAAAGGAAAGCAGGATAAGGGTGGCCGTTGCGCTGCCATACAAAAGGAGGTTTTGTTTTAATAGGTCAAGTTTTTGTTTTGCGATCAATGTTTCTTTTTTCTGAACGTCAAACTTTGTTTGCATTTCTGCAAGCGACTGCGCTGAATTTAATTTATAATTTGAGTCCTTTATCGCCAGCATTTTTTGCAGTACTTCATTACTTTTTTTATAATTGCCTGCTGCATTGTAACTGAGTGAAAGATTTTTATTCAGGTCATTCAGCATCATCACAGACAAGCCATTTTTTTCAGCGATTTCCAGGGCTTCAATATAAATTTTAATTGCTTCTTCATTCCTGTTGGTACTGGCATAAAAGTCAGCTTCGCCCTGCATCGCTCTTACTGTACCAAAAATATCACCAATGCTTTTTTGAACTTCAATGGCTTCTTTAAAAGCGGGTTCAGCTTCTTTGATCCTGCTGTAGTCGGCCATAATAGAACCATAAAGCCTGAGCGCCCTTGCCAGGTTTGCCTTGTTATCTCCCAGCCGGGCATACCGTAATCCCAGTTCCAGGTATTTAAAGATGGAGTCTTTTAATTCAAGGTCGTCGTAAGCAATAGCAATATTCTGATATACGCTGCTGTATTTCGCTTTTAGCTCCGCTGTACTTAATAGATCCAGGGCTTTGTAATACCACTTCAATCCTTCCTTTGGCTGGTTAGATACAATGTGGTGTGCAGCACCCATGTCCATCCTTCCTTTGATAAGTCCCGTTATATCACGATGTTCTTCTGCCAGTGCCAGCAGCACCTGGCTGGTAGCAATGGCTTCGTTAAAATTATTTTTTCGCC
>JAKQJG010000249.1 GCA_029561305.1 Bacteroidota bacterium | reverse complement strand
GCATCCCGGCTTCTTTCACGACCCCTGGTAAATGGCACCACACAAAAAGAACACATATTGTTGCACCCCCTCATGATGCTGACAAACGCATTGACACCATTACTGTTTAAGCGCACGGGAGAAATATCAGCATAGGTTTCGTCGCGGCTCAGTAACACGTTGACTGCTTTCTGCCCGGTTTCTGCTTCCTGTATCAGTTGAGGAAGGGTTCTATAGGCATCCGGCCCAATAACCAGGTCAACCAGTTTTTCTTCCTGTAAAAATTTTTCTTTTAACCTTTCCGCCATGCAGCCCAATACACCTACCAAAAGGGAAGGATTTGTTTTCTTAAGCCGCTTGAATTCGGTCAACCTTTTTCTTACGGTTTGTTCGGCTTTTTCCCTGATAGAACAGGTGTTGACAAAAATAAGATCAGCCTCTTCCAGGTCCTTTGTAGCACCAAAACCATTTTGTTGGAGTATAGAAGCAACCACCTCGCTGTCTGCAAAATTCATCGCACAGCCGTAACTTTCTATATAGAAATGTTTTTTGAAAATGCCATCGGTATCTATTGCCGGGGCAAATGCCTCGCCTTGCCTGTTCTCGTCGTGTTCTTTGATATTAATACCTTCTAACAGTTCCATTGCAAAAAATTGGATGGCAAAAATAGGTATTTATAGCGTAACCCTGTGTCATACTGGCAGGCACTTATAGCTAAGGACGGATGTTTTATTTATTTGGGGAATGGATTTGATCTTGTGTGCGGTATTACCGGAATTGAATAGCCTTTACGGGTTTGACTTTTCTTACAAAAAAGGTGGGTATAATGAGTGTGGCAAAGCAAACCAACAGAGTAGCTGCATCTACCAGCAAAACCTGCCACCAGATTACCTGTGCATGGGCACTGCTCATATAATAGGCTTCTTCATCCAGTTTAATAAACCCGGTTTTTTCCTGTAGCCAGCAAATACCCAAACCAAGCAAAGTGCCTGCAATAATACCTGCACCCGCAATCAAAATGGTATTGTATAGAAATACCTGCTGTATTACCCAATTACCTGCGCCCAGGGCTTTTAAAATACCGGTCATTTTGGTTCTTTCCAAAACAATGATGAGCAGGCAGGTGATGAGGTTTACTACTGCTACTACCATCATTATACCAATCAGCATATATTTTATACGGCTTTGCAGCGCCAGCCAGTCAAATATGGTGGGATTTATTTCTTTATATGTTTTGCTGTACCATTCAGGTGGTGTGCCTTCTTTAATTTTTGCACTCACTGCTTCAGCTTTGTTAAAATCATGCAGGAAAATTTCATAGCCACCGATCTGGTTGGCCTGCCAGCCATTAAGGCGGCGGATCAGGTTCAGATCGCAGATGCCCAATTGCTTATCGTATTCTTCAATAGAGGTTTTATAAATACCAACAACGGTAAGTTTACGTGTTCTTTTAGTACCGTCTTTTTGTATAAAAAAAGAAAGCAGCCTGTCATTGACTTTCACTTTTAACTCATTGGCCATATAAGCGGAAATATTGATCTCTTCGCTGTAGCCACTGTCAGGCAGATTGATCCACCTGCCTTCTGTTAAAAAAGGAGTCAGTCTTGTGGCATTGAAGGAACTGTCAATTCCCTTTGCCACGATGCTGATGATCTCGTCTTCATGTGTCAATACCACCAGTTTGTTGGCATAACTTTCCACTGACTGCACTTCCGGCAATTTGCTGATAAAGGTCTCTACGTTGCGGTTCCGGGTAATCACATAGTCCTCCGAAAGTCCGGCTCTCAGTTCAATATCTTCTTTCACCTGCAAATGCCCCTGGAAACTGAACACTTTATTACTCACCACCTGCTCAAAACCGTTGAAAAAACTAAGCGCCACTATCATCACCGCCACACTGATAGCAGTTGCCACAGTGGCCAATCTTATAATAAAACGTGAAAATGTTTTTTCACTGTTAAAGGATATACGCTTAGCAATAAATGCAGCAAGATTCAATAGGAATAATTTTTGTTATCTTTCAAAAATAAATATTTTAATCAGCATACGATGTTTTTAAAAAAGTTCCCTGTTCTGTTTTCATTTCTTTTACCATTTGTACTCAATGCACAAGTGAGTCCGGATATTGTGTACAATGATAAGATAAAAACCATCCGCTTTCACATGTATGGTGATCATGAAACGATGCCGGTGTACAAACTCAATAGTGGCGACAGGTTGGAACTTCATTTCGATGATCTGGATGCCAACGTAAAAACGTACTACTATACGTACCAGTTATGTGATTACAACTGGCGTCCTGTTAATTTAAGCTCTTTTGATTTTGTAAAAGGGTTTACACAGCAACGTATTACTACCTACCGGATATCATCTATCGCATTTACCCGTTATACACATTACCAGGCCATACTGCCGGAAGCCAATTCTGTTCCTTCCCGCAGCGGCAATTACCTGCTGAAAGTTTTTTTAGATGGGGATACTTCTAAAACTGTTTTTACAAGAGGCCTGCTGGTGCTGGAACCGAAGGCCCAATTAAGCGCACAGGTGATACAGCCATTTGGCCCGCAATCTTTCAATACACACCAGCGTGTAAAATTTTCGGTGAATGTGCAAGGGCTCAACAGCTTTGATGCCAACCGCCAGGTTAAAGTAAAAGTGCTGCAGAATTACCGATGGGATATTGCGCAAGGTGAGCAAGTGATGCCCACTTTTGTTAGAGGCAATGTGCTGGAGTACAATACCGAAAACAATTTTGTTTTTCCCGGAGGAAAAGAATGGCGCTGGTTGGACCTCAGGAGTCTTCGTTTGCTGAGCGACAGGATAGAAAGGAAGGAAGACAAAAAGACCAGCGTGGACATTTTTATGAAACCGGATACGGATCGTGGAGGGCAGCGATATATTTATTACAAAGACATGAACGGACTATACTGGAGTACCACTTACGAAAGCATCAATCCCTATTGGCAGGGAGATTATGCCACCGTACATTTTAGTTTTGCACCCCCGGCACGGGAAGAATACAAGGATAAAGACCTTTTCCTGGTAGGACAGTTAACCAATTATGAATACAGCGACGCCAATAAAATGGTTTTTAATGCGGAGAAGAACATCTATGAAGGCCAACAGTTTTTAAAGCAGGGTTATTACGACTACACGTATATGCTGCTTGATAAAAATGACCCCTCTCAGAAAACAGCGCTCGAGGGCAACTATTGGGAAACAGAGAACGTTTACACTGTTTTAGTATATTATAAATCGTTCACTGATCAAAGCGACCAATTGGTGGGTATCGCCAGGGTTAGCTCAAGAACAGACAGGCCGGGCATCAGTTTTTAAAGACCGTGGCTGTCATTTTAATGGGGAAACAGAACAGCCCGTACCACATCTTCCTCACAATTCCTGCGCCTGGTATTCTCTTATAAGCATCATAATAAAAAAGGCAGCCAGCAGACTTGCATTCATCAGGATGGAATCAATTAATTCTTCCGTGTAACCCTGGTTGCCAATAAAGTAAAAGAATAAGCTGTTTGCAACTAACAATTCTACGACCAATGCGGTTATGAAGAAACTTATCCCTGTAATTTCAGTAAAGTGAGAAATGGCGGTAAAAACCAGCGACTGAAGCAAGGTGCCAATGATACAGAGATAAAAAATATAAGGATAGATAAATTCCTGCTCGTCGTATGGCAATTCAGTAAAAATGCCAAGTCCGAAAAAAAGAAATACGGCAAAAAAAATATGGGTAATGGCGAAGGATATAATATACCTGTAAAAGCCTGTCATAAAATGATGATATTATTTTATTCCGGTAGCGGCTTTATCAGGAGAAACACATTACGATAGAGTAAATATCATGCCAGTCTTTACAGAATTTCCACGCTGGATCGATCTTGCGGTAGTTGCTCAAAATTCCTTTCAATATATTTTGACAAGAGATTTGCAGGATCAATGTTGATGTTTTGATTATTCTCCTATATTTGCGCCCCGGCAAGTCTTATACGACCAGCTCCTGTTGAACTCCCCCAGGACCGGAAGGTAGCAAGGGTAGATGGTTGAGCGGTGCGATGTAAGTAACTTGCCGGTTTTTTATTTA
>JAKQJG010000247.1 GCA_029561305.1 Bacteroidota bacterium | reverse complement strand
AGAGATACTGCCGCTGATAGGCAGCAAAGAAGGTATCATGCATATCTGTATGACCTATTTTCAGGAAGGGGATGCTGTATTAATACCTAATCCAGGCTATCCAACATACGCCAGTGCAGTAAAGATCGCTGGAGCTGAACCATTATATTATGAATTAAAAAAGAGCAATAACTACTTTCCTGATTTTTTCGCCATTAAACAATTGATGGCAGGCAAGCAGGTAAAAGCCATGTTTGTAAATTATCCGCAAATGCCAACCGGGCAATTGCCGTCAAAGGAAATGTTTGAGCAATTGGTTGCATTTGCAAAAGCGAACAACATCCTCTTAATACATGATAATCCTTACAGCTTTATTTTAAATGATAACCCGGTGAGTTTGTTAAGTGTGGAAGGCGCCAAAGATGTGGTGATTGAACTGAACTCATTAAGCAAATCGCATAATATGGCCGGATGGAGAGTGGGCATGCTGGTTGGTGCAAAAGAAAAAATTGATGATGTACTAAAGTTTAAGAGCAATATGGACAGTGGTATGTTTTTGCCTGCTCAGCTGGCAGCTGCAAAAGCCCTGGAGCTGGGCAAAGAATGGCATGATGAAGTAAACGCAGTGTATACCGGGCGCAGGAAAAAAGTGTTTGAGCTGTTAAACCTTCTCCAGTGTGAGTTTGATACAACACAGGTGGGCATGTTTGTATGGGCCTCCATTCCTGCAAACTATAAAAATGGGTTTGACGTAAGTGATAAAGTATTGCAGGAAGCCAGTGTTTTTATTACACCCGGTGGTATTTTTGGTAGTGCCGGTGATGGCTTTGTAAGAGTGAGTTTATGCAGTACGGAAGAAAAATTTGAAGAAGCGATACAGAGAATTCAAAAGATGATTGATTAATCATCAATAATTAAAAAGAAGGCCTCATGTTTAACAATGTTGCAATTATTGGTGTTGGTTTAATCGGAGGTTCATTTGCCCTGGCGATGAAGGAAAAAGGATTTGCCAAAAAGATCATTGGTGTTGGCAGGTCAAAATCAAGCCTGGATAAAGCAATTGAACTGGGGCTGATCGATGAAGCGCTATCATTGGAGGAGGCGGTAAAGCAAAGTGATTTTATTTATGTAACCATTCCGGTGGATGCGACGCTACCAGTGATGAAAGAGGTGATGGACCTGGTAAACGAAAACCAGATTGTAGTAGATGGAGGGTCAACAAAAGCAGTGTTATGCCACTCTTTAACTGATCATCCCATGCGGAAAAGATTTGTGGCAAGTCATCCAATGTGGGGTACGGAGTACAGCGGTCCGGAAGCGGCTGTTAAAGGTGCCTTTGTT
>JAKQJG010000246.1 GCA_029561305.1 Bacteroidota bacterium | reverse complement strand
ATGGTTCCTTCTTCCATATCCTCTCCCAGTACCTGAACTTCTGTTCCTAACTCATTCCTGAATTGCCTGCTCTGATCGATCATACTCTGAAAAAGTGAACTCAGATCCAGGTTTTCAGCATGTTCGTCTGACTTTAATTCTGCCAATGCTTTTTCGTATCCTGCAATGCGGTCATTGTTAATGAGCACCAGGTCGTTCAAAACGCTTTTTGTTGTTGATGTTGTCGTTTCCATAATTAATAATTTAAAACCAATAAGTACAAACCCGTGCCAGATTTTTTAATAGTATTCAATATTATAAAACGGGGAATTAATGAGGTTCATTTACCTCATAAAGAGGACGGAATTTACAGTTTACTACAGGCTCCGTTTCTGTCAGACATGATTTATTTGAACCGGCTTTGTTTTGACTGGATATTTTGAATTTCCTCTGGAGCCCTACCCTGTTCATTTCTAATTTAAAAAAAAGCCCCGAATAGTAGAAACCAACGGGGGTTAAGCTTTTTTATCAAAAGCTATACTTTATGAGGAGGTAAATGTAATGCTGTATTTTTAATAAGCTGGTTAAGAATTAGTGAACGGTTAGTAACCGAGGTAAGCGGTCTCAGTATGATAATGAAAATAATGGAGGATGTCTGAACCTTACACCTCAAGCAGCTTCAACAGCATTAACAGGCGCCAAAATTGATGGCGTTGATTTTTCCACTTTTCATTGCAACTGTTACCTACAAAGCTGCAATGAGTACTTCAAACTTGCTGATGAGAGTATGGATAGTCCTGAAATAGGTCGACTCCAAAAAAGTGGATAAGTCAACTAAAAACAGGACAAAAAATGAGTAAAAAACAAAGCTCCCGGCGCAAAGGCCCGCAACAACTTTTCTACCCGGAATCCTTTTAGCAAACATAAACATGAAAAAAGCCAGCACAACGGCTGGCTCTAAAAATGCTGTTTTGACTAAGCGTCATTCCAGGCTTGTTTGGCTGGTGATTTCTTTTTCAGATTAACCAACGTTACAACGCCTTTCGTCCAGTCACCAGGTTGTATATTATTGCTATTACAGCAATTACAAGCAAAACATGTATGATGCCTCCAACGCTGTATGCAAATACACCTATCAGCCAACCGATGATCAGAACAACTGCTACTAAATAAAGAATGTTACTCATAGAAAATGTTTTTAAAAGTGAATGAATATGTATATTAAGAAGAGGTACGCTGATTATATTTTTGACGCAGCCCCTTTATCTCTTGTTACCAGGGGTGTTATCACCTTCTTTTTCCTTAAGCTCATCGCAACTATAATACCCAATGCTAAAATTCCACCCAGTATGTATACCCACGTTTGCATAGAAGATTGATCAGTAATTAAAGCTACTTCGTTTACATCAGTTGACGTGCTGGCGGCACTACTGCTGTCCTGCGCCAGAACGATTGCCGGTACACAGGTAAATATCATGCTCACAATACCACCTTGTACCATTTTAGATTTGAAGATCTTCATACCTTGATTTTTGTGATAATATTTTATAGAAGCTTAAATCGGGCCATAACCCGCTACCTATTTATTTCAATATTTTTCCTAAAAAAAAGGGAATATAATGCAGCACCTGTGGCAAACATTGTACGGGTGTGAAGTGCACTACCCAAATCTGGTTAATGAAAAAAATCCTTTGTGTATTGGATACTTTACAAGCTAAAAAGCCAGCAACCTGGTTGCTGGCTTTTTAGCTTGTACTATTTCTAATGTTTATGCCAATTTGCGCACAGAAGGCTCCCGCTGAAAAAAACGTTTTGCTGCCGCAGTAATAAATTGCTTTCCCGTTTCAACCACGCCTTCATCTGCCGCTACACCGGCTTTATCAAGTAATGGCCTGGCGTCCTTATTAAATCCAATGGCTTTTAAATGACCAAATGCATCCATGGCCCATTGTATCGCTGCCCCTTCATTCAGCAACTGTGCCGTGCCAGCTTCAGATAAAACGATAGCAACCGCATCAAACAACTGCGAAGGTGTACCTGCCAATTGCCCGTCAACTTTTATCTTTGATTTATCACTCAGTACGATACCATGAAGTCTGGGTGCAACTAATTTACTTGAGCCACCGGCTTTTTTAATTTCTTTTTGCAGTTTGTCAATAATTCCTGCATCACTACCATCGTTAATGAGTATCCCAACACATCTTCCCTTCAACATCTCCTTCATATTTTTTTGAATGGATAAGGCCGGTGATGGTTTGAAATCCTGCACAGGTTGAGCAGAAGGCGTTTTTGCCGGTAAAGGAAGACCCAGCCCTTTGGCAACACGGGCTGCAAAATTCTCCGACACATTACGGAAATTGGCCAGCACTTTCATTTGCACATGTTCCAAAGTTACTTTGGACAATTCAAATACCATTGCCGATGCCATATGCGCCTGTTCATTTTCAGTTTGTGAATGTAAAAACATCCTTGCCTGGCTGTAATGATCAGCAAAAGATGCCGGACGGATGCGTAATTTATCACCCTGCTCTTCTTCTTCTGGTCTGCCGCGGAAACTGCTGAACCCTGTAACCGGGCATTCTCTCGGACCCGGCTCCTCTCCTGCCATATCCAAACTATTGGGCTCGTAATTAGCACGGCCTTTCGGAACCTGCATCTGCATCATACCATCCCGCTGCATATTCATAAAAGGACACTTAGGTGCATTGATGGGGATCTGGTGAAAGTTAGCTGTACCTAGTCTCGATTTCTGCGTATCTAAATAACTAAACAGCCTTCCCTGCAGTAAGGGGTCATTGGTAAAATCTATACCAGGCACAATATTGGCCGGGCAGTAAGCCACCTGTTCGGTTTCTGCAAAAAAATTATCGGGATTACGGTCAAGAACCATGCGGCCCACAATTCTTACCGGCACAACTTCTTCCGGTATAAGTTTGGTTGGATCGAGTACATCAAAAGGTAAATTGTCTGCGGTCTTTTGATCAAACAATTGCAAACCCAGTTCCCATTCTGGAAAATTACCACTGTCGATAGCTTCAAACAAATCACGGCGGTGATAATCATTGTCGGCTGCCTGTAATTTTAATGCCTCATCCCAAACGGTAGATTGCAAACCAAGTTTTGGCTTCCAGTGAAATTTCACAAAGGTCGATTTACCTTTTGCATTGACTAACCTGAATGTGTGTACGCCAAAACCTTCTATGGTTCTTAAAGACCTTGGAATGGTGCGGTCGCTCATGGCCCACATGATCATGTGCGAAGTTTCCGGCATCAGTGAAACAAAATCCCAAAAAGTATCATGTGCACTTCCTGCCTGCGGATAAGCCCTGTCAGCTTCCATTTTCACCGCATGCACCAGGTCGGGAAATTTAATGGCATCCTGTATAAAAAATACTGGAATGTTGTTACCTACCAGGTCCCAGTTGCCTTCCTTGGTATAAAATTTTACTGCAAAGCCACGTACGTCTCTCGGCGTATCTACAGAGCCGGCGCCGCCAGCCACCGTAGAGAATCTTGTAAAGAGCGGCGTTTTTTCTCCTGCACGTTGAAAGATATCTGCCCTGGTGATGTCGGACAGGGATTCATACAATTCAAAAAAACCATGAGCAGCCGAGCCCCTTGCATGTACAATGCGTTCCGGGATCCGCTCGTGATCAAAATGAAATATTTTTTCACGAAGGATAAAATCTTCCAGCAGTACTGGTCCCCGCTCACCAGCTTTTAAACTGTTTTGGTTATCGGCAATATGCATGCCCTGGTTATTGGTTAAATACGGGTGTGCGTCATCCGTAGTTTGATGGGTTTCACCACCGGGCGTTTTTTTGTTTGCATTCTTCATGTGACGATTTTGTGTGTGGAGAAAAATAATAAGATATCCTGGAATCATTCACTACTGGATGATTTCCTTTTCAACAATTCGAAAGAATTCATCAAATGATGTTCCATTTTATTGACCAATAGATCTTCAATGATTTTCAAAGAAAAGGATGTGACTTGTAGAAATATTGGGAAAAT
>JAKQJG010000428.1 GCA_029561305.1 Bacteroidota bacterium | reverse complement strand
CCGTACTCATCTGCAAAAGCATTCCGCAGTTCGTCTACTTTTTTAAATGCAAAATTGCTGGTCTGCATGATCGGGGGCGCCACTGCATTAAAGTATTGTTCCCTGTCTTCTGCCAGCTCGTTGATAATGTAAGAAATGTCCATATTTTAAAATTATGCTCCACAAATAAAGCCAATATGATTTCCAAACGGATCTTCCACTACTGCTACTTCGGTACTGCCGCCAACATTGGTAACAGGGGAAACAACCACCGCATGTAAACCAACGGCTTTTTCAACCGCAGCCCGTATGTCTTCCACAGCCCAGTAGCAAACTGTATGGTTGCCGTCTTTGATACCTGCCATATCCGGGTCAAGGCCAAGTTCAAAACCATTAATATCAAAACCAACATAAAAAGGCTCATCAAAATAAGGTTGTAAGCCTGTTAGTTTAGCATACCATTCTTTGGCTTTGCTTAAATCACTTACATGATAAATAATTGTACGAAGTTTCTGCAACATGTTATAAAGACTTTTTTGGGTGAAATGCAAAATAGAGAATTGTAAACACAGCCAGTAATATCAACCCGGTAATGGCTGCCTGCGGATCATCAATAGCAATGCTTATTCCAACAAATAAATAAGCCAGCATAAATATCACCGGCATCAACGGAAACCATTTCATTTTGTAAATGCCGGTATTATCCAGTTCATTTGTTTTTTTTCTAAACCAGAAAATAGTAGCGCTGCTCAATACCATTCCAAAACAATCTAAAAAAATAGTAAAAGTGAGTATCTTTTCAAACTGTTGGGAAAAATACAAAATGATGATGCAGATAATGGCAAATACTGTCAACGAAAAAGTAAATGCCTGGTTCTTTTTATTTTGCAGCGTAAAAATTTTCGGCAGGCTGCGGTCTTCCCCCATGGCATACATCACTCTTGGGTTGCTCATGAGTAAACCGTTTACATAGGCCAGCACACCTAAAAAAAGAAATGCCGAAAAAATAGTAGCGCCGGTGGTTCCCGAAATTTTATGCATCACCACATAAGCAATTTCTTTTTCGCCTTTCATTTGTTCAAAACCTATGAGTTTGTAATAACTCAGGTTTACCAACAGGTAGAGCAGGATAATAATACCGATACCAATAAAGATTCCTTTAGGAATATTTTTAGCAGGGCGTTGCACTTCATTGCCAAAATTGATGGTTTGCTGGTAACCTCCATAGGTAAACGAAACGGCGATCAGGCTGATGCCAAGGCTTTTGATCCAGGCGGTATAATTTGAAGATGGCTCAATTTGAAGATTTGATAATGCGGGTAACTGCTCTGCATACCTTGACGGAAAAAATAAAGCAGCGATCAATACAATCACCATGATGATCTTGATGGTCATCAGCACATTTTGTGTTCTCGAACTCATCCGCAGTCCCATCAGGTTGATTACATAAAAAGCAATGATGGCAGCCGTGCTCACCAACGCCTTATCTATGTCTGTAAAATTGCCGGGAAACAGCCTTAGCAGATAGCCACTCCCGATCAAAGCCACACCGCTAAGGCTGGCAGCGTTACTTACCAGTATGAGACAGTTAATGGCAAAGGCAATACTGGGATGGTATGCCTTTGCAAAAATTTTGTAGTATCCGCCTGTAACAGGATACCGGCTGCCGATCTCTGCATAGGTAAGGGCACCGCAAAGCGCCACAATACCACCCACTATCCAGGCACTGAAATAAACGGAGGGGGCAATGGCATCTTTGGCACTGGTAGCAGCCGTCCGGAATATTCCCATGCCAATTACCAGCCCGATCACGATCATGGTAAAAGAAAACAAATTCAATTTATTGGAACGGTTTTCCATTATTCTAAGATAGGATAATTTCCCGCTGTGCTGCAAAGCCTTGCAACAGCTATCTGGTTGCAAAGCAACGCTGCGATCTCTGCCCCTCAGCGTGCCAATAGTCCCACACAGCCTGGCCTGCCGGCAGGCATGGAATGAGGAGATCGCAGGGCAAAGTCAACTTCGTTTGCATATTTTCAAAATGAGACACTGCTTCAAAATCACCCCTTTCAAACTTGCACAAAAATTCCTTATGTTTGTACAAATAAAAAACGCATGAAAAAAGCAATACAATTAGCGGTTATATTAATGGCCTTTGTACCGGCTGTTACATTTGCGCAGCAGTCAAAAGTTAACTGGCCGCAGTTAAAAGAATTTCACACTATTATGTCTGCCTCTTTTCACCCGGCAGAAGAAGGTAATTTTGCTCCGTTAAAAGCAAATGCTGAGACCCTGTTCAATGCAGCAAGAACCTGGCAGAAATCCTCTATACCGGAGGAGCAGTTTAAATTAAAAGAAACAAAAGATGCTTTGAGGAGACTGGTGACCGATTGCAGCGCTGTACATAAAGCAGTGTTGTCAAACCGCAGTGATGCAGACCTGATGGTGCTGATCACCAAGGCGCATGACACTTTCCATACGATTGTGGGAGCGTGCAGGCAACAAGACTAAAAACAAAATGATCTGATATAAAGTCCCTGGCAAATGCCGGGGATTTTTTTTGCACATTGTTGAATGTTTAATTTGGAAGATGTAACTGTTTGCTGCACATTTGCAGCGAATATTGGTTCCCGGGTCATACCGGGATTAAAAGGGAAGCCGGTGTGAGTCCGGCGCTATCCCCGTAGCTGTAAGGGC
>JAKQJG010000426.1 GCA_029561305.1 Bacteroidota bacterium | reverse complement strand
TTTATCAATGTAAAAATAAACCCTGTTTTTTATGCATTTCTCCTATATTTGCAGCCCAAAATAACGCCGGGGTAGCTCAGCTGGTTAGAGCACAGGATTCATAACCCTGAGGTCGGCAGTTCAAGTCTGCTCCCCGGTACTTAAAGCCTCTCTTACGAGAGGTTTTTTGATTTTAGAAGCTTAACAATTCCAATAACCTTTGATAAACCTTTTCTGCATTCGGCAATACCGCCTGTTCCAGCCCCACATTCATCGGTATGGCAGGCACATTCGCCGCTCCCAATACTTCTACCGGTGCATCCAGGTTTTTAAAACAATGTTTGGATATTCTGCCCGCAAGCGCCTCTGCAAAGGAATTATTCTGTTGCTCTTCTGTCAATATCAAACATTTACCATGCTTTTTCACTGTGGCAAAGATCAATGCTTCATCCAGCGGAAATAATGTACGCAGGTCAATCACTTCCACATGACCAGGCAATTTTTTGGCAGCGGCCGTAGCCCAGTACACACCCATACCATAGGTGATTACACAACAACTCTCCCCCCCATCCACTTTATCTTCATCCGGTTGCATCACGATATTTCCTTTGCCCAACGGAATAATATAATCTCTTGAAGGCTCAACAGTCTTGGCTTCCTCTGTACCCGGCACTTTACTCCAATAAAGGCCTTTATGTTCAAGCATCACCACCGGGTTAGGATCCAGGAAAGCCGCTTTCAGCAAACCTTTCATATCTGCAGCGCTGGAAGGGTATACTATTTTAATGCCTTTTATTGTCAACAACGTACTCTCCACACAACCACTATGATAAGGACCACCACCACCATAAGCACCAATGGGCACCCGTATCAAAGTTTGTACAGGAAATTTGCCACAACTTAAATAACAGCTTTTTGAAATTTCCGTAACCAGCTGATTTAAACCAGGATAGATATAATCTGCAAACTGTACTTCCACAATCGGTTTTAATCCAACGGCACTCATGCCCACTGTAGAGCCGATGATATAAGCCTCCTGTATGGCGGTGTTGAAAACCCGATGATCGCCAAACTGTTCGGCCAGCGTAGCTGCCTCCCGAAAAACACCACCCAGCCTCCTGCCAACATCCTGGCCATACAACAAGGCTTCAGGGTGGTCTTCCATTATTTCACGAATGGCAAACAGTGCTGCATCCACCATTAGTACTTTTTCCTTACCGGCAGGCCGCCGCTCCCCTTTTTCTTCTGTAATGGGTGTTGGCACAAATACAAAATCTTCCGCTGCTGCAGCATCGGGTTCGGGTGATGCCACTGCATTGGCAAAATGTTTGGCGATCGCTTCTGTATTTGTTTTTTCCAAAAATTGCAGGTGCGCTTCCACCACACCAATATCCAGCAACCTGTTTCTTAATTTATAAAAGGGATCGTTGAGGCTATGCTTTTCCAGGTCTGCTTCACTGCGGTAAAATTCTTTTCTCACACCGCTTGTATGGTGACCCAGCAAGGGTACTTTAGCATGCACCAAATAAGGTATTCTTTTTTCCCTTACTTCATTCACCACCTGCTGCATCGTGGTATAGCTCTCTTCAAAATTACTTCCATCAATACTTACTGCGTTAATGCCTTTAAACCCCTGTATAAATTCATATGCATTGTTCGTCCTTGCTTCTGCTGATGACACACTGATACCCCAGTCATTGTCCTGTACCAGGTAAATAACGGGCAACTGGTGCAGTGCGGCAAACTGGAAAGCCTCACTCACCTCCCCTTCTGTTACCGAAGCATCACCCAATGAACAGATAACTACCGGTGCTGTATGTCCCATATCTTTTTTGATCTGCTCCAGGTACTTTATACCCTGTGCGATACCGGTAGCAGGTATGGCCTGCATACCAGTGGCACTGCTTTGGTGAATGATGGTGGGTTTATCACTGCCCCTGTAATTGGGATGATTGTAATACTCCCTGCCGCCTGTAAAAATATCTTCTCCCTTTGCCAGCAGTTGCAGCATTAATGTATAGGGACTAAAACCCAGCCCCAGCATCATGCTCTCGTCCCGGTAATAGGGACTCACATAATCGCAAGGTTGCAATTGAAAAGCGGTGGCTAATTGTATGGCCTCATGTCCACGTGAGGTGGAGTGAACATACTTGCAGGTTTGCCGGTTGTTTTCATATATGGCAGCCATGGCTTTGGCAGCACACATCAGATCAAATGCTTTTAGCAGCACATCGTTTGTCAGCATTTTTCAAAAGTAAGAGATAAAATGAAAGGGCAAAAACAAAAGACAAGGCCTTTAGTGTCAACAATTTTTTGCGCTTATGATTACCATCATAATCAAAAATGGGGACGGTTCTTTATCTTTGGCGAAATTTATTACCTGAAATATACTGGCTTTATATTACTACTGGCTTTTGTAGCGCAAACATTCAGCAAAACATTCATAGTTGCTGGATATTATGCCAATACAGCTGCCTACGCCAAAAATTGTGAAAACAAGGCTAAGCCAAAAATGAATTGTAATGGTAAATGCCAGGTAATGAAAAAACTGCAACAGGAAGAAAAGCAGGACAAGCAAAATCCAGATAGAAAGACTGATAATAAAGAGGAAGTACTCTCATCAAAAACATTTTTTACCACACTTCATTGCAGCATTCCTGCCATTAAAACCCTCTATCCTTTACTGGATGGAAGCAAAGCAGCGGAAATGCCCCGGTCTATTTTTCACCCGCCAGGAAACAGGGCATAAGCAACTGCTGTATATATTTTGCCGTTGCTTTAGTAAGCACATTTACTTATTTATCCAATTCAGTTAATTATTATGGTACGCCAGATAAAAAGGCTTCCCGTAATTGAAAATGTACGAAAAGGGATACAGGCTGTACTTGTATTGATAGTCATTGCCATACTGTACATCAATTACGAAAGCATCACTCAATTATTAAAAAATTTTTAAACTACTGATTATAATGAAAAAAATATTTATACCTGCCATCGCTGTAGTTTGTATTATGACGGCTTGCAAAAAAGATAACAATATGCCATCTGAATATGACAGCAGCAAAAAAGCGGCCTTATCCATTGAGTTTGACAACGTGGCAGGTGCGTCAGACCTGGCTTTAACTACGGGCAGCTATACCAACCCCACCGGTGAAACCTTCAATGTTACAAAATTGAAGTATTATATAAGTAACTTTAAGCTCACCAATACAAACGGGATGGAGTACGTGGTACCCCAGGACAGTTGCTATTTCCTGATCGACGAAAGTGATGAAGATACCCATGAGCCAGTGGTGCGAATACCGGAAGGGGAATATAAATCACTTACTTTCACCATCGGCGTGGATAGTTTAAGAAATACCAAAGATATCAGCCAGCGTACCGGGGTACTTGACCCAACAGGTGCTGGTGCGGATATGTACTGGAGCTGGAACAGTGGTTATATATTCTTTAAAATGGAGGGGCAATCAGCTGCTTCTGCTATGGGTGATTACCAATATCATATTGGTTTGTATGGCGGTATGTCAACAGCCACCATCAACAATGTAAAAACGATAACAATTGACCTAACAAGCAGGGGTACCCCAAAAGTAAAATCCACTAAATCAACCAATGTACACCTGATGGTGGATATATTAAAAATGTTTAACGGCACCAGCAATTTCAGTATTGCAGCCCGCCCGATGGTGATGGTTGATCCTTTTAGTGCCACCATTGCTGATAACTATACTAAAATGTTCAGCCACGACCACACTGAAAACTAAGAAAAAATGAACAGAAGGTACTGGTTTGTGATAGTCTTCCTTTTTGCAGGTGTCGTAGCCTGCAAAAAGGAAGTTATTGACAGTTATTTTATCGGTTTTCAAAAACCGGCCTATTTTCCCGAACCAACTTATCGTTTTGAAAACAACCCGGTAACAAAAGATGGATTTGAGCTCGGAAGAAAATTATTTTATGATAACCTGCTTTCTTCTAATAATACCATCAGTTGCGGCAGCTGTCATATTCAAACATCTGCTTTCACTCATCATGGTCATAAAACCAGCCATGGCATATTTGATCAATTAGGTATCCGTAACAGTCCAAGTATTGCCAATATTGCCTGGGGAAAATCATTTATGTGGGATGGTGGAGTACCCGATCTCGATCTGCAGCCGATAGCACCCATTACCAGCCCGGTAGAAATGGGTGATACGATGGCAAATGTGCTTCGCAAGCTGCAAAACCATCAGCAATACCCGGCATTGTTTAAAAAAGCCTTTGGGTCTGATAATATTTCAACAGCCAATTTTTTAAAAGCGTTGTCGCAGTTCATGGTGATGTGCATCAGTAACAATTCAAAATATGACAGTGTGATGCGGAACGAGGCAAGTTTTACGGCGGATGAAGCGGAGGGTTATACCATCTTCAAACAGAAATGTAATGATTGCCACAAGGAACCATTATTTACAGATGAATCATTCCGCAGTAACGGACTTACTTTGAATGCGGCCAATGACCTGGGCAGGTATTTCATTACACTGAATGAATCCGACAAATTCAAATTTAAAGTACCCAGCCTGCGCAACCTGGAATATACTACGCCCTATATGCATGATGGCAGGATCTATACACTGGAAGGTGTATTGAATCATTATCAAACAGGTATTGAACCAAGACAAAATCTTGATCCCCTGTTATTACAGGATCCTGTAAGAGCGGGCATCCGATTTTTGCCGGAAGAGAAAACAAAATTGATCCAGTTCTTAAATACACTAAACGACCGGTACCTGCTCACCAACAAAATGCTTTCGGAGCAATAATTATTTCCAATGAAGAAATTCATTTTTACATCTGTTATAGTACTTGTAGTATCAGCCTCTGCCACCGCCTGTGATATCTGCGGATGTGGTGCAGGCAATAACTATATCGGCATCCTGCCTGATTTTTATAAACATATTGTTGGTATCCGTTACCGTTATAACTCACTACATTCTCATGTTGGTGTAAATGGTGCCGCCACCTATCTCACCACGCATGAAAAATACAAGATAGCCGAACTGTGGGGTGGCTGGACATTTAACGATAAATGGCGGTTGATGCTAACGTTGCCGTATAGTGTTAATGAAAAGATTAACCAGGCAGGCACAGCCAGTAAAAGTGGCATCGGCGATATTACAGTGGCGGGTTACTACCAGCTAATAAATAAAAAGAGTACGGTGCTAAAAAACAAGCTTTTTGTGCAAAGCCTGTGGCTGGGTGGCGGAATAAAATTACCCACGGGTGAATACAATCCCGTTGATAAAAACAATACGGCTCAGAACACCAATCTTTTCCAGTTGGGCACAGCCAGCACTGATTTTATTGTAGCGTCCATGTATGATGCCCGGCTGATGGATGCCGGCATCAATTTTTCGGCGCAGTACAAAATTAACACTGGTAACAAGTACGACTATACTTACGGTAACAAACTTAGCCTGGCCACACAGGCATATTATAAAATAAAGATCAAAAAACTGACCATTGCACCCAATGCCGGCCTGCAATATGAAACGTCTTCAAAAGATTTTGATGCAGGTATTGTAGTTGATCTGAGTGGAGGAAAAATATTATCAGGAGGATTTGGTGTGGAAACAAACTTTAATAAGATCGCTATTGGAGCAAACTGGCAAACTCCCTTATCACAGAACCTGGGAGAAGGATTTATCAAAGCCAATAACCGGATGATGCTGCATGTGGCTTTTGCATTTTAAGACTCATAAAGATCGCCAGCCTGTTGTGCCAGTATTTCCCTGTATTTATTAAAGAGTTTGGTCTTGGAAATAAAGCCAACAAATTTTCTCTCTTTGTCGAGCACAGGGAGGTACCAGC
Organism: Bacteroidota bacterium; assembly: GCA_029561305.1. Taxonomy (GTDB): domain Bacteria; phylum Bacteroidota; class Bacteroidia; order Chitinophagales; family Chitinophagaceae; genus Ferruginibacter. The sequence continues at coordinate 3,993 of JAKQJG010000426.1, read as the reverse complement.
TTTGTGTAATATCAAACTTCTCCATCACGGCACTCATATCCTGTCCTTCTTCCAAAATAGCAGCGGGTCTCTTCATCAGGCTTTTGACGGATACCTTCTCATGTAATTCTGCCTGAAATAATTTCTGCTTCACATCATTCAGCTCAATGATACCTGCGAAACGGCCCTTCGTATCCGTAACAGCGAAAATATTTTTCTCACTTCTTTTGATCAATTCAACCAGGTCTTTCAGTTTTTTATCAATGGCAATTGTTTCGTATACATCTGTCAATATATCTTCCAGCCTGATGGAAGTTAGAATATTTTGTTCTTTTTTATGAGTGAAAATTTGTCCTTCCATCGCCAGTTTTCTTGTTTCCATGGAAAAGGGCTGGTAGCTTTTTACTATAAAAAAAGAGATAGATGAAACGATCATGAGCGGAATAAACAGTTCATATCCATTGGTGATCTCTGCTATTAAAAACACCGCCGTTAAGGGACAATACACCACACCACTCAATACTCCGGCCATTCCCACCAAACTAAAATTCCCTTCAGGTATTTTTATCCAGGGTGTATTGTTGAGTAACTTGGAAAAAGCAAAACCTAAATAAGAACCTGTAAACAACGAAGGGGCAAAATTGCCGCCGTTGCCGCCGCCACCAATCGTAACTGCAGCAGCAATTGGTTTGAATAAAACGATCAATGCTGTAAATGCGAACAGGCCCCAGTTGTTGTCGAATATCGAAAGCATCCGGCTGTTATCTGTAAACGTTTGTAAAGTACCGCTTGCCACTGCTTTCACACTTGTATACCCTTCACCAAACAGGGGTGGAAAAAGAAAACACATTATCATCAATATCAAACCCGCCACCACTGCTTTTACATATGCATTCATTTTAGAATGATGTAATCCGCCCTCTACTTTTTTAAAAACTTTTGCGTAATAAAGCGAAACAAAACCTGCCAGCACACCGAGTAAAATGTAAAACGGTACATTTCTATAATCAAACTGTTCCTGTAGCCTGAAATTGAACAGCACGTCTTCCTGCAGAATAATTTTGGAACACAACACACCTGCAACAGATGAAATGATCAGCGGAATAAAATAACTCACCACTGTTTCGGCCAGCAAAATCTCCACGGCAAATATCACCCCGGCAATGGGTGCATTGAACACAGCAGCAATACCGGCAGCAGCACCACAAGCAATCACCAGTGTTCGTTCGGGATAGTTTAAGTCGCTCACCCTGGCAAGGTTGGAGCCCACAGCAGAACCCGTGGCAACGATGGGTGCTTCCAAACCGGCAGAGCCCCCAAGCCCTACCGTAACAGTGCTTGTAATAACATGCAGGTAGGAATGACTCATAGGTATAAAGGAAGACTTACGGGCAATGGCTTTCAACACCATCGCAAGTCCCTTCTCGATCTGTCCGCCAAAAAATTGACGCACAAGAAACACACATAATACGAGACCAAGCGCAGGGAAAAGTAAATACAGATAGCCGCCCACGGGAATACTTTCTATCCAGTGCTGCAGGTAATGCACCAAGGTTTTTAACAATACTGCTGCAAGTCCGGATACCAACCCAACTAGAGTGGCAATCACCATCACAAACTGAACCCGTGTGAGTTTCGTCCGCAGGTAACTAATAAAAAACTGGTATATCTTTTTTACTGAAGACAAAATGACTTTTTCTGAAAGGTTTCAAAGATAAGCATGTAAAATTTAATGAGCTTATGGCGAAATCATAATGAAATACCCGGTTAATTACATGGCTACCTGATTGCCAATAATTCCACACAAAGGAGCAAGCACGCAGGGCAAAGACAATTTTTTGGTCCATTTTTCAAAACTATAACCTTCCGCAATCACAATAAATTGTTCAAGCGGCTATCATGATAATCCGCTATTATCAATAACACATTATCATACGCTGCAAATTCTTCGGCTGTATGCATGGTGGTAATCACAACTGCCTTCATTCCAGCCCTTGCGGCAGACTCCACTCCCTTTGGAGAATCTTCAAAAACGATACAATCAGTTGGTGCCATTTGTAAGGCAACTGCACATTTTTCATAGGTTTCCGGATCGGGTTTGCTGGCTTTAATATCATCTGCACTCACGATTACGTCAAAATAAGAACGGATGTTTAACCCATCCAGTGTAAAATCAACATTAAGCATGATGGCGGCTGTGCCAATCGCCATAGGTATTTTACTTGCACGGGCTTTATCCAAAAATTCGTGTAACCCCGGCAGTAAGGCCAGTTTAGGACGGTATTCTTCCTGGTACTTCCGTTCTTTTTCCACACTCATTCTTTCTTTTTCTTTTTGTGTAAACTTTCCAGGCAGCATACGTTCCAGTAACTCGTCATTCTTGCCGTAACATTCCGCTTTCATTCTTTCGAGGGTAATACCAGCACCCAGTTCATTTAAAATTCTGTGCCAGGCAATGATATGATAATCCATATCATCGATCATCGTTCCATTCATGTCGAATAAAAAAGCCTTTTTAGTACTACTCATTGTTATCGGATTTTATAAACAAGAGCGCCCATGCAATTAATAAATAATCACACAGGCGCAATCGTTATGAGAAAAAATTTTTACCAGAACTTAACATACAATGCCGCTAAAATAAGCAGCGTAGCAACGATCATTGCAGTAATAGCTGGTTTTAGTTTAAACATTTCTTTATCTAATGCAAATGCTTTTGGATTTACTTTAGGACCGGCAAGACTGATGACAACCATTACAGCCACTGTAAAGAAGAATGCCCAGCCCATATTTATAAGGAATGGAATTTCATAAAGACCCTTACTGTTTTTGAATGCTGTATACAATAGTGTTTCATGGCCAAAAAGGTTTACAGCAAAACTGTTGAAGAAAACAGACATGCCAAAACCAGTTATTAATCCAGCTACTGCTGCCGCACCCGTAGTACGTTTCCAGAACATACCTAATATAAACATAGCAAAAACACCCGGGCTGATAAAGCCGGTATACTTTTGAATAAATGTAAATCCGCCTTCGCTGGCGATACCAAGCATATCTTCCCATTCAAATATCACTGCGATGGCAATTGATACCAATGCAGTTATTTTCCCAACCCACACCATCCCTTTTTCCTTTTTATCATTTGCTGCTGAATTTACCAGCGCATCCAGTTCACCTGGTTCATTTCTTATTTCAGCCACCTCCTTCTTTTTAAAATATTTCATATAAATATCCAGGGTAAAGATGGTGGAGATACTATTAAGCTTACCAGCCAACGAAGCAACGATAGCAGCAGTCAATGCTGCAATAGCCAATCCTTTTAAACCCGAAGGCAGGAAGCCGAGTATAGCCGAATAAGCATCGTCCATTCCTCTTAAGCCTTCCAGGTGCCCGTTTTTATGCAACACATAGGCTGCGATACCAGGCAACATTACAATGATCGGCATCAATAGTTTCAGGAAACCCGCAAAAAGAATTCCTTTACGGGCAGTTTCTAAATTGGCACCCAATGCCCTTTGTGTAATGTATTGGTTGCATCCCCAGTAATTCAGGTTTACGATCCACTGTCCGGCAAAATACATAGCGATGCCCGGTAGTATGAGGTATTTATTAACGTCTTCCTGAGAAGAAGCTTCCGTTGGTTTATCCAGTATCATGTGAAAATGGTCAGGTGCCTGCTGCATTAAAGTATTAAAACCAGCGATCGCATCCCTGCCCAATCCAAATTTTTCACTTACGATGGTCAATGCAAAATAGATGGTGGCAAATCCCCCAATGATCAAAACAGCCACCTGAATTACATCTGTGTAACCAATCACTTTCATTCCACCCAAGGTAATTACCAATGAAAAAACTGCCAGCGCCACCATTACAGTGTGTAAATACTCAGGACCTATTAAACCACTAATAGCGATAGCACCGAGGTACAAAATAGAAGTGAGGTTTACAAAAACATAGAGTAATAACCAAAATATGGCCATGATAAGAGAAACCGTTTCATTATACCGTGTTTTA
>JAKQJG010000227.1 GCA_029561305.1 Bacteroidota bacterium | reverse complement strand
GCGAAAGATAGCAAAACCGAGCTTTACCATTTTATCGGCAAAGACATTTTATATTTCCACGCCTTATTTTGGCCGGCAACCTTAGAGTTTAGCGGCCATCGTAAACCGACACAAATTTTCGCCCACGGCTTTTTAACGGTGAATGGCGAAAAAATGAGCAAATCGCGCGGCACGTTTATTACCGCCCGCAGTTACTTAGACCATATTAAAAACCCAGAATATTTACGCTATTACTATGCCGCAAAGCTCAATAGCACCATGGAAGACATTGACCTCAACTTAGAAGACTTTGTCGCGCGGGTAAATAGCGATTTGGTGGGTAAGTACATCAATATTGCCAGCCGCACGGCAGGGTTTATCAATAAACGCTTTGCTGGCCAGTTAAAGCCATCGCAAAACAACGCCATTGTGGCAGAAATCAAAGCGGCCTCAACCGTGGTGGCTGAGGCATATGCCGAGCGTGAATACGGCAAAGCCTTGCGTGAAATTATGCGCTTGGCGGATGTTGCAAATGGCTTTGTGGCAGAAAAAGCCCCTTGGGTGATGGCAAAACAAGCGGGGCAAGATGGGGCGTTGCAAGAAGTGTGTTCTGATGCGCTTGAACTGTTCCGTTTGTTAACGCTTTATTTGAAACCTGTATTGCCAAAATTAGCTGCTGAAATTGAGCAATTTTTGAATATTGCTCCCCTAACTTGGGCTTCAGTGGGTGCATCATTGGCAGAAAATCATGCCATTAACGCCTATGAACATCTCATTACCCGCATTGATCCCAAAGCCATTGAAGCCATGACCGAAGCCAATAAAGAAAACTTAACTGCAACGCCTGCACCACAAGCCCATTCTGAGCAACGCCATGCGGCGCATCAGCAAAATGAGGTAAAAGCAGAAACGGTAGAAACCGACTACATCAGTATTGATGACTTTACCAAAGTCGATTTACGCATTGCCAAAATCGTCAATGCCGAACATGTAGAAGGCGCTGAAAAGTTATTGAAACTCACGCTTGATATTGGCGAAGAAAAACCTCGCCAAGTATTTGCCGGCATTAAATCGGCCTATGACCCTGAAACATTGAAAGGTCGCTTAACGGTGATGGTGGCAAATCTCGCGCCGCGTAAAATGAAATTTGGCATGAGTGAAGGCATGGTGTTAGCCGCCAGCGATGAACGTGGCGGGCCTTATATTTTGAGTCCAGACAGTGGCGCGCAAGCAGGAATGCGCGTGAAGTAATGGTTCAAATTTAGTCAGAAAAACATCAGATTTGCATGCCCTTAACACGCTTATTTTTCGCCTAAATTATCACAACCTTTTTCGATGCTCTGTGAGCCTTATAAATAAAGGCTTACAGAGCATAATTTTTTTCTCGAGAGTATTTGGCGCTGTTTTAATCAATCTTTTGCGTAAAAATTCGTGCTAAAAAAATAGCCCCAACGTTGGGGCTATTTGTTTGTTTAAAACTGCGTCAGTTGTTTGTTTATTTTTTCGCTTTATCGGCGGCAGCTTTCTCAGCTTTGGCGGCTTCCTTCGCTGCAGCTTTTTCAGCTTTCTCTTTTTCTTTAGCGGCTTTTTTAGCTTCTTTTTCTGCTTCTTTTGCAGCGGCTTTGTCCGCTTTTTCTTTACCTTTTGCTGCTTTATCTGCCGCTTTGTCCGCTTTTACGCTATCTTCTTTGCTTGCAGATTTTGCTTCTTTGCTCGCTTTTTCCGCTTTAGCAGGTTTGTCAGAAGCGGCTGCAGCTTTGTCAGCTTTAGCTGGTTTTTCTGTTGCAACTGCTTTTTCAGCTTTCTTTGCTTTTTCCTTCATTGGCTTTTCATTTTTTGTATCTTTGTTTGGTGCTATTACTGTGGTGGCACCGCTGATTGTGCCATCTTTTTTAATGCTCTCAAGCGTTTTTTCGCCGATACCAGGTACTTTATCCAGCTCATCTAAGCTTTTGAACTTACCATTTTTGTTTCGGTATTCAATAATGGCTTTGGCTCTTGTTTCACCAACATTTTCAAGCGTTTCTAGCTCGGCTTGTGTAGCGGTGTTGATATTCACTGCAGCAAACGCGCTTAAGCTAAAGCTTAAAAATGTGAATAATGCTAATAATAATTTTTTCATGTTGGTGTTTTCCATATGTAATTAAAAAATCGAAGTTAAGTTAATTCTAGGTTAGATTGATATCTGTATATTGATTACTGTTTTTTCCAGTAAGGCTCCCAAACTGAAATGTCTTTCCTGATGCTGTCTAATGTTGCACGACCGATGCCTTTCACATTTTCAAGCTCATCTATTGACCTGAAACCGCCGTGCACTTCACGATAATCAATAATTGCTTCAGCCCTTACTGGACCGACGCCATGTAGTGATTCAAGTTGCTCAAGTGTTGCTGTGTTTAACTCAACTACTGCGTAAACACTTGTGCTAATGACCAACATTAGGCTGGTTATAATAATCAGTAGCCATTTTTTCATTTTTTCCCCTAGAATACTTAATGAAGAATCTATTCATTAAATATAACCCTGTTATGCGCTAATCCTATCATTGATTTCTTGGGTAATCAATTGTAAAGCTTTTATTGGATTTTCTGCTTTAGTAATCGGCCGCCCAATCACTAAGTAGCTTGCACCATTTTTCAGTGCATCTGCCGGGGTGACAACGCGGGATTGGTCATCTTGGTTGACATTAGCTGGGCGTATACCTGGCGTGACTAGGCAAAAGTCATTGCCCAGTTCTTGACGCAACATGCTGGCTTCAAGGGCTGAACAAACGACACCGGCTAACCCTGCCAGTTGCGTGAGTTTTGCAAGGTTCTGTACGTGCGTCGTTAAGTCGGTGTGGATGCCAATTTGATTAAGTGTTTGCTGGTTCATGCTGGTGAGTACCGTGACCGCAATTAAAATCGGTTTAGCTTCACTACTTTGCACAGCTTGTTGCGCAGCTTGCATCATTTCCAGGCCACCGCTGGCGTGTACATTAAGCATCCAAACCCCTAATTGACTTGCAGC
>JAKQJG010000186.1 GCA_029561305.1 Bacteroidota bacterium | reverse complement strand
CTCTATCTTTTCTCCCAGGAAAGCTGCTACAAACACACCTGCAATACCACCTGTAAGTGCAGCAAAAAAAATAACCAAGGGAGATAATTCAAATGCATAGCCAGCCGGGATAGCAGCATAGATTTCGAAAGTGGCCAGGCCTGCAACGGTTAATATTTTAAGCATACGAATTATTTTGGGCGAAGTTCGGTGATTGGGGCCAGACCTATAAGGTTTTTAAACCTTATAGGTTCTCTGCAGGCTGTTCAAACATGGCTTTTTTCTCTTCTTTACGCTTAACACCAAAATTGTAGCGGAAAGTAATGCCCACCCTTCTTGTATCACCCACCCTTGTTCCCGCCACATTGATATTGCCCTGCTGCAGACTGAACGTGGTGCGATTGGTATAAAAAACATCATTGAAAGACAAAATAATATTGGCTGTTTTTTTCATCACCGACTTATTAAAACTTACGTTGGCTGCCCCGAAATTACTTAGTTCAAAAAAGTTTTGTAACCCCTTGGTACGCATAAAACCATTGATGGTCATGTTGAGGGTGGGAAGCAATTTTATTTGATGATACATGAAAAACACCCAGCTCTTCCTGCTGTAATTTAGCGGCAATCCCTGGTAAAAACCATCATAAGAATTAATGTTCATTTGGGCACCGGCATAAAAGAAATACCCGCCACCGGGTGGGATGCCACCCACTGCACGGAGATACACTTCTTTGTTTTTACCCAGGTTGTCATAAGTACGGTAGGCGATACCGGTAGCTTCATCCTGGTAAGTAACATTGCTGAAAATATTTTTTGTATGATTCACACCCACAGAAAAAATAGTGAAATCATCTGCGGTAATATTGAATTCGTAGTTGGTGGTAAACTGTGGCTGAAGCGTTGGATTGCCCACATCAAACAAATATTGGTCTACATATTTTGGATAAGGATTCAGCACTTCATAATAGGGTCTTGTAATGCTTCTTCTCACAATGGCATTACCATTCAGCTCAAAGCCAAAGAGCTTCACAATTTTATGCCGCAGGTACAGGTAAGGAAACAGATCGGTGCGTTTGATGGACAGTGATGTATCTGCAGGAACCGTCTGCTGCCCGTCAATATTTGTTGTTTCTAACCGCAGGCCGGGTTTTATGATAAAGCCAAATATTTTTTTCGACAGCTGCAGATAAGCCGAGCTGATCACTTCTTTATATTTAAAAGTATTGGTTTGAAAACTGTCCACCTTGGTTTCGCTGGCACCCTGCTGTATAAAATACTTTGCGCTGTTATCACTGTTAGAAGTGGTTGTTTTAAAACCGGTTTCCAGCGTATAACCATGTTTGAATTTATAGGTGAGGTCTGTTTGAAAGGTAAAGATATTCTTACTGTTCCTGGTTTTACCATCGCCAAACAGGGTGGGAGTGGCAGGCTGGTAATAGTAATTGTTGTAGGCCTGGTCGTTACTGTAATTAAATCGGTTGTAGTCTATTTGTGCTGTCCATTCGCTGCCCGCAGAATCAATTTTGAATCTGGAGAAAATATTGTTTCCAAAATAAACAGCATTGTTGTGGTTGTTGATAATAGAAGCATTAGAACCATTAATATCATTGCTGCT
>JAKQJG010000425.1 GCA_029561305.1 Bacteroidota bacterium | reverse complement strand
TAGCTGCTATAACCACTTCCTGCAAAAAAGTGCAAAGCCCTGTTCCAATGGGAGATGCCGGCCAAACGTTGGTAAAAATTATTGACGGTGGTACCGTAGCTGCACCTGGCAGCAAACTGGTAGGCATGAAGCTTTCTGGTGAGCCTCAGCAAATTGAAGCACTGGATCTAAGGAGGGATATCCCCAATAACACAGAGCTCAACAGGAAAATGACGGTGATCATCAAAAATGATCCCAGCGTATTGTCACATGCAAGTGTCGATGCAGAACCACTGCCTGCAGCCAATTACACTTTTGACGGAAGGGCTATTTTAACGGGTGATGAAATCAAAATTGAATTGCAACCGGGCGAGTTTGCTCTGCCAGTAAGCTTTAACCTGCTCGATGCCGCCAGTCTTGACCTAACTAAAACATATGGATTAGGATTTACGATTGTGCAGGTAGATGCAGATGGTAAGATATTAAATGAACAAAGTTCCTTTGCTGTATTGCTGTCAAGCAATAACAAGTGGGATGGAGTGTACAGGTTATATGGGGGCTTTGCCCGAGCTGACCAGGCTGGTTTTTTGGGTGTAACGCAATCTCCAACAGGATACTATCAGCCATACTACCTGGTTACCAGTGGTTCCAGTTCAGTTGAAACTAAAATAAATACTGCTGATGGACTTAGGACCACCCAAATGATTTTCAATGCAGGAACAGGTGTGTATACCTATTTTACTGGTGTAGCGCCAAAACTGAACATTAATGAATTAAATAATGAAGTGACGGTTACAACAGGCGAAGCTATAACACCGCCTTCTGTAGATTTTACGCAATCTGCAGCAGAGTTAGCTGCCAGCAAATATTATGAAAATGGTATAGTTGGGCATCCATTTGCTGATGGACGATCAACCATTGTGGCACATTTCAGGTGGACATCCGGTGGCATCGACCGCGTAACAAAAGACACGTTCGTTTACCTTCAACCAAGATAATTTTCCGGTAAATAATAAACTTTTAAAGGGCTTCCAACCGGTAGCCCTTTATTTTTTATCTTTGTTTGATAATTATACAACATGGCAAATCTACCAGAACAACCGAATCAGCTAAATATCGAAATTTCAGAAGAAGTATCAGAAGGTGAATATGCCAACCTGGCCATCATTACTCATAGCCATGCAGAATTTGTGATCGACTTTGTGAATGTTATGCCAGGCACACCCAAGAGCAAGGTTAAAAGCCGTATCATTCTCACGCCATTTCATGCAAAGCGTTTTATGAAGGCAATGATCGATAATGTAAAGAAGTTTGAAACTGCCAACGGAACAATCCAGGACATGGAACAGGTGGAGCTTCCTTTTACTTTTGGCGGCCCCGCAGCCCAGGCTTAACTATGCCTGCCTGCTGGCAGCTCAGTTTTTTATAATAGGCCTTCATCTGCAAAACTATAATAGCCCTGTTCACTTACTATTAAGTGATCCAGCACCCTTATGTCGAGGTACCTGGCTGCCTCTTTAATTTTTGCAGTGAGGTCTTCGTCTGCCCGGCTGGGTTTTAGGCTGCCGGAAGGATGGTTGTGACAAAGTATGATGGAAGTGGCTTCCGCATCCAGTGCTTTTCTTAATATTACCCTGGGGTCGGCCACCGTGCCGGTAATGCCACCCTTGCTGATGATCTCAAAATGATTCACCTTATTGCTTTGATTTAAAAAGATAACAGCAAATACTTCAAAGCTGTAGTCCTTTATCATCGTTTTTAAATACTCCGCTATTTGTTTGCTGGTAGTGATCAACATTTTATCCAATGGTAATCCTGCATGCCGCCGCCGGCCCAATTCCAGGGCGGCTGCAATACTGATGGCTTTTGCCTGTCCAATTCCTTTTATTTTTTGAAAAGCGCTTACAGGCAGTTTTCCTAATTCGTTTAAATTGTTATTGCCAAGTTTCAGGATTTCTTTTGCCAGGTCTACAGCAGATTTTTCTTTGTGCCCAATGCCAATAAGTATGGCGATCAATTCAGAATCGCTGAGGGCTGAAGCTCCTTTTGCAGATAGCTTTTCCCTGGGCCTGTCATCTGCCGCCCAGTTTTTTATTGAGTTGGAAGTTTTATTTAAATTTTCCATACAATAAATGTAACATCAATTTTTAAATGATAGTTTTGCAGCACTTAATTTTCTCAC
>JAKQJG010000144.1 GCA_029561305.1 Bacteroidota bacterium | reverse complement strand
CCATTCTTTAAAGGTGTTACCGTCTTTTGAAAGGTCGGGAAATACATAAACAAAACGCCCCTTCAATACTTTCAGTTTGTCAAATGAAAAACTGCTTTTGTTGTAAACTGCCAACCAAATAAGGCTTTCAGGTGTTTCGGGCAAACCAAAATACAACGTACCGTAAACGGCTGTTTTTGGGGCTTCAACTAATGCAACGGGGTTGCTGTGGTACTTGCTTAAAAGGTGTTCGCCAAATAAACAGGAAATTCGTTTATCCTGCTTTGTGTACGCTTCCAACCATTCGGGCAACGGCTTATTGTTTCGGGTGTGGTGCTTTTCAATTATTGAATGTAAAAAGTCCGTGCCTGTAGTGTGGTTCTGTTCGTCAAATTGCTTTACCTGAACGGCTCTTACATTGCCCCTTACATCAATAAAAGGAAAAGTATTTGCCCCTGCTCTGTAACCATTTGCAACCGTCCCCAATCGGTACAACTGAACAACCTTTGTAACCTCATCAACTTCAAAGGGAAATTGTACCCTGTAAAATAAGTTTTGTATAAACGTGTTCTTTTCATAGCGTTCGGGCTGTAATGTTTGTTTGAATGTATTAAAGTCAAAAAATACGGGTTCAGGTGTGGGCTGTGGTATTGCCTTTTTTCGCTGTGGTTTCCAGTTGTTCGGTAATTCCGAACGGTTGCCCTGTTCCTGCTCCCAAATTACTTTTGCGTACCCGTCCAAATACGGGTTGAGGTGGTATGAACATTTACTTTCACGGTCGCAACGTCCGTACTGTTCAGGCAAATGGTCGCCTGTTTCTGTATCAATGTACAGTACAAAGGTCTTTTTATTACAGTTGGGGCAATGGTGTTTTTTACTGCCTTTTTCTAAACTGTATCGGTGTGGTTGGTTACTAAAGTTACTCATTGAAAAAACCTTTTTTATTTGCGTTAAAAATTTAATCCCGGTGCTTCAATAAATACCGCTAATTGGTTTTGTGAAACCCTATCTACAATCAAACTCAACGCCCGTAACTGCTTAATGAAATTTGACTTTTTAAAGGGTGTCATTCCGTCATCAATACAAAAGGCTCTATATTCCGGGTACAGGTCTTTGATTAACTTGTAATTGGTTAAACTGCCTTTGTATTCGTTTTCATTCAAAAACATCTGTACGCTGTTACTTTCAATTTTGTATTGTTCAACGGCTTGTTGGGCTGCTTCACAATCTGAAAACTTCTTTTGCTCCAGTAACCTGTTAAGCCCTTGTAATACCCAATTGAATACGCCTGAAAGTTCTTTTTCAATAATCTTTGTATGTAGGTTTTTATCCTGTTCCTGTGGCGGAATTGTAACATCAAAGGGAATAATTAAAAACCGTCTGAAATAGGCGTTTGTATGTTCAACGTCTTTGGGTAATTCATTACAGTTGAAAATCAGTTTTGCATATTGTTTCAAAATGAAGGGTTGCCCATAAGGTAAACGGGCTTCAACGGGTTCGCCTGAAACCAATTGTTTGAATATTGAGGCTTCCAAATTGCCGTTTATTTCACTTGCATAGTTTACCAATTTATTAGCCAACTTCGCCCGGAAATAACCGTTATCATTTGTAAGGCTCTGTAATGAATAACTGCTAACATTATCAGTACCCAATAAGGCGTTTACTACTTCAAAAAATACGCTTTTCCCATTTGCTCCAGTTCCGTAAAGTATTAAGGCTTTTTCCTCTTTTAGTGCATTGCTGCCGTGCTTAATGAATACGAAGCCTAAATATTCAGCCAATACCCTTTGGCGTTCAGGGTCGGGCAATACCTTGTTTAAATACGCTTCAAATAATGGTGCTTTTGCCTGTGGGTTGTATTCAAATGGTAGTTGGTAAGTAATAAAGTCCGAACGGTCAAACGGTCTTAATTTCGTACCCTGTGGGCTTATTTCAAATGTCCCGTTTTGTAGGTTAATCAGTACCGTATCTTTATTGCTTTCGGGTGTGGGTAAATATGCCGTTGCAAGGAACTGTTTAAAAAGCTGTTCCCTAAATTGGTAAAACCTTGCTGAAAACTTAGCAACGCCCATTTGTTCGGCTGCTTCGCCCAAAAACTTTTGGAATGTTTCTTTGTCAATTTCAGCCCAAAATGTACCGTTGTACAGGTAAATAAAATCGTGGTTTTTGCATAAGCCCCAACGGTTTTTTTCAGCGAATAGTAAGGCGTTTTCAATTGATAAAACCAAATAATGTTTAAGGTTCAATTTCAGTTTATCCAACTGCTTTTGTATATCCTTTGCCTGTTCGCTTCCGGGTGCTGCTTTTTCCAGTTGCTCCCTTAACTTTTCAGCCTGTGGGAACGCCAATAATTCAAAGTCCAACGGCTCAAACTGTTCAATAAGTTGGTGTAATATTTCAGCGTGTGGGGTCGCTTCGCTTTTGCTTTTTAGTTCCTCAACGTGGTTTAAGATAGTAGCCGGGTTGTTGAGGTCATCAAATACGGGGTTTAATTTCATAGCTTAACAGTATTTGAAGGTTCAACAATAGCCGGAAACAAATCGGGGTTGGTGGTGTAAAACCCTGCACGGTGTTTTGAAATTGGGCAAATGCCTTTCCGTACTATACAAATACGGTTTTCTTTTTCCCATTCAGCAACGTAACGGCAAATATTAGCCCTCAAAATGCCTGTTTCAATAGAA
>JAKQJG010000141.1 GCA_029561305.1 Bacteroidota bacterium | reverse complement strand
ACCCCGGCATTCAGCTGCTTACTCATATCATTTGTAAACCGCTGTAATTGCATAGCTGTTTCCACGCCATGCACGCCCGAATAATGAAAGTTGATCTGTTTGTCGAGGTAGGTATTTATGAGGTAGGTTTTGCCTACCCTGCGTCTGCCATATACTGCCACCAGTTCTGCCCTGCCGGATGCGGTAATGCTGTCCAGTATTGACTTTTCTTCTTCCCTTCCCAGTATTAATTTATCTCCCATGGGTAATAATTATGAGCCAAATCTACTTAAAATTATGGGATTTGGCTCGTAATGTTCTTATTATCCAGAGCCAAATCTGTTTAAAAATACCACTTTTGGCTCTGGATGTTTAGTGGTTTTAGCGGGCACCTGAGGGAAAAGCACGGTTGGGCTGTTGGTCAAATTCCAAAGGAAGCAATGGTTTATGCAGAGGTATAGAAGAATGGATTGCTGCTAATTACAGCCTCCATGCATGGCCAGTCTTATAACAGCTATTATTACCCATATTATCCACCAGTAACTGCCGCTGCCCGATGAGGAGGAAGATGATGTGCCGGACCTGGCATTATACACTTTGTCGTTGCTCTCAATTGTGCTCCTGATATTATCCGGCAGGCCATGCAGCTGCATTAATTCATTGCTGATGTTCTGGCAGTCTTCCCTGTTTGTTTTTTGTATCCGCACTGAATGATTAATAAGGCTGACAATCATATCTTCTTTGGCACCATAAAAATCTTCAGGCAGGTTATTGAAGAACCTGTGCCAGCCATACCGGAACCATGGCAGCAGCTTCGACCTGAAAGAAGTATAGTTATCCTGGTTCAGGTTCCTGAAAGTGCGTGCGTTTTCGTCGAGGAACATGCGGATGGATTTTAATCCTTCTTCTTTTTGAGGAGCCAGTATAAAACCTTCCACAGACAGCCAGTCGCCCAATTGAAAAAGATCATTGTCGTTGATAAGGCTTCTTGCAGTATAATTAAATGGTGCTGCAAAATAAGGGGAGAAAAACTCATCAAACTCCGGGTCGGCCTGGAAACTATTAAGATCATTAATTACCCCGGACACATTTACCTTGTTATCTTCCAGCAGATTCAGCAAAGCAGTTTTTTTCCAGATGCGATGATGATAAACCAGCCGTTTGGGAAAATCAGGCCGGTCGGTTTCTTCTGTTACATCGTTCCTGCTGTAGGTATGGCCATCTATTTCAATAAAGCCATCTCTCGACATGCTGAATTCAGCGGCCAGGTGTTTTTTTATTCTCGGTATATTGAGTTCAGATGTGTAATCAATTCCAAGATGATCAAATAACCGTATGGGTGATATGTATTGTTTCTCAGCCAATGCCTGTTCCTTTAAAGTCAATATTACTGTTGTAGCGGGCGGATTTTACCAAGGAAGAAATGCTGAATACATGACGCCTGAATTCAGGGTAACGTTCTTTCTGTAATGCTTCATCTGCCATTTTTATGACTGACTTAGCGGCATTGTGATCTTTAAATTCTTCTCTTGTATAGGTTTTGTATTCAATAAACACCGTTATCAAAAAACTGGTAGTACTGCCCAATGCCCTGTGGTAGAGGTCTTCCAGCTGCCGCATTTTACCTTCCACTACCGATACATTTTTTGAATTGATGAAAGATGTTTCTGACTGTTCCAGCTTTTGAAACTGTTTTCTTAATTCATCTTTTTCAAAGTCTGCCCCGTTGATCACTTCCTGTACCCTGTCCTTGCCGGTAAAATATTCCTCCAGTAAAGAGGCGATCCTTTCATTGCCACCCAGTTTATCATACTCCTGCGATATACGGGTGATCTTTTCTGCTATCACATATTTTTCGTCAGACTTATCTTTCTCTTTTAATTTAAACAGCTTTTCTTTTACCGTATGCAATTCGGCCATCAGGGCAGATGCTTTTATTTCCCATACATCATCATTATTGTTTTGAAAATTTCTGATCGTATAGCCCAGCTCATTCTCAAGTTGTGCGTACTGTTCTTTTAACCGGCTGATATTTATCTTTTTTTCAGAGAGGGAGAAAACATTTTTAAACTCCTGCTGTGTCATTACTAAAAAAACAGCCGTGCTCAATACCCTGGAATCATCCAGCTGAATTTGTATTTCAATATCTGAACCCTTTACAAGATCCGATTGCAGTGCCTTGCCATTTATTTCTATACAGCCAATGCCAAGGTTGGATGAGGGTCTTGAATTTTTATCCCCTTCAATAATATTGATGATGATGGTGTCTGCACTGCCTTTTTTAATGGTCTTGGAAATTTCCCTGTACAAAGTTCTTTTCTGCGGCAGCAGGGTATTTCTTTCAAATATCACTTCCAGTTTGGTGGTCTTGTTTTCGAGGTCATCCACTTCAATGCAAATATCATGTGGCAGCGGTTGCCCGTCGATATTGAACATGCCCTGCGTAATGGCGATCTCATTGGTAAGGGAATGGATCTCATCACCCGTTTCATTATATACGTGCAGGGTAAACAGGTTGGCCATCCCAGGTATCAGCGGAAGAAATTCAGTTTTCTTAGCTTTTAAAACCGTTAGTCCTGTGTCAAATCCTCCATCCTTTCTTATGATGCGGTATTGTTTTTTATCGTATTCGCCTGTGCAGGTGATCAATAAAATCTCTTCGCTGTCACGGGAAGAGCGGTTATAACTGATGGCTATATCCACGTCTGCCACTGCAGCTGTTATACCGTCCGGTAAACCGGTTATCTCCGGCAGTGGCCCATCATTTTCCAAACCAATGGAAACAGCGGGTTCATAATATTTTCCTGCGGCATAAAAAGCGGCTCCCACTGCAACCGCCGTGCTGGGGTCAATGGCATAGTTGAGTGTAATGCCAGTTTGAGCAGCCAGTTGCTCCCTTACCTGTGGCACATAGGTACTTCCCCCCACTAACACTAATTGGTTGATGTCTGCAGCGCTCAGTTTGTTTCTTTCCATCACTTTGTTGAGCAATGCAATGGTTTCGCTTATTAAAGGGGCGAATATATTATCCAGGTCTTTTCTTGTAACCGGGATATAAAAGTCGTAAGCTTTACCATCCAGCGTGGCAGAAAATTCAATAACGGTATCACTTACCTGCGATAATTCTTTTTTCGCTTCTTCAGCATAATACATCACCTGGTAATACAGGGTTTCGAATTTGCCGTATTTTACCCTCAGCTCTTCATTAAAGTTTTCAATACCTGTTTGCCGAATGATTGCCGGCACAATGATACTGTCGATGATGGCAAAATCAAGATCCATTCCGCCAAGGAAATTATTACCCTCATGGTCCACTATTTTAAGCTCTTCATCAGATGCTTTTACAAGTGCCACATCAAAAGTGCCTCCACCCAGGTCGTACACCAGCCAGTAACCAGCCGGGTTCTCTTTTGCACTGGTTTCATTAAAGAAGGCCAAACAGGCAGCCACCGGTTCCTGCAACAGAAATACATCTTTAAATCCTGCCTCCTGTCCTGCTTTTAGTGTTGCATTGCTCTGCATACTGTCAAATGAAGCGGGGATGGTGATCACAGCCGCTTCCATCGGTTCAGTAGGCGGAACAAATTTTTTCAGTTCTTTTAAAATAATGGAAGACAATTCTACCGGTGTAACATTCTCATCAATATTCACCACGTAGTACTTTTCATCAGTGCCCATTTTTCTTTTAAAACCACCAAATACATTCACCGGGTCCTTGGTAAGATATTCTCTTGCTTTATCACCCACCAGCATGCGTTCGGGCCGGTAAGCCACCACGGACGCCAGTGTTTCTTTTAATCCTACCGGGTTTTTATATACTACAGCTTTACCATTTTCGTATTTGGCAATAAGGGAATTGGTGGTGCCGAGGTCGATGCCGAAATTGACGGATTTCATTTCACTTGTCTGTTTAGGTTTTTTCTACTATCACTACCGCTTTTTGAAGTAACTGCACATTGGCATTGTCCTTCCTGTAAATGATGGGCTTGAGTGTTTTGGTGATTTTCATTTTAGAAGAAAGGCTGCCGGCAATACTGGCCTCACAGTCTGTACGGGAATCTGAATAAGCCTCATTGGTGGGGTTCTGTACAATAAAACCATCTTCTTCAAAAACAGCAAACAAGCGGTTAAAGTTTCTTTCAAAGCTTTCGGCCTTGCCCATTTCCCTGAGCTTCTGCTGTATTTCAAAAAGTTGATTGATGATCAACAGGGAATTGTTCATGTTGGAGTTGTTTCGGGGATAAAAATAAAGATTTTTGGCCAATCACCACCGATGGTTGTAAACCCTGGCGGTGGTTTTTATGAAACCGGAATTTTGTTACCATCGGGAAAAATAGCTGCGTATTATTTGTGATAATTTCGGGATAATTGTAGAAAATATTTATGCTATGGGCAATCTTATAAACGAATTCAATAACTACCGCACCCGGATGAACGAAGTGATCCTCGATAAAGATAACCTCGTGATTAAACGCCTTTGGAATTTAGACACCAACACTTATGCCGCAGGGGCATTGGACATTAAAACTAAAGAACTGCTGGGGCTGGTGGCCAGTATGGTGCTGCGCTGCGATGACTGCATCAAATACCACCTCGGAAAAGCCCATGAACAGGGGGTAACCACAGAACAGCTATATGAAGTATTTGCTGTGGCCAATATGGTAGGTGGTACCATTGTGGTGCCTCATACCAGGCGGGCTGCAGAATATTGGGAAGAACTGTTGGCCGGGTAATGTGGCATCGTTTGCATTAGTTTTAACGTATATCGTTTTACACAATGTTTTTTTTTAAATGGGTATCTGTAACTTTACGCTTCAATAATTTTGTCATATGAGTGAGATAGCAACACCTCCACAACCACTGACCGCAAAAGATTTTGCCACCGACCAGGAAGTCCGCTGGTGTCCTGGCTGCGGTGATTACTCCATTTTAGCACAGGTGCAAAAAGTGATGCCAACATTGGGCATTCCTAAAGAAAATATCGTGATCGTTTCTGGAATTGGCTGCAGCAGCCGTTTTCCCTACTACATGAATACGTATGGCATGCACAGTATCCACGGAAGGGCAACGGCGGTAGCCAGCGGATTAAAAGCTGCCCGGCCTGAACTGAGTGTTTGGATAGTAAGTGGCGATGGCGATAGTTTAAGTATTGGTGGCAACCACACGATACACTTATTAAGAAGAAATTTTGATGTAAATCTGCTGCTGTTCAACAACCAGATCTACGGGTTAACAAAAGGACAGTATTCACCTACTTCAGAGGAAAAAAAGGTAACCAAGAGCACACCTTTTGGAAGTATTGATCATCCATTTAACCCTGCTGCTTTGGCGATGGGTGCTGATGCCAGTTTTGTTGCAAGAACGATGGACAGGGATCCCAAGCACATGCAGGCGATGTTACTGAGGGCACAGGCGCATAAAGGCACCTCTTTCTTAGAGATATACCAAAACTGTAACATCTTCAATGATGGTGCTTTCGAAATATTTACAGAAAAAGGGAGCAAGGCAGAAGAAATTTTATTCCTGGAACAAGGCAAACCATTGATCTTTGGTGCCGCTGCTAACAAAGGAATTAAACTGGATGGTTTTAAACCAGTAGTAGTGGAAATAGGAACCAATGCATCTGTGGAAGACCTGTGGGTGCATGACGAAAAGGACTTTTATAAAGCGCAGATATTGACAAGGATGTTTGATGACCCAAGAGTGCAGGGCCATTTGCCAAGGCCATTTGGTGTTTTCTATCAAACAGAAAGGGCTTGTTATGAAGATGGCATGCGGTTACAAATTGAAGATATCATTGCAAAGAAAGGCAAAGGGGATCTTGATAAACTCCTGAAAGGAAATGAGACCTGGACGATAAGTTAGGGTCGGGGCGCTGTAGCGACCTGAACCATAAAACTGATATTGAAAGCCTGTTGACATCAACAGGCTTTTTTAATTGCCTACTTTTGAAAAAATATTTTAATGGATTGGAAGATACTTATAATCGACGATGAAGAACAACTCCGCAAACTGCTGGCCCGTATCATTCGCCTGGAGGGTTTTACGGTAACTGAAGCAGGTACTTACGCCGCTGCCAAAAAATTAATGCATAAAGAAACACCTGATATTATTCTTTGCGATGTGAAATTGCCGGATGGTAATGGCGTAGAGATGGTGAAGGAATTAAAAGCAATATACCCCTCTGCAGAAATTATTTTGCTGACAGCCTATGGTAATATTGCCGATGGTGTGCAGGCCATGCGGAATGGCGCTTTTGATTATATCACCAAGGGTGACGACAATGATAAAATTATTCCTTTATTAAACCGGGCGATTGATAAATTAAGACTGGCAAAAAAAGTTGAGCAACTGCAAAAGCAGATCAGCGGTACATATTCTTTCAATACGATTCTTGGCGAATCCCCCGCCATAAAACAGGCTATAGCATTAGCAGAAAAAGTTGCAGTTACAGACACTACAGTGTTATTATTGGGAGAAACAGGAACCGGCAAAGAAGTGTTTGCCCAATCCATCCACCAGCAAAGCAGCAGGCAAAACAGGAGTTTTGTTGCAGTGAACTGCAGTGCTTTCAGCAAAGAGATATTAGAGAGTGAGTTGTTTGGTCACAAAGCCGGCGCTTTTACCGGCGCTGTAAAAGACAAAAAAGGTTTATTTGAGGAGGCCAATGAAGGGTCTATTTTTTTAGATGAGATCGGCGAAATGCCTGTGGAGCTACAGGCCAAATTATTAAGGGTGCTGGAAGCTGGTGAATTTATAAAAGTGGGTGATACCAAGACATTAAAAGTAAACGTCCGCATTATAGCAGCCACCAACAGAGACCTTCAAAAAGAAATTGAAGCCGGCCATTTTCGTTCAGACTTATTTTACCGATTGTCTGTTTTTCAAATTGTATTGCCTGCATTAAGGGAAAGGGCAAAAGATATTCCTGTGCTGGCCAAACATTTTACAGCAATGTTTGCTGCCAAAACAAATAAAGCAATCCCCGCTTTACAAAAGGAATACGTGGATGCGTTGCAACATTATTACTGGCCGGGTAATATCAGGGAGTTAAAGAATATTATTGAACGATCTGTTATTTTGAGTGACAGTAATTTACTTTCTGTTCAAACATTGCCATTTGAGTTCCAGAATAACCATACTTCCTTTTCCTCTTTTGACCTGGCCGGCGTGGAAAAGCAGCATATTCAAAAAGTATTACAACATACCAACGGGAACAAAACAGAGGCGGCCAGGTTGATGAATATTGGCTTGACAACGCTGTACAGAAAGATTGAAGAGTACAAAATTGTCTGATCGGGGATTTAATGGATGTATAGGATTAAAAGGATTTTACATTCCAATCAATTCGCTAATCCAGCAAATTCTTTTAAAATCAGGTATATAATTACTTACCAACCCTTTTCAATTTGAAAAGCAACCCTTCCATTTTGGAAGGGTTTTCCTTTTTCCTCACTTTCCATTTAATAACCCCTGATTCCCTTGCAACCCTTTCCCCACTTACCTCTTACTACTTCTGACTAACCTTTTCCACCTGTCAGGCACAGCCTTTGGCATATCTCAGCAAAAAACTATAATGAAACAACAATCAAAACTGCATATCATTTTCCCGATTGTGTATGTATCAGTATTAATAACCGGGTTAATCATCAAAAACTTTTAATCATGCTTTTCGGTTATCTCATACTGGCAGGTATTGCCGGTTTTGCACTTTTCTTCAAAGTAATTAACTGGTTCGGAAAAATTTAACAACATGACAATTCTATTCATCATCGCAATCCTCGTTTTCCTGTACATGTGTTATGTATTGGTAAAACCAGAAAAATTTTAACCGTCGAAAGTGTATGAAAAAATTATGGGCTTCCTGTTCATGATTGAGTATTCACCATTCACTATTGACAATTCACCAATCTATTATCATGAATACAGAAATTTCAGGTATCGTCTTCATCTTCATCGCAGCAGTTGCATTAGCCATTCCCCTTGGGCGTTACATTGGTAAAGTGTATAACGGCGATGCTACCTGGGCTGATAAAATCTTATCGCCACTGGATAAAATATTTTTTAAACTTGGCGGCGTAAATCCCACCAAACAAATGACCTGGAAGCAGCACCTCGTTGCGTTGCTCACCATTAATCTGTCGTGGTTTGTTTTATCGATGTTGGTATTGACTAACATGAGCTGGCTCCCACTCAATCCGGATGGTAACCCATCCATGAGTGCTGATCTTGCATTTAATACATCGGTAAGTTTTGTTACCAATACCAACCTGCAACACTACTCAGGCGAAAGCGGTTTGTCTTATTTGGGGCAAATGATTTTAATGCTTTGGCAATTCATCAGCGCTGCAGCAGGTATGGCTATTTGCGCTGTAGTGTTTATGGCAATGAAAGAAAAAGCAAATGATAAATTGGGCAATTATTATAACTTCTTCGTAAAATCTGTTACAAGAGTTTTATTGCCGCTCTCCATCATCGTTGCAGTGGTGCTGCTTTTCAACGGCACACCAATGACGATCGAAGGAAAAAGCCAGTTTGTTTCTATGCAGGGCGACACTGTAAATGTAAGCCGTGGGCCTGCTGCTGCACAAATTGCCATTAAGCAACTGGGTACTAACGGTGGTGGATTTTTTGGCGTTAACTCTGCACATCCTTTTGAGAACCCCAACTATTTCACCAACATTGTTGAAAACCTTTGTATCATCTTAATTCCTATCGCATTAATTTTTGCATTGGGGTATATTGTCAAAAGAAAAAAATTAGCCTGGACAGTTTTTGCAGTAATGACGATTGGTTTCTTGTTGTTACTTATTCCAACAGTGATGAATGAAATGCACGGTAATGCAGCCATCGCAAAAATGAATATCGGTCAACCGATGGGAAGTATGGAAGGCAAGGAAATCCGTTTTGGTGCTGCCGCCTCTGCAATGTGGGCTATCTCCACCACTTGTACTTCCAATGGTTCGGTAAACGCTATGCATGACAGTTTCACGCCGCTCTCCGGAATGTTTGCCATGCTCGGCATGATGATCAATTCTTTTTACGGTGGTGTGGGTGTAGGCTTTTTAAATTTTTACATCTTCATCATCATTGCAGTTTTCATTAGTGGGTTAATGGTAGGTCGTACACCTGAATTTCTGGGTAAGAAAATTGAAGCAAGGGAAATGAAAATTGCTGCCATCATTGCATTGCTGCATCCTTTGCTGATTCTTGCAGGCACTGCTATTGCAAGCCACATCTATGCACAGGACCCAACGGCTTATGCAGCCTGGCTCAACAATCCCGGCAATCATGGCTTTAGCGAAATGCTGTATGAGTTCACTTCTTCCAGCGCCAACAATGGCAGTGGATTTGAAGGGCTCGGCGATAACACACCGTTCTGGAATATTGCCTGTGGTATAGTGATGCTGCTGGCGAGATTTCTTCCAATCATTGGCCCCGTTGCTATTGCAGGTACACTGGCCAGCAAAAAATATATTCCTGAAAGTGCTGGTACATTAAAAACCGATACTGCAACTTTTGGATTGATGGTGTTTGCGGTCATCTTCATCATTGCGGCTTTGGCATTTTTCCCTGCTCTAACGCTGGGACCTATAGCAGAATATTTTACGCCCTAAATCCCTAAACAGACTTTGAAGAAAGAGAATTATGAAACGGGCAGTTTTAACATTATTAAACTTCAGTGGCGTCGTCCCGAAAGCTTTCGGGATACGGGAGTTCTCTATTGAGCAATATTGTCGCCATAAAAACCTAAATGTATAAGTGAGATTATTCTTTTCTTTCACCGAAACAAAAGAATAACACAACAAGTTCACAGCGATGACCCCTTGAAAAACAAAAGCTGGTAACAAAAAAATAAAATCATGTCAAAAAATACAAACAATAAATTATTTGAATCTGGCTTGATGAAGGAAGCTGTTTCGCAATCTTTTATCAAGCTCAGTCCTAAAGCAATGTTCCGCAACCCGGTAATGTTTACTGTGTACATCGGCACATTGGTAATGGCAGCAGTATGTGTGTGGATTGCCGCTGGTGATAAAACACAGGGCAGCCTTGCATACAATATCATCATCACCGCCATTCTTTTTCTTACAGTGCTGTTTGGAAATTTTGCTGAAGCCATTGCAGAAGCAAGGGGCAAGGCACAGGCAAACAGCCTTCGTAAAACAAGGGAAGACACACCGGCAAAAAAAGTTCTGGCCGTTGGCGATATGTATCTGAATGAAATTAAAATCGTGTCATCAGCAGAGTTGCAGAAAGGTGATATGTTTATCTGCGAAGCTGGCGACATTATACCAATGGATGGAGAAATTGTGCAGGGTATTGCCACCATTGATGAAAGTGCTATCACCGGGGAATCGGCTCCTGTTATCCGTGAGAGTGGCGGTGATAAATCATCTGTAACTGGTGGTACAAAGGTATTGAGTGATAAAATAAAAGTAAAGGTAACAACAGAACCAGGCGAATCATTTTTAGATAAAATGATTGCATTGGTGGAAGGCGCTTCCAGGCAAAAAACACCGAACGAAATTGCATTGACCATTTTGCTGGCAAGTTTTACACTCGTGTTCATCATTGTGTGTGTAACCTTGAAACCATTTGGTGATTATGCCAATACACCCATTACTATTTCAGCATTCATCTCTTTGTTTGTTTGTTTGATACCAACAACAATTGGTGGTTTATTATCTGCCATCGGTATTGCAGGAATGGACAGGGCTTTACGTGCCAACGTAATTACCAAAAGTGGTAAGGCAGTGGAAACAGCAGGTGATCTGGATACATTGTTATTAGATAAAACAGGCACCATCACGATCGGTAACAGGAAAGCAACTAATTTTTATCCTGCTAACGGTATAAGTGAATCAGCATTTACAGAAGCTGCTGCTTTATCATCCATTGCAGATGAAACGCCAGAAGGGAAATCAATTATTGAACTGGCAAAACTGGATACCAAAAAGCTGCATACTGACGGCGCAAAATTTATTGATTTCACAGCAGAAACAAGAAGCAGTGGCATTGATTTACATAATGGAATAAAAATCCGTAAAGGCGCTTTTGATTCTATCAGGAACATGGTTACCAAAGCTGGCAATTCTTTTCCTGAAGAAACTGCGGAGAAAGTAAAAGTGATTTCAAGCAATGGCGGTACACCGTTAGTGGTTAGCGAAAATAATAAAGTATTGGGGGTAGTTGAATTGCAGGACATCATTAAACCCGGCATACAGGAACGTTTTGAACGCCTGCGTAAAATGGGTGTGAAGACGGTGATGGTAACAGGCGATAATCCGCTGACGGCAAAATATATTGCTGAAAAAGCTGGTGTGGATGATTTTATTGCTGAAGCAAAACCAGAAGATAAAATGAATTACATCAAGAAAGAACAGCAGAGCGGAAAACTGGTAGCGATGATGGGTGATGGCACCAATGATGCACCGGCACTGGCACAGGCTGATGTGGGCGTGGCAATGAACAGTGGTACAGCCGCTGCAAAAGAAGCAGGCAACATGGTTGACCTTGATAACGACCCAACCAAGCTGATAGAAATTGTGGAGATAGGAAAACAATTATTAATGACAAGGGGAACACTCACTACTTTTTCTATTGCCAATGATGTGGCAAAATATTTTGCGATTGTTCCGGCATTATTCATAGCATCAATACCAGGCCTGCAGGCATTGAATGTTATGAGGCTGCATAGTCCTGAGAGTGCCATTCTTTCAGCAGTTATTTTCAACGCTATTATTATCCCGATGCTGATACCACTGGCATTAAGAGGCGTCGCTTACAAACCGATTGGTGCATCTGCATTGCTGAGAAGGAATTTATTGATATATGGTTTGGGTGGTGTGCTGATACCTTTTATCGGTATAAAAGTGATTGACTTATTAGTATCAACCTGGTTTTAAAAAATTACAAACAATTAAATTAAGTAGTATGAAAGAGAATTTTCTCCCGGCGATAAGAATAACAGCAGTAAGTATTTTGATGCTGATGGTTGTATATCCTGCATTGATTTTGGGAATTGCACAAATAGCTCCCGCAAACGGAAAGGGCGAAACAGTAACAGTTGATAACAAAGTGGTTGGCTACAAATTAGAAGGCCAGTTTTTTTCTGATGATAAATACTTCTGGAGCAGGCCATCGGCAGCAGGTTACAATGCAGCCGGTTCATCTGGCAGCAACAAAGGTCCTACAAACCCTGAATATTTAAAGCAGGTGCAGGACAGGATTGATACTTTCCTGGTGCACAATCCTTCTATAAAAAAAGAGGAGATACCTGCTGAGCTGGTAACCGCTTCCGGTAGTGGCCTTGACCCTGATATATCACCTGCTGGTGCCAAAGTACAGGTAAAAAGAATTGCAGCTGAACGCAAACTGGATGCAGCAACAATCCTCAGCCTGATTGACAAACAAACAGAATATCCGTTCTTTGGCCCGGATAAAGTAAATGTATTAAAACTGAATATTGAACTTGATAAATTAGAGAAATAAATGAAGAAGTTATTAGTAATTGGAGCCATTATTTTATGCAGTAAGAGTGAAGCACAAGACTCGTCAAAAGCAGCTGTAATTTTCAGCGGCTATGCTGAAGCGTATTATACCTACGATTTTAATAAGCCATCAGGTAACAGCCGGCCGGGTTTTATTTACAGCCATAACCGGCATAATGAATTTAACCTGAACCTTGGTTTTTTAAAAGCGGCATACAGCTCCGACAAGGTAAGGGCAAATCTTGCATTGGCTGCAGGCACCTACATGAATGCAAACTACGCGGCAGAACCCGGGGTATTAAGAAATGTGTATGAAGCAAACGTGGGAGTAAAGATCAGCAGAACAAAAAACCTGTGGATAGATGCCGGCATCATGCCATCGCATATTGGTTTTGAAAGCGCCGTAAGTAAAGACTGCTGGACATTGACAAGAAGTTTGTTGGCTGATAATTCTCCCTACTATGAAGCCGGCGCCAAAATAACATACATAACAAAGGATAATAAATGGCTACTCAGTGCAATGGCATTGAACGGCTGGCAGCGGATAACAAGGGTTGACGGTAATTCATTAATGAGTTGGGGTACACAGGTTCAATACAAGCCATCAGGCAAACTAACACTTAACTACAGCACTTTTATAGGAACTGACAAACCAGATAGCGCAAGACAATTGAGGATATTCCACAATGTGTATGGAATTTTTACTATCACGGATAAAACAGGTTTAATATTTGGTCTTGATATGGGTTCAGAAGAAAAACCCAATGGCACCAGCGGCAGCAATACCTGGTTTAGCCCGGTGCTGATATTGAAACAGGCAATATGCGAAAAATGGAGTATCACAGCAAGAGCAGAGTACTATAAAGATAAAATGGGTGTAATAATACCAACTCCAACCAGCAACGGATTTCAAACGATGGGTTATTCTTTAAATGTTGACTATTCACCGTCGGATAATATAGCTGTGCGGCTGGAAGGCAGATTATTGAACAGCAAAGACAAAATATTTACTAAGTCAAATGAAGCAAGCAATACAAATAGTTTTATCACAGGCTCAATCGGGGTAAGTTTTTAAACCCCACCAGCGGTTAAACGATTGCGGCGGTTTATTAAGGAAAAAAAATACAATGCAAAGCGAAGCAGATAAATGGCTGGAAAAAATTCAGCAGGATAAAAAAGGCAAGCTGAAAATTTACATTGGCATGAGCGCCGGTGTGGGCAAAACCTACCGTATGCTGCAGGAAGCCCATACACTGCTCCGCAATGGTGTAAATGTGAAAGTTGGGTATGTAGAAACCCATGGAAGAAAGGAAACTGTAGCACTCGTGGACGGTTTGCCGGTTATTCCAAGAAGGCAGACTTTTTATAAAGGCAAACAACTGGATGAACTGGATGTGCAAGCCATTTTATTATTGCAACCAAAAGTGGTGATCGTTGATGAGCTGGCACACACCAACATCCCGGGAAGCAAAAATGAAAAACGCTGGCAGGATGTGCTGGATATTATGGAGGCTGGTATTGATGTAATAACGGCTGTTAACATCCAGCATATTGAAAGTATCAATGACGATGTAAAAGCGATAACTGGTGTGAAGGTTGCTGAAAGAGTACCGGATAAATTATTGCAATTGGCAGACGAAGTGGTAAATATTGATTTGACCGCCGATGAGCTGATCACCAGGTTAAAGGAAGGCAAAATATATGACCATAGCAAAGTACAACAGGCCTTGCAAAACTTTTTTCAGCCAGAAAAGATCTTACAGTTAAGAGAACTGGCTTTAAAAGAAGTTGCCGGGCAGGTAGAAAGAAAAGTGGATTATGAAGTAACCGCAAAGGAAAGGCCCTGGCGGCATGAACGTTTTTTAGCTTGTATTTCCTCCAATCATACCGTGGCCCAGAATATCATCCGGAAAACGGCCCGGCTGGCATCTTATTACAATAGTAAATGGTATGTACTGTATGTGCAAACACCCCGGGAATCAGCAGATAAAATTTCTTTGGCTGCACAAAGGCATCTAATCAATAACTTTAAAAACGCAACAGAGCTTGGCGCAGAAATAGTGAGGGTAAAAAACGCCAACGTAGCCAAAGTGATCATGCATATCGTAGAAGAAAAGCAAATCACCACCGTATGCATTGGCAAGCCACACATGAATTTGTTGCAGGTGATTTTAAATACAAATATTTTCAATCATTTACTGCGGAAACTTTCTGCAAATGATATTGACCTTGTTATTTTATCCTGATGGCAATTACATTAAAAACAAAAGTGGCACTAGGCAGTGTATTTTTATTTGGACTGCTGATCATTGTTGGGTCGGTAAGCTTTTATTACCTCAACCGGATCGCCAATGAATCGAAGCAGATCGTCAAGAATAATTATGAAACACTGAATTATTCAAGAGATATGATGGAAGGGCTGAATGACCTGTCTGATACAGCAAATGGTATCCGTAGATTTGAACAGATGCTTCAATTGCAGGAGAAGAACATTACCGAGCCGGGGGAAAAGGAGATGACGCAATCGGTCCGAAGAAATTTTGACCAGCTTAAACAACAGGGTCAATGGGATTCATTGGCCGGATTGATTCGTAAAGATATTGCCGGCATCATTGAAGTAAACCTTAAGGCAATTGATGATAAAAACCAGGCAGCCCAGGCATCCGCGGAGGAAGCAAAAACGATCATCACTATTTGCCTTACCATTTGCCTGCTGATTGCTGTTACTTTCTTGTACAATTTTCCATCATCAGTGGCAGATCCGGTTGCGTCTCTTACCGACGGTATTAAGGCCATCGCCAATAAGAACTACAGCCAGCGGATACATTTGAACCGTAAGGATGAATTCGGCGAACTGGCAACAGCATTTAACACAATGGCCGAAAAACTGGATGAATACGAACACAGCAATTTGTCGAAAATATTATTTGAAAAGCAAAGAGCAGAAACAGTTATCAATTCATTGAAAGACGCCAGCATTGGTGTTGATAACAAGGGAACGATCCTGTTTGCAAACCAGCAGGCTCTGCAGTTGCTGAATTTGAAAGAGCATGACATTGTGGGGTTATTGATTAAAGATGTGGAAAAAAGAAATGACCTGTTCCGGTTTTTAGTAAATGAACAAACTAATACACCTTTCAAAATTGTAGTGGATAACAGGGAAAATTATTTTACCAAAGAGATAATGGATATTGAGCAGCAGGGGTCAAAGGCCGGCACAGTGATCGTTCTGAAAAATATTACGCCGTTTAAAGAACTGGATACGGCCAAAACGAATTTCATGGCGACCATTTCGCATGAATTGAAAACACCGCTGGCCTCATCAGATTTTAGTTTGAAGTTGCTGGAAGATGAGCGGACAGGCTCATTAAACAATGAACAGAAAGAACTGGTACAAAGCCTGAAAGATGACAACAGGAGGTTGTTGAAGATATTAAGTGAGTTGCTTGATCTGTCGCAGGTGGAAAGTGGAAGATTGCAGTTGAATATGCAACAGTTTTCTCCCTATACGATTATCGAAAAAGCAGAACAGTTTGTATTGAATGCCGCAAGGAATAAAAATGTAAGCATTAAAAAGGATATAGCAGGCAATTTACCGTTGATAAATGCGGATGAAGAAAAATTAATTTGGGTGCTGAATAATTTTTTAACCAATGCCATTAAACACTCTTACGAAAGCGGCACTATTGAAATTTCGGTAAAGCAAGCAGATGCAACAATAGTATTTTCTGTAAAAGACAATGGAAAAGGCATCGAGGAAAAATATTTACCCAGGTTATTTGACAGGTACTTTAAAGTGCCTGGTACTTCGGAGAAATCAGGTACCGGTCTGGGTCTTGCCATTTCAAAAGAGTTTATTGAAGCCCATGGTGGAAAAATTGATGTGGTATCTTCTTTCGGCGGTGGGAGCACATTTAGTTTTACATTGCCCGTAAATGGCTGATCATGCTATCAGCTCTTTTATCTGCTTTATCATTTCCCTTGTGGAAAAGGGTTTAGTAATATAAAGCGAAGCTCCCAGGTCGTAACCTTTTTTAATATCTGCTTCTTTGGTTTTAGCACTCATAAAAACCACTTTGGCATCCTTTAATTTTTTGCTTGATTTTATATGCCTGCAAATTTCATAGCCATCCACATCCGGCATCATGATGTCGAGCAACACTACATCGGGCAACTGCTTTTCCACTATATCCAGCGCTTCTTTTCCGTTACGGGCCACCATCACATCATAACCGTTCTTCTTCATTAAAAATTCTAATGACATCAGGATGTAAGGGTCGTCATCCACCACCAATATTTTCTTCAATGCACTCATACTGAATTTTATGATAAAGGTAAAGTAAAAATAAATGTTGATCCATTGCCATCTTCACTCTCCACCCATATATCACCACCGTGCAACAGGATGATCTTTTTGCAAATAGCAAGCCCAAGTCCACTGCCTTCCGGTTTGCGAAGGGTTTGGTTTTTTGCCTGGAAAAACTTGTCAAATATCAGTTCATGCAAGCCTGGTTCAATGCCTTTGCCATTATCGTGTACCCGTACCTGTAATTCTTCATAGGTGCTTTGTAGTGTTACTGACACATGTCCGTTTTGTGGTGCAAATTTTACAGCGTTTGACAGGAGATTGGTCAATACCTGCATGATCAGTGCTTCATCACATTGCACCAGGAACATCGAATCCGGAATTTTAATCTCGGTTTGTATCCCTTTTTCATTTGCCAGCGGCCTGATAGAACGCACTGCATCGTTGATCAGGCCGTTCATCTGCACACTGGTCATGTTGAGCAGTTGTTTGCCACTCTCATATTTTTCAAGATTGAGCACCTGGGTTATCAAGTG
The DNA here is from genome assembly GCA_029561305.1 of Bacteroidota bacterium. Taxonomy (GTDB): domain Bacteria; phylum Bacteroidota; class Bacteroidia; order Chitinophagales; family Chitinophagaceae; genus Ferruginibacter. Next base: position 3,963 of record JAKQJG010000141.1, on the reverse strand, counting down.
GCTTAACCGCTCCGTTTCTTTAATGATGCCGGATAAAAACTGTTCTCTTTGATCTTCATCCATATCTGTATTGTCATGAACAATTTCTGCCATGGCACGGATGGAAGTGAGCGGTGTTCTTAGTTCATGCGTAACAGTATATAAAAATTCATCCTTGTTTCTATCCATATCCTGCAGCTGCTTATTGGCATCTGTTAACTGGGCAGTGGCTTTTTGCAGTTCCGCAGATTTTTTTCTCAATTCTTTATTGGCTCCCAGTACCTGCTGCGATTCTCTCAGGATGTTCAGCACTTCATCCACTGTAAGTTCTTCTTCCTTACTTACACTGCTTACCATGATACGTGCCGATGCCGATCCAATTACACCGCCCAGTATTTTTTCTGCAAAGGCAACCAGTCTTGGATCTGCTTTGTTTGTTTCTAATGAGATATTATGGCGGCGGGCGTAGGTAGCAATGATTTTTTCTGCTCTTTCAGCACCCAGGAAATTGGCCAGTAAGGAATTTAGATCAGGGAGGTAAGCCGTGCCTTTCCAGATAGTATTACTGTCAGGGGTAGACGAATGGCGGAATATATCAACAAATATCTCTGCCTGGTAAGCCTCTTGCCCTGTTTTTTTACTGTTAAGTGATACCACCGCAAAGGCTGTGATATTAAAGATCATGCTCCAGAAAAAACAATGAGTTATCGAGTCCATGCCCTGCATACCAAACAGTGATAATGGCTTTAACCATGAAATGCCAAAAAGCCCCTGGTCAACAGTGTTCATACTGATGATGCCTGCGCTGGCAAGAGAGGGGATAACAGCAGTAAAGAACCAAATGGCGAATCCAATGGATATGCCGGCCATCGCACCTTTTTGCGAAGCCTGTTTCCAATAGATACCACCCAGTACCGCAGGGGCAAATTGTGCTACTGCTGCAAAAGAAACCATGCCAATTGAAACGAGTGAAAAGTGCTGGGCAACCAGCTTGTCATACAAAAAAGCCAGCGATATAATAAGTATGATGCTAAAACGGCGGATGTTCAGAATCGGGTTGGTTAATTGTCCATCACCCTTGGGTTTAAATTTTTGGGAGGCCAGCAGTAAGGGCGTGGCAATATTATTACTCATCATGGTGCTGATGGCAATTGTTTCCACAATGATCATACTGGTGGCTGCGGAAAAACCGCCGATAAAAGTGATCAACCCCAGCCATTTGGCACCGTGTTGCATCGGCAACGCCAGTACATAGGTGTCTGCATTGATTGCCGTGTGGCCTAATAATAATTTACCTCCAAAGGCTATGGGAAAAACAAAAAATGTGATCAGCAAAAGATAGAGCGGTAGCACCCAGATCGCTTTTTTAATGTGCACTTCTTTTACGTTTTCCACTACACCCATATGAAACTGCCGCGGCAAAAAAATGATGGCGAGCATGGATAAAAGGATGAGTCCCGTCCAGGTGCTGTACGAACCCGTATCACTAAATTGAAAGAGTTTACTCAAAGTTGGGTCATCGGCAGCTTTGGAAAAAATATCACTGAAGCCGTTGAATAAGCCAAATGTTACAAAAAGTCCCACTGCAATAAATGCCACCAGTTTTACAATTGATTCAAATGCGATGGCAGCAACCAACCCTTCATGTTTTTCAGAAGCGTCTATCGACCTGGTTCCAAACAGCATGATGAAGAAGGCCAGTGCAATGGCAATATACAAGGTATTATCGCCAAGAATATTTGAAAGACCCGGTAAAGTTTCCGTATTGCCGGTTAATATATTCATACTGCCGGAAATAGCTTTTAGTTGCAAAGCAATGTATGGGATCACGCCGAGTATACACAGAACCGTTACAACAACCGCCAGGGAGAAATTTTTTCCATAGCGGATAGAAATAAGATCAGCGATACTGTTGATGCGCTGTGTTTTGCAAATGCGGACTATTTTACGGAGTATGGGCCAAAACAATGCTGCCATGATAGTGGGACCAATATACACTGCTAAAAACTCGATACCCCTGGTGGATGCCTGCCCCACACTTCCATAATAGGTCCAGGCGGTGCAGTATACACCAAGCGATAAGGCATATACATAACCGTTATTGATAATACTCTTTCCTTTTTTCAGTTTGTATTCAGCATAATAGGCCACGCCAAACAATATTGCCAGGTACAATAGAGCAGCGAGTATAGCTGTAATATTACTCATCCTCTTTGCGTTGTTTGGTGTTGGTAATACTTGCGAAAACGATAATGGCAATGATCCATACGAGCAGCACATACAGAAACAGCAGCGGTATGCCGGCCACCATCACCCTTTTGTTGGCGATGGAAATAACCGGATAGGTGAACAAACCCATCAGCAAAATGCTGGTAAGAATAAGTTTCTGCCTTTTTACATTGCTTTGCATATGGTGAAAATAAAAAAGGATAACATAATTACCTAATACGGGCAGCTATGTTATCCTTTAAAAGAAGCAGTTGATCAGTAATCCGTTATCTCGGCAGAACTTTCGGGCAGGTGTTCATAATAGCCTTTCACTGCGTAGTATCCGAAAATCAGTAACCCAATACAGATTGGGAAAAAGATGATCAGGATGATGCTCCACTGCAGTGTAATATTCGCTTTGGTGGCTTCGCTTGCCATGCCGATCTTGTCTGCTGCCTGCCAGAATAAAAAGATAATAATGGATGGCGCCAGCAGCATCCAGATAATTCCGAGGTATTTTTTTATTGCGTTCATATATTTGAATTTAATTGTTTGGGATTAATCCATCACTTCTTTATCTATCTTATTTTGCAGGTACACACTGCCAATGATGAGGCAAAGCGCTGCGATGCCGATGGGATACCATAAGCCGGCCAACGGATCTCCGCCCGGAAGTTCCTTTGTTTTGGTGAACTCAACAATGAGCGTACCCAGAAACGGAACAAGGCCACCAAATACGCCATTGCCGATATGATACGGAAGTGACATAGAAGTGTACCTGATCTTGGTGGGGAACAATTCTACAAGGAAGGCGGCAATCGGGCCATACACCATCGTCACATATAGTATCAGAATGAATACCAGGAAAACCATTTTCCAAAAGCTGGAGCTGTCAACAGACTTTTCAACAACCACTCCTTGTTTAGCAGATTTTTTATCTACTGCTGCGTATGTAATGCCATCAGCCAGCACCACACCTGCAGCTGGTTTTAATTTCACCAGTACCGTATCAAGAATGGAAGGATTGTTTTTACCGGGTAAGATATATCCAATTGAAGCTGTTGTTCCACTGTAATCATCCTGGTAGTGAATAGTGTCTACTTTGGTATAAGTATACACAGCGCCATCGGTGTAAGCAGTGTCGTATTTTACTGTCACCAGCATTTTCTTTTTATCCTTACTGTCGAGAGTACCTACCGGATTACTGGCTGTTGTTTTAGCTACATCCAGTAAACCTGTTCTATTGGCAGGGTTGGTATAATCAATAAACTTCTGATAGATGGGGCGGTAAGTGACGATGGCAAGTGCCATGCCGGCGAGCATGATCCACTTTCGCCCGATGCGGTCACTCAAGGTTCCAAAAACCACAAAGAACGGCGTAGCAAATAAGATTGCTATTAATAGAATATTTCTTGAATCGATGAAGTTCACTTTGCAAACGTTCTCTATAAAAGTTTGTGCATAAAACTGTCCTGTATACCATACAACCCCCTGTCCCATTACTGCACCGAATAAGGCTACCAGCACCATCTTAAAATTTGCCCGGTGGCCAAAGCTTTCTTTTAAAGGGTTTACTGATGTTTTACCTTCTGATTTTACTTTCGCAAACATGGGAGATTCACTCATCTTCATCCGGATAACGATCGAAACGATCACCAGTAACAGGGAGATCCAGAAAGGATAGCGCCATCCGCCCCATTCGCTCGAAAATTTTTCAACGCCCTGTCCCTGGCGGATAAGGATGATGATGCCCAGGGCCAGAAATAATCCGAGTGT
>JAKQJG010000135.1 GCA_029561305.1 Bacteroidota bacterium | reverse complement strand
CGAAGCTGACCGGTCAAGATCTATTTGGCTCTACCGCGACTGGCTGATCAAAGCATTCAATGCAGATAAGCCTTATAATGAATTTCTGACAGAGCAGATTGCAGGCGATTTAATGCCAGGTGCAGATGACGATCAATACATTGCCACTGCATTTCACAGGAATACCATGACAAATGACGAGGGCGGCACAGACAATGAGGAATTTCGTACGGCAGCGGTAATCGACAGGGTAAATACCACCTGGAGTGCTGTGATGGGAACAACATTTGGCTGTGTGCAATGCCACAGCCATCCCTATGATCCCTTTAAACACGAAGAATATTACAAGTTTCTCGCATTCTTTAATAATACCAGGGATGAAGACACGGAGATAGATTATCCTTTGCTCAGGTTTTATAACGGTGCCGATAGTACGAAATGGAATAACCTGCACCATTGGTTTGCACAGAATGCCAATGTGAATGACAGTAAATGGTACCAGCAGTTTATGAGGACCATGCAGCCTGCGGTTAATTCTCTTCAGTGCGATGACTACCAAAAAGGGATATTATTTGTAAACCTGTATGCGTCGCTTGATAACGGCGGCAGCTGCAGGCTGCCCGGCATCGATTTTGATAACAAAAAGCAGCTGATGTTCAGGTATTTTAACCAGGAGTCAGATGCAAAACTTTATATCTACCTCGACAGTCTTACTGGTCCATTGCTTAACACAGTGCAATTGCAGAAATGCGGTGATAAATGGAAAATACATTTGGATAATATAGCCGAACTAACAGGGAAGCATAGCCTGTATTTTAAATATTACAGCCCCACATTAAAAAGTCCTTATCCAGGAATACTGTTCGACTGGTTTGCTTTTGCGCCGGTTTTTCCCGGAGAAGGATCAAAAGAACAGGCGCTGTACAAAAAACAGTTTATCGATCTGTTGGTTTCTGAGCCGCAAACAGTGCCGGTGATGGTGGAAAGTAATAATGAGCAGTACAGGCAAACACATGTGTTTGACAGGGGAAACTGGATGGTAAAAACAAAACAGGTGGAACCCGGCGTGCCGCATGTCATGAATGCTATGCCGGACAATGCGCCTGCTAACAGGTTGGGTTTAACTATGTGGCTAACTGACAAAAAAAATCCATTGACTGCCAGAACCATGGTAAACCGTTTGTGGGAACAATTGTACGGGAATGGCCTTGCAGAAACACTGGACGACCTGGGTACACAAGGCATACCCCCGGTACACAAAGAATTGCTGGACTACCTCTCCTGGAAATTTATGCATGAGTATAACTGGAGCATCAAAAAATTATTGAAAGAAATTGTTACTTCTGCTACCTACAGGCAGTCATCCAAAACAACTGAAGCATTAATTGAAAAAGATCCCAATAATGTTTTACTGGCAAGGCAATCAAGGGTAAGATTGAGTGGTGAAATATTAAGAGACCAGGCGCTTGCAGTGAGCGCTGTGTTGAATAAAAAAATGTACGGCAAAAGTGTAATGCCCTGGCAACCGGAAGGCATCTGGCTGTCGCCGTACAATGATGAAAAATGGGTAACAGCAAAAGACAGTAATCAATTCCGCCGTGCATTATACACTTACTGGAAACGCACTGCGCCTTATCCATCTATGATGAATTTTGATGGTGCAAGCCGGGAAGTATGTATTACAAGACGAATCAGAACCAACACCCCCTTGCAGGCACTCAATAGTTTAAACGATTCAGCTTTTTTAGTATTGGCAAAACAGTTTGCGTTTAATATGCAAAAAGCCGGCGTAGGTAATGCCACTAAACAAATAAGTACTGGTTATGAGCGGATGATGTACAAGCCCATTACAGATGCAAAAATGAAATCACTCATAGGATTGTATGATACGGCATTAAAAAAGTATACAACTGACCGAACAGCGGCAGCAAAAATAATTGGTACGGAAGGTGAGGATGCAACAGCAGAAACAGCCGCGATGATCGTAGTAGCAAATGCAATGATGAATCTGGATGAGTGGGTGAATAGGAATTAACCACCCCCAAACCCCCTAAAGGGGGCTTAGCGTATGCTAACGGTAGGGGTATTCAAATATTTAAAAGTGGGCGAAAAAGAAAATATCGAAAGGAAAAAGGCAATTATTTCTCCGTTTAAAAACGGAGGAATGTTTGACGGAGCAAGTCATTTAATTTTTGAAAATGCTAAGCAGCTTCGTAAAAATATGACTGCTGCTGAAACAGTTTTATGGATGCATTTAAAAGCAGGAATTAATGGATATAAATTCAGAAGGCAACATCCAATCGGCTTATACATAGCAGATTTTTACTGCCACAAAGCAAAGCTGGTGATAGAAGTTGACGGAAGCATTCATAGTATTGATGAAGTTAAGAAGAACGATAAAGAAAAAGAATCTTACTTAATACATAATGGCTATCTAGTATTGAGGTTTACAAATAAGGCAGTAATGACACAAGTAGAAATCGTGCTGGAAAAAATCAAAAGCGTTCTTAACAGGAGTGTTATTGATAATAATTCAATTACTATAGGCGAAAAAAACAGCAATGAGTGCAGCAATTAGCAAATATTATTTCAATCACTAAAAACTAAAGCCCCCTTTAGGGGGTTTGGGGGTTTTATGACACAAAAAGAATTACACAATCAGCGGTTACTGGATGAAGCAAACAAAAAAATGCTGCATCACCAAACCCGGCGGCACTTTATCAAAGAAAGTGCCATGGGGCTGGGGGCTTTGGCATTGGGCAGCCTGCTTGGCTGTGGTACAAGCGGCTCACCGGAACCGTTAGCAAGCAATCTTTTTGATCCCGCTAATCCGCTGGCACCGAGGCCACCGATGTTTCCAGGCAAAGCAAAGTCCGTGATATTTATACATATGGCCGGGGCTCCCTCGCAATTAGAATTATTCAGCTATAAGCCAGAGCTGGCAAAACTGGACGGACAGGATTGCCCGCAGTCCCTATTAGAAGGGAAAAAATTTGCCTTTATAAGAGGAGTTCCTAAAATGCTGGGACCACAGGCCAATTTTAAACAGCATGGCCAAAGTGGACTGTGGTTGAGCGATAACCTGCCGCATTTATCAACGGTGGCAGATGAGATCGCCATGCTGAATGCTGTGACGACAGACCAGTTTAATCATGCGCCGGCTCAAATGCTTATGCACAGCGGTAGTGCCAGGCAGGGAAGGCCAAGCCTCGGAAGTTGGGTTACTTATGGTTTGGGCTCTGAGAATAAAGACCTGCCCGGATTTGTAGTACTAACCTCTGGCGGCAATAATCCTGATGCTGGTAAAAGTGTATGGGGCAGCGGCTTTTTGCCAAGTGTTTACCAGGGTGTACAATGCAGGGGTAAAGGCGATCCGGTACTGTTTATAAAAGACCCGGATGGTATGAGCCGTGATCTGCGTAAAGCGTCCATTGATGCCATCAACAATATCAACAAGGAACAGTACGAAGAATACAAGGACCCGGAGATCTTATCAAGAATATCACAATACGAGATGGCTTATAAAATGCAGGTATCCGTTCCCGGTGTGATGAATATAAATGATGAACCACAGCATATCCTGGATATGTATGGCGCCAAACCCGGGGAAGGAATTTTTGCAAACAATGTGTTACTGGCAAGAAAGCTGGTGGAAAAAGGCGTTCGTTTTGTACAACTGTTCGATTGGGGATGGGATACTCATGGCGACAGTGCCGGCGCAGCTATCGAAGTGGGGTTGATAAATAAATGCCGCAGTGTTGATAAACCCATCACAGCATTATTACTCGATCTGAAACAACGGGGACTACTAGACGAAACATTGGTGGTATGGGGCGCAGAGTTTGGCCGTACACCCATGCTGGAGAACCGGGAGGGTAAAGTGATGCCGTTCAAAGGAAGGGATCATCACGGCGAAGCTTTTAATATCTGGATGGCGGGTGGTGGAGTAAAAGGCGGCACATCCTATGGTGAAACAGATGAAATTGGATACAGCATTGTAAATGGTAAAACAGAAGTGTTTGACATACAAGCCACCATTTTGCATCTGATGGGATTTGATCATGAGAAATTTACTTACCAGTCGCAGGGCCGGCCTTTTAGACTGACGGATGTAAGCGGCAAAGTGATACATGACATTTTGGTGTAAAAAAGCCGTCAGTGCTTTAAAACCCTGGCAGCTGTCCGGCAATGAATGAATCGTTTTTACTTTAGAATAAGTAATCATTTAAAATGAAACAAAACAGGCGGAATTTTCTTCAACTAACGGCTACGGCTGCCACAGGAGCATTGCTTTCTTCTTTGGAAACAGCAGCTGCTGCACCACGGCCGTTTACAAAAGCCAGCACAGGGTATGAACTAAAAATACTGGCCACTAACTGGGGCTTTGATGGCAGTATGGATTCCTTTTGTGCCAAAGCAAGAAAAGAAGGCTATGATGGAATTGAGAACTGGTGGCCCGGTACAGAAAAAGAACAACAGGAAATGTTTGATGCAGTAAAAAAACATGGCCTGGACCTGGCGATCATCTGGGGTACCGACGAGCCTGCTTTTACAGAACATGCGGTTTCTTTCAAAAAAACCATCGAAGCTTTTGCAAAGCAAAAAATTCAACGGCCTGTTTATATTAACCTGCACTCCGGTAAGGATTATTTCAGTTTTGATGACAATAAAAAATTAGTTGAATACAGTATCGCATTATCAAAAGAAACCGGCATACCTATTTACCATGAAACGCACCGGGGAAGAATGATGTTTGCGGCCCATGTGACACATGAGTTTATTAAAAAAAATCCTGAAATAAAACTCACTTTAGATATTTCGCACTGGTGTAACGTACATGAAACTTTATTACATGACCAAACAGCGGCCGTGGAAGCAGCACTGCAGCATACAGAACACATACACGCCAGGGTTGGTTACCAGGAAGGTCCCCAGGTAGCAGACCCCCGGGCGCCTGAATGGAAGTATGCGGTGGATGCCCACTTTGCATGGTGGGATAAGGTAGTGGAAAGAAAAAAGAAAGCAGGCGAACCGGTCACCATCCTGACAGAATTTGGTCCGCCTTTGTATATGCAGACCTTGCCATACACTTTGCAACCTTTGAGTAACCAATGGGAAATCAATGTGTATATGATGCAGTTGTTGAGAAAACGGTACGGCATGTAGCTGCGAGGGAAGAGCTGATAGCTGTGAGTCTTAAGGCTGTTTTTTTAAACTTAAAATAATGCAACATGAGAAATTTTAAACAATTAAAAATTTGGCAGAAAGGTTTTGAAATTGCGGTGAAGTCTTTGAAACTTGCTGGGGCATTTCCAAAAGAAGAAAAATATGGACTTACATCGCAAGTGTCAAGAGCATCGGTATCAATCCCTTCTAATATTGCGGAAGGAAGCAGCAGGTCAAGCGAAAAAGATTATAAGCGGTTTTTAGAATTTTCATTGGGTTCTTCATTTGAATTAGAAACACAATTGTTGATAGCAGATGCTGTCAACTATGGCGATTTTGAATTAAGAAATGAAATATTAAGAGATGTTGATGAAGAACAGAAAATGCTCATCAGCTTTATGAACAAGTTAAATACATAAATTAATAGCAACTCGCAGCTCATAGCACTGAGCTCATAGCTTTTATGCCTTACATACTAACCATAACAGAGTTTATTGGCAGGTTTCATCCTGTGCTGGTTCATTTACCTATCGGTATTTTGTTGCTCGCAGTGTTGTTTCATTTACTTGGTTATAAAAAAGGATATGAATCACTGCAGCCGGCAGTCAAACTTTCTTTGCTTATTGGAACAGTCGCTGCTATTGCATCCTGCATCAGCGGGTGGATGCTGTCGTACAGTGGTGAATACGAAGAAGCATTAGTAAACACCCACCAATGGCTGGGGATTGGCCTTGCGCTGGTATCCGTGCTTGCCTGTTTTTTAATGATCAGGAATTCAGTGCTTGTAAAATGGCTGATGCCATTGATTGGACTACTGATTATTATCACCGGGCATTTAGGAGGCTCACTCACCCACGGTGAAGACTATCTTACACAGGGTTTGTCTGGAGGTGCTGATAACAGCATTACAGTTAAGCCAATTGCCAATGTTCAGCAGGCGGTTGTGTATACAGATATTGTGCAGCCAATTCTGCAATCAAAATGTTATAGTTGTCATGGCCCTGCAAAACAGAAAGGAAAATTAAGATTAGACGAACCTCCTTTTATTGACAAAGGTGGCGAAGAAGGTAAAGTATTAATTGCTGGCAATGCAGGCGAAAGCGAAATGATCAAGCGATTGCTGCTTCCGTTAGATAACAAAGACCACATGCCGCCAAAGCAAAAATCACAGCTTACTAAAGCTGAAATTGAATTACTCAGCTGGTGGGTGGCATCAGGAGCTGATTATCATAAAAAAACTGCTGAGCTAAACCAGCCGGAGAAGATCAAACCTTACCTAACTTCATTGCAAACCGGCAGCACAGCACGTGATGAAATCTCAATATCAGATGTACCAGAGGAAAAAGTGGACAAAGCACCAGAAGAGGCGATCATGAAATTAAGAGACTTAAATGTAGCAGTAAACCCGGTTTCACAAAACAGTAATTATTTAATAGTAAGTTTTGTAGCTGTGGATTCGGTTACTGCACAACATACCCAGTTGCTGCAGCAGTTAGGCAAGCAGGTTGCATGGCTAAAACTGGGCAACACAAAGATCAACGATTCTGTAATGAGTGTGGTTGGTAAACTGTCATCCATTACAAAACTTTTTTTAAACAACAGCAATGTTACAGACAGGAGTTTGGTACACCTTAATAAGTTATCAAAATTACAGTATCTGAATCTCTCATCAACGGCCGTTACCGTTACGGGAATAAATAGTTTAACCAATTTGAAAAACCTACGCCAGCTGTATGTGTACAAAACGGGTGTGGGGGCAGACGTATTGGGTAATTTAAAGAAGCATTTTCCCTCTGCGTTAATAGATACCGGTGGCTATGCAGTACAATTTTTACCAACGGATACAATGATTGTTAAAGAAAAACCGAAAAAGGGATAATGACAAGGCAGCTCAATATAAAACTTCTTTGCATCTGCATTTTATTTATTGCAGCAATGGAGCATTCACTTGCGCAACAAATAAATAATACTGCCATTATCCGCAGTAAAATAGAAGGGCTTCTGTTGGGAACATTTATTGGTGATGCGCTTGGCGGGCCAATAGAATTCCAGGAGCATGCAGCAATCCAGGCTTCACCCAATCCACCTAAACTATGGACAGATACAAATGAATTGATGGATGATGCAGCGATAAAAGCCGCTAAGGAAAGGATGTATCTGCGGGACTACAAATATTTGCTCCCCTTTGTACAGCCTTATGGTTGCTGGTCAGAAAATGCACCACCAGGTTCTGTTACTGACGACAGCCGGCATAAAATGGTGTTGATGCAGATGTTGCGTACTGCATGGCAAAAAAAGCAATGGCCGCTTACAGCGAAACATTCTGCACAGTCCTATTTAGACTGGTCAAAATCTAAAATAATACAAACACACCCGGGCTATGATACCTTGTGCCCGCAATGGTTGGGAGAATCCTATAAATCCATCAATTGGATCATGGGCAGCAGGAAAATTGGCGAAGCCTACCCGGTGGAAAGAATGTGGAATGCCATGCCAACCTGTTATGGTCAAATGGCACTAACACCAATGGCTGCCCTATATCCGGGACAACCGGAAAAAGCTTACCTGGCAGCCTATAATACGGCATGGTTTGATATTGGTTTCGCCAAGGATATGGTAGCTGCTGCTGTTGCTGGTATATCCGTTGCTTTAACACTGGACCCCGCTGCAATGACGAACGAACAACTCTGGGACAAAGTTTTTGAGGCCATGACAAAAACCGATCCTTATGATTATTTAAAAGTGCCCTGGTGTTCAAGGCAGGTACAGCGCTGGCTTGATGTGGCAGATATGTATGCTAAAGAATCAAACGGTTCCCCTGCAAAATTATTTGCCCTGCTTGATAAAGAATTTATGTATACCACCAAATGGGAAGCCCAGGTGCCGTACCTCGTTGTTTTTTCCATTTTAAAAATTTGTAAGTACGATCCGTTAGCTGCTATGCAGCTTTCTATAGAATGGGGGAACGATCATGATACCTATCCACAGTTTTTGGGTGCGTTTGTTGGCGCTTTGTACGGCCCCGGAATTTTTGATCCAGCCATGAAGGCCACTGTTACAAAAAGATTGCAATTGGACTATGATGTAGAGATGGACGAATGGGTGAATACATTAATGAAAGTGCAGCAATTGGGAAAAACCCGGCAACTGTTCCAAAATTGAAAAGTAGTTGTTGCAACATAAAAAGATAACAGTCAAATGGAGTGGTAATGATATTGAAATGCGTAAACGACAAATTACAATGATTAAATATTTTTGTTATACAGGGTTGCTTTTACTGGCTTTTCTCAATGGGAAGGCACAGGTACATAATATTGGCAGTATTACCTTTTATAAAAAGATTACTGGCGGTATTGAAGGTAAAACAGCAACAGCCATGTTTGATATTCATGCGTACAACGATAACACCATCCGGGTAAGGGTCGCCAACTTGCCGGCAGGCGGGAACAGGGAAGCATCATTTAGTAATTTTTCCTATGCGCTGTTAAGCAATGAAATTCCATCTGTAAACGTAACCGTTACTGAAAAAGAAAATATTATATTTCTTGCTACCAGCACATTGAATATTGAAATAGAAAGGCAACCCTCCTTCAGGGTTACATTTAAAAATAAGAATGGAATCATTATTAATGAAGATGTAAAAGGCAGTTGCTTTGGAACAACTTTTATTGGTGACAAAGTAAGTGTATATAAAAAGCTGCAGGACGGGGAACGTTTTATTGGGATGGGTGAGGCTGTAGGTGGACTGGATAAGAGAGGAACAGGTATCACCCTCAATAATACAGATACCTACAAGTATGGGGATCCCCGGTTGCCGATGTATGTAAGTGTGCCTTTTTATATTGGTCTGCATCACCAGCAGCAGTATGGTATTTTTTATAACAACAGTTACAGGTCTGTTTTCAATTTCGGTTTATCAACCCCTGATTTTACTTCCGTAAATATGGATGGCGGTGAGGCAGATTACTTTTTTATGTATGATGAATCGGTTGGAAAAATAATTGAACATTATTCTGCTCTTACAGGAAGAATGCAATTGCCTCCTGTTTGGGGAATTGGATATCACCAAAGCCGCTGCAGTTATTATCCGCAGGAAAAAGTTGAATGGATCGCTGAAACATTCCGAAAGAAAAAAATTCCGCTGGATTGTATTGTACTGGACGCAGACTACCAGCAGGGATACCAGCCCTTCCGGGTCAACAAGCAGCGTTTTCCAGATATGCCTGCACTGGCTGCAAGCCTCGCTAAACAACAGGTTGAATTAACTGCGTCGATATATCCGGGTGTTGCCATTGATTCAACCTATCATTCTTATGTAGACGGGTTGAAGAAGGATGTGTTTATTAAATACAGTGATGGAAGTTTGTTTAAAACTGAAATCGCACCGGTGAAATGTTACTTGCCTGATTATACCAATCCCAAAACAAGAACCTGGTGGAAAGCAAAAATGAAATGGTTGCCTGATAATGGTATTCATGGTTATTGGAATGACATGAACGAACCGGCCATTGGCGGAAGTTATTTACCTGATAATTTATTGTTTGATTTTGATGGCAGAAAAGCCAATGCCATAGAAGCAAAAAATGTTTTTGGCTTTCAAATGGCAAGAAGCAGCTATGAAGCCGCATTGCAAAACTCACCTGCCAGGAGGCCGTTTATACTTACCCGTTCAGGTTTTGCAGGGGTACAGCGGTATTCAGCCGTGTGGAGTGGAGATAATACAGCTACTGATGAGGGATTGCTGAGCAGTGTATTGCTCAACAATCAAATGGGTTTGTCTGGCATTGCATTTTGCGGTCACGATATTGGCGGATTTATTGGCGATGGATCAAAAGATCTTTACAAGCGATGGATTGAAGTGGGTGTGTTTTCCCCTTTTTGCAGGAACCATAAAGGATGTGGTGGTGTTGCAGGTGAGCCCTGGGCGCATGATGATGAAGCAGAAGCCATTTCAAAAACCTTTATCAATTTTCGCTACCGGTTGCTGCCTTATATGTATGCTGCATTTTATGAAGCAACTCAAACAGGCATGCCTGTAGCAAGAAGTCTCAGTATAAATTATCCGCATGATGATAAAGTTTATGACAACACTTACCAGCACCAATTTTTATTTGGAAGCAGTTTACTGGTAGTTCCTGTTGCAAGTACAGAAAAAAGCAGGAAACTATATTTACCGAAAGGCGAATGGTATAATATTTACTCAGATGAAAAAATGGCTGGTGAAAAAGAAATTACTGAAGATGCACCAATATATCAATTGCCTGTTTTTGTGAAAGGCGCATCTGTTATTCCGTTTCAAAGTATCGTGCAGTCAACAAAAGATAAACCATCCGACACGCTGGAGTTGCATATTTATAATGGAAACGAAGAAAGCAGTTTTGTGTATTATGAAGATCAAGGTGATGGATTTGGATATAAGAATCAAGTTTATTGTAAAAGGGAAATGCTGTTTTCTGGTACACAAAAAAGTTTGCACATTAAAAAACAGGAGGGAACATTTGTTTCAAAGTTTAGAAAACTGAAATTAGTTTTTCATGGTTTTGATGCAAATCTGAGCAGTATAAAAATAGACAATGCAAATGCTGCTGTTTCAAAAACGAAAGAAGCTGTGCTGCTGAATGCTTTATCTGATCTTGGAGAAGTGTATGATGCAGGATATTATTCTATGCTCAAAAATGCGGTGAAGAAAAATGTGCAGCACTATGTGGTAACGGATAACAATACGAACGAGATGCTGATAAGCTGGTAAGGTTGAAGCAGCATCACAATTAATTATAAGAATTATTATTAACGATAAAATGTTTCACTATGAATGAAAAGCAATCAAGAGCAGAATTTTTGAAGAAAACTGCTATGGCAAGTGCGGCACTGTTGGTTTCCTCCCTTGAAGGATGGGCCGCTACAACGCCTGATAAAAAATTAAAAGTGGCATTGATCGGTTGTGGAAGTGTAAGCAACCGCTACATACCACAACTGTTATCATCGCCGATGATAGAACTGGTTAGCCTGTGTGATATCAAGCCGGAAAGGGCAGTCAATCAAAACAAAGAATACAAAGTGAATGCTGCAACATATCCAAGCATTGATGCGATGCTGGCGGGTGTACCGTTTGATTTAATGGTAACAACCACCGATATGCAGATACATGGCGACCTGAATAAAAAAGCACTGCAGGCGGGCAAACATGTTTGGAGCGAAAAGCCCATGGCAAATACCTATGCAGAGGGTAAAGCTTTACTCGACCTTGCAAAAAGTAAAGGCCTTCGTATTTGGGGGGCCCCGGCTGTTGTAAACAGCCCGCAGTTTGTATTTATGAGTAAGGCAATACAGGAAGGAAAAATTGGCACGGTTGCTTCTGCACATGGACAATACGGACATACCGGCCCGGGATGGAGTGCTTTCTTTTATGAAAAAGGTGGCGGCAGTATGCCTGACCTTGGCGTTTATAATATGGCCACACTAACGGGACTGCTTGGTCCCGCAAAATCTGTGATGGCTATGTTAAGTATTGTAACGCCGGAAAGAACGGTTGATGACAAAGGGAAAATAAAAGTGGAGGCAGAAGACAACGCACATATTTTAATTGAACATGATAATAATGTGTTGAGCCATGTAATGTGCGGCTTCAATTTCTTTGACCCACATGGACACGAAGCCGGTAAACAGGATTTACACTCTATACAGATATTCGGCAGCAAAGGAAATATGCGGTTGATTGGCTACGACTGGGAAACGAATGGTGTTGTACTGGACAATTCTGAAACCGAGCCGGCGAAGTTATTGAGTACAGACAAAGGTGGATACGAGTGGCAGGAAGGTGCCAGGGTGGTTAGTGAGAGCATTGTAAATAAAACAGAACCAAGAATAAATGTAGAACATGCTTTACACGTGTTAGAAATAATTGAAGCAGCGAGAAAATCACAGGAGACGGGTAAGCGGATAAAGATGGAGAGTAAATTTCCCTGGCCGATGGTTTAAAAATATAGCCGCAGATTCGCAAAATTTTTAGTAGAAGTTATTTCTTAAATCTGCGAATCTGCGGCAAACATCAAAATAATCAAAAATGAAATTAGCAATCTTAGGTACGGGTTTTATCTCAAGATTCTATGCAGAATCCCTGGTGGCGCAAAGAAGAAAAGATGAAGTGGTAATGGTGTATGGAAGAGATGAAGTAAAGACAAAACAATTTGCAGCAGATTATAATATCCCTAATTGGTCAACAGACATGGACCAGGCAGTTGCACATCCGGATGTGGAAACTGTAGTGATTGGTTTAGCAAACAATGTTCACCTGGATGCAGTGCTGGCCTGCGCTGCTGCAAAAAAGCATGTCGTTTGTACTAAACCGTTAGGAAGAAATGCAAAGGAGTCATTGCAAATGCTGCAGGCAGTTGAAAAAGCAGGTGTCACCGGCGGCTATCTCGAAGACCTCTGCTATACACCAAAGTTTTTAAAATCATTGGCCGCTATTCAAAATGGAGCTATTGGCGAAGTGATCTGGACAAAGAGCAGGGAATCACATCCCGGTCCACACAGCGACTGGTTTTGGGATAAAGAAAAAGCCGGCGGCGGAGCGATCATCGACCTGGGTTGTCATTGTGTAGAGATATCCAGGAACTTCATTGGAAAAAATATACAACCGGTTGAAGTAATGTGCTGGGCCGATACAAGAATGCACCCGATAGATGCAGAAGACAATGCAGTGGGATTGGTGAAGTACGCCAACGGCGCCATCGGCCAGTTTGAAGTAAGCTGGACTTTTAGAGGTGGGATGGATCTAAGGGATGAAGTAATGGGAACCGAAGGAACTATCTGGGCAAATAACTTTTTGCGAACCGGTTTTGAAATGTACTCAACAGGAAAAGGTGTGGGCTATGTAGCAGAAAAAGCAGAAAGCAGCAGTGGCTGGTTATTTCCGGTTGGTGATGAAGTGCATGAACTGGGTTACAACCACATGTTCACAGATATGTTTGATGCAATTGAAAAAAAGCAGCAACCAGCGGAAACATTTTATGATGGCTATATTGTAAATGCAATCATTGATGCAGCTTATAAATCCGCCAAAACAAAACAATGGGAACCTGTAGAGATCGAAGACTGGCGTGGCAGCAATGATGTGTCTGTAAAAAAAGAGCTCACCAGCTATGATGACAATTATTATTTGATAAAGGAAGAACTATTGCCATCGGGTGAAAAGAAAACGATTGTAAAACATAAACAAACGGGTTCAATAGAAAAGCGATGACCGAGATAATAACCAGGAGAGATTTTAATGTGCCGGTTGAAATGCTTTTTAAAGGATGGTCACAGGGCGAAAACCTGCAACAATGGTGGGGGCCAGAAGGATTCACCAATACTTTTTATGAGTTTAATTTTCGCAATGGCGGCAGGTGGCGTTTTACCATGCATGGACCGGATGGCAAGGGATACGAAAACGAATGCGTATTTGAAACTGTTAAAGAGAATGAATTGATCTTACTTCATCATATCTCTAAACCGGAGTATAAAGCAGCGTTTAATTTTTTAGCAACAGGAAGCAATAGGTCATCATTGATTTGGAAAATGGTTTTTACAGAACAAAAAGCCTATGATGCATTAAAGGATATTGTGACGGAAAAGAATGAAGAAAATTTAAACCGGCTTGAAACGGTTATAGAAAAAATGGAAAAAAAATGATGCTGGAGAAAAAAAATATTGTCATAATCGGAGGCACCACTGGTATAGGCCTTTCTGCAGCTAAAGCATTTATTGCAAACGGTGCAAAAGTGGTTGTAGTGGGTAGAAATGCAGACAGTGCCGAAGCTGCAAAAAAAGAACTGGGAAAAAATGCAGTCGCTTTGTCAGCTGATGCTGCTAATGAAAATACTGCGATACAGGCCATTGATATTTGCATTAACAACTTTGGAGGTTTTGACGGGCTGTACCATGTGGCGGGAGGCAGCGGCCGAAAGATGGGAGACGGACCACTGCATGAATTAACGTTGGATGGATGGAACAAAACCATGGAACTCAACCTTACTTCGATCATGCTTTCTAACCAGGCTGCCGTGAGAAAATTTTTAGAGTTGTCTGCTGGCTCCTCTGAAAAGGTTACCGGTACTATTTTAAACATGGGGTCGGTGCTGGGTTTTTCACCATCGCCAACCTATTTTTCTACACATGCCTATGCAGCATCAAAAGCAGCTATTATCGGTTTTACAAAATCAATTGCCGCTTATTATGCGCCCAATAATATTCGTATCAATGTAATTGCACCTGCACTGGTTGAAACGCCAATGGCACAAAGGGCCGCAAAGGATGAAACAATACAGGCTTTCATCAAAACAAAACAACCTTTAGATGGCGGAAGGATCGGTGTGCCGGAAGACCTGGATGGTATGGCGCTTTATTGTATGAGTGATCTGTCTAAGTTTACAACAGGGCAATGCTTTGTAGTGGATGGTGGATGGAGTGTGAGTGAAGGACAAAACTCCTCCCACTCGTAACGGGGATTTAATAACAGGAGTTTGTAGTCAACAGTTTTTAAATAAACCTATGCTCCTTATTAAGTAAAATTTAATAGATGTGGATAATAAAATGCTGCATAATAACATGAAACAGGATGCGCTCTCTCCCGGAGAAAATGTAAAAGAATCCTTTTATATCGGTATAGATTTAGGCGGCACACGCATCAAAGGCATTGCTCTTGATGCAGTTGGCAATGTGCTGCATCAAACATTTACATCCACTAATGATGGGGAAGGTGAAGCATGGAAACTGGCAATCGCAGCTACAGTTAATGATTTAATATTTCAACTTGGATCTCTGCAAAAACTTAGCACGGCAAATATTTCAGTCGGGATATCTGCGCCCGGTTTACCCAACAATGATAACAGTGCTATAAGTTTTATGCCTGGGAGACTGGAGGGCCTCGAAAATTTTATATGGAGCGATTATTTGCAGTGCCCTTGTTATGTTTTGAATGATGGAGTTGCTGCGTTGCTGGCGGAGGCTAAAACAGGTGCAGCAAAAGAAAGCACCAATGCAGTGATGGTAACATTGGGTACTGGAGTGGGAGGCGGATTGCTGATCAATAAACAACCCTACCAGGGTTCTTTTAACAAGGCAGGTCATATTGGCCATACCGTTGTAGACAGCAATGGTGATTGTGATGTTACAGGTATGCCCGGCAGCCTGGAAGAATGTATTGGCAACTGCACCGTTGAAAAAAGAAGCGGTGGAAAATTTACTTCCACCAAAGATCTGATCGAAGCTGCTGCTAA
This sequence comes from Bacteroidota bacterium, assembly GCA_029561305.1. Lineage (GTDB taxonomy): Bacteria > Bacteroidota > Bacteroidia > Chitinophagales > Chitinophagaceae > Ferruginibacter. Next base: position 1,057 of record JAKQJG010000135.1, on the reverse strand, counting down.
CGGTAATGAAGAGGCGAAAAAAACCTGGCACACTTCTGTAAAAAAACTGGCGATGGCATTGGCATCAGCCAGCAATTTTATTTCCCCTGATACAATCGTTGTTGGTGGGGGCATAGCCGAAGCAAACGATGCCCTGTTTGTGCCGCTCAATAAATGGTTTGATGAATTTGAGTGGCAGCCTGGTGGTATCCGCCCGGTAATTGTAAAAGCAATGCATGCCGATTTAGCAGGTGCCATTGGTGCAGCCTGTTTTGCAAAACAAAAAACAAACGAAGCAAATAAATAAAATGAACTTAATAGAGCAGTACATCAGTAAAGGAAAAATCATTGCAGACAATATTTTATTGCAGCAGGATAAGATTGAAGAAGCAGCACAATTGTTTTCGCAGAGTATTTTACAGGGAAGAATGGTGCATGTGTTTGGCAGCGGTCACAGCCGTATCATGGTAGAAGAAATGTGGCCAAGGTATGGATCGTTCCCTGGCTTTAACCCGATTGTTGAATTGTCTTTATCATTTCACAACCTGGTGGTTGGCGCTAACGGGCAGCGGCAAGCAATGTTTTTAGAAAATGTGCCAGGTCTTGCAGCAAGGATCTTACGCAATTTTGATCTCAAAGAATCAGACACAGCCCTCGTTATATCATCCAGCGGGTGCAACGTGGTGCCAATTGAGATGGCCGAAATTTTTCAACAACAAAAAATAAAAGTGGTGGCAGTTGTTACAAGCGAGCATTTAAGAGCCAGTACAAGTAAAAGAACTGATGGAAAAAAATTATCTGACTTTGCTGATATTGTCATTGATACCGCTGCACCTGCAGGTGACTCGATGATCTATGTGGATGGATTGGAAACGCCCGTAGCACCGGGTTCTACTTTAGGTGGCGTATTGATTATAAATACCATCAAAGCAAGATTGGCAGAATTATTAACGCAAGCAGGTCAGCCGCCAAAAGTATTGACTGCTGGTTGTATTGTTGGCACCGAAAAAGCCACCGCATTGTTTGAAGCTGCTTATGATGAACATGCACACCGGATGGCGAAATTGTACGAGAATGT
>JAKQJG010000109.1 GCA_029561305.1 Bacteroidota bacterium | reverse complement strand
CCGGACGTGAAAATTGAGAAAATAAGTAAGCCTGTTGAGCAACCAAAACAAGTAGCTGCTGCACCAGTTCCCCCTGTTACTTCTGCCCTGGCTGGTGGATTAGGTTCGCTGCAAAAACTACGACAGCAGATAAAAGAACAGAACAGCGGGATAGCTGAAATAAAAACCATCACCGAAGCAGAACTGCATAACGCCTGGGAGGAGCTGATGAATAAGTTAAAATTGAAGGCAAACAATTCTGCTGTCACTAATAATTTAAGAACGGCGTTGTTGGGAATCATTGATAATAACAGCATTGAGATCATAGTTGGCTCTGATATTCAGAAGGCTTTTGTGGAAACGCAAAGGGCCGACCTGGTGGAACACCTGCAAACCTGGTTTAATAACAGAACCCTGACTTATACAGTGAATGTGGAAGAAACAGAAACGAGTACCAAACCAGTGGAAGTGCAGCTCAGCCGGAAGCAGCAATATTTAAAGATGATAGAGGAATACCCGATGGTAAAGGAATTAAAGGAACGGTTGAAGCTGGAATTGGAATAGGGGGTAAACAGGTTCAAAACCCGTAAATGATAATAATATCGTTACCTGCACCACGTTGGATGTATGTGGAAATGCTTAAACAAACGCTCTGTCAGGTTAATTTCGCCTGTGTACACTATCAAAATCTCCGCACTCGTTCCCGGAATGCAAAATAAATCCAGCGCCGTTTTTTGTCTATGGACTATTTCCTTTTTTTGCACTAATTTCGGCACTCAATTTAAATACTTAGAAATTTTCAAAATATGGCAGAAGTGATCAGGATGCCGCTGTTGAGCGACACCATGACGGAAGGTAAAATTGTGACCTGGAACAAAAAAGTGGGTGACAAGGTAAAAAGCGATGATGTGCTGGCCGACGTGGAAACCGATAAAGCGACGATGGAAGTGGTGGGATATGCCGATGGCACCCTGCTGTATATTGGTGTACCTGCCGGCGAGGCCGCTAAAATAAACCAGATCATTGCCATCGTGGGAAAGGAAGGGGAGGATTATAAATCTTTACTGGATGGAGAAAGCGCCGGATCCAAACCGGCTGAAGCTGCTGCTCCGGAAACAACCCCTGCACCAGCGGCAGAAAAAGCGGTTGCTGCTCCATCGCCAACTGTTGAAAAAGTAACCTTGCCGGCAGGCGCTAAAGAGATACGCATGCCTTTGTTGAGCGATACCATGACGGAGGGAAAGATTGTAGCATGGAATAAAAAACTGGGTGATGTGGTAAAAAGTGATGATGTGCTGGCGGAGGTGGAAACTGATAAAGCTACGATGGAAGTGGTAGGTTATGAAGAAGGAACTTTATTATATATAGGTGTGGAAGCTGGTAAAGCAGCCAAAATTAATGAGATCATTGCCATTGTTGGAAAACCGGGAACAGATGTAGCTGCTTATGTGGCCGCAGAAAAATCAGGTGCCAATGCAGGTGCAGCTCCAGCGGCAACACCGGCAGCTGCAGAAACTAAAACGGAAGTGCCGGCAGAAGCGCCGGCTCCAGACAGCAAACAAGAGCCTGTTTCCGACCAAAGAGTGAAAGCATCTCCGCTGGCTAAAAAATTAGCTGCGGAAAAAGGCATTGATATCAGTAAAATAAATGGCAGCGGAGATAACGGGCGCATAACAAAAAAAGATGTTGATACCTATGTTCCTGCACCAACAGCCGCGGCAGGTGCGCCTGTAAGCAGTACCTCAAAAGCACCTGTTGCTGTAAGCGCAGTAAGCGGAGCAGAAGGCCATACAGATATTCCACTAACGCAAATGCGTAAGGTAATTGCACGCAGGCTGGGCGAAAGCAAATTCAGTGCTCCGCATTTCTATCTCACGATGGAGATCAATATGGATAATGCGATCACTGCAAGGGCAGCCATGAACGAAGTAAGCCCCGTGAAGATATCCTTCAACGACATGACGATAAAAGCTTGTGCCATGGCGCTACGTACACATCCTGATGTAAACAGCAGCTGGATGGGGGATTTTATTCGCCAGAACCACCATATTCATATTGGCAGTGCGGTGGCAATGCCGGAAGGTTTGATAGTGCCGGTAATTCGTTTTGCAGATCAGAAATCATTATCACAAATAGCGGCAGATGCAAAGCAATTGTATGCAAAGGCAAAAGACAAGAAATTGCAACCGGCCGAATTTAGCGGTAACACTTTTACCATTTCAAATCTCGGCATGATGGATATTGAAGAATTTACAGCCATCATTAACCCGCCGGATAGTGCCATCCTGGCTGTTGGAAAAATAAAAGAAGTAGTGGTTAAAAAAGGAGATGCCAGCCTGCCGGACGGACAGGGATTTGGTGTGGCCAACATTATGAAGGTTACTTTAAGTTGTGATCACCGCAGTGTGGATGGTGCAGTAGGTGCAGCATTTTTACAAACAGTAAAAAAATATTTAGAGAACCCTGTGATCATGCTTGTATAACCTGAAAAATAATTTTTTGTGTAAGGCGCTGCATTGCAGCGCCTTATTTTTTTATTAACAAATTAGTTTTGTGGGTAACTTGTAGATTACTCTGCCACTGCTTTAAAACTTAATAGCTAATTTACTTTCAGATTTTACACACCAGTATCCTGATTAACTTCTTTCCATACCCAATTAAAATAAAGTACCGGAATATTCGGGCATAAATTTTGTTCTAAATGAAATACCCATAAAAACGTTAAGCACAATGAAATTTCACCTCAGTCAGAAAGTTATCCTGCTTGATACAGAGTACAAGCCAGCAGGAGTTGCAGTTATTCTTAATCAGAATGATGAGTCCTGTAAGTACGAAGTGGACTTTACTTACCCGGACAGGGAAGAATCACAGAAATTTTGGGTGCCTGAAGAAAGATTGGTGATGATGCAGGATATGGCCAATGCTGTATAGCGTATAAAAAATTTTGTCAATGCCGCCTTGTAACAGGCGGCATTTTTATTATTAGAAATTTCCATTTCAAAAAAATACCTGATCATTAGACCACCAGTCAAATTAGTCGTATTTTTTCGGTGCAATATGATATGCTTTCAAATTTATAAAACGATTGGTGTTACAGCTTGCCTGTTTGCAGGACTGGTCACGATGGTATCCTGTGAAAAGGACTACAGTTATGAAGGAGGAAATTCAGTTCCGGTAGTTGTTATCCCGGTTGATACAGCAGATGATGAAGATACAGTAATAGTAGATCCTGGTGCTTTACCATCCTGTGCTGCCTGTACAGGTGCAACGGATATTCCATTGTCATCCTGGAGTTTTAATACAATGGATTCAAAACTCTGTGGCCAGGTAGATACTGCTTTTGTCCTCAACCTGGAGCGGAGTACCTTCACATTTTTTGGCCCATCTTTTTGCGGTGCAGATACCGGCCTGGTTTTTACCGTTTCATTAAATGGCAGGGGTTTTACACAGGATCTGCAAAACGAAGTGGCTGGTAATGCAGTGTTCTATTATTATAATACCAACCGGCCCTATATATTACTAAGTCATGCAGATCAGTCATTTACTTTTATCATCTCGGAATATTCTCACAGTACAAAAATTGCCACCGGCACATTTAGTGGTACCGGGTTCAGGGTGGATGGCAGGGCAGTGAATGTATCAAACGGGCGCTTCAAATTCCGGATCGTATGATTCGATTGAAATTTGTTTTCAAAAAGTTTTGAAAATTCAAAATCAGTCTTATCTTTGGGTCATCAATTTATTATTATGAAACTGGCAGAGGCTAAACAACAATTCATCAGCAGCTGGGGTGCTTTTGGAACACATTGGGGTATCAACCGCACCATGGCGCAGATACATGCATTGTTGATGATCAGTTCTAATCCGATCACGCAGGATGATATAATGGAAGAGCTCAATATCAGCCGGGGTAATGTAAATATGAACATTAGAGAATTGATCAGCTGGGGACTGGTTGACAGGGTGATCTTATCAGGAGAAAGAAAGGAATATTTCACTGCGGAGAAAGATATCTGGAAAGTGGCCACACAAATAACCCGGGAAAGAAAGAAAAGAGAGCTTGATCCAATGCTGAAGCTGCTGACACAGTTAGAAAAAGTAGAGGGAGATAAGAAAGATAAAGACGTAAAGCAGTTTACGGATACCATTGCCAGTATAAAAAAATTAGGTAACCAGGCAGATAAAATGCTGGACATTATGACCAAGGCAGATGAAAATTGGTTTTTGAGCGGGTTGCTGAAAGTATTTAAATAAATGTTCCCTGGGTACAGGGAAGCCGCAATGCGGCTTTTATTTAGACACAAAGTTTCAATATTTTCTGAAATATTAAAATACACGGTTATGAAAAGGTTTAAAGTAGCAGATTTCTGGATGAGTGTTTTACTCATCGGGGGATTTGTGATTTTTGGTCTTATCACAAGGGACCAAAGATTTTGCTATGGATATTTTATAGTCGGCGGATGGCAGGTTATCAGTATGGCTGTTCACTGGTATAACAGATGGTTCACTAAGGAAAATCAGCGGCGGAAGTTTTATCACCGGTTTGTTTTGATGCTGTCCATCGGAATCCTGCTTGTATCCGGTGCCAGCCAGCTGTCAGATTATTTCTTTGTTCCGATCCTCCTCTTCCTGTATCTAATGCTCTTTATTGCACCCCTGATGGCTGTTTTTTATGCAGGAATATGCTATGAAGAAACATTTAACAGGATGAAACGACCCATGGAATTATTAAAATAACAGTTATGAGCAACAAAATAATTATTTACGATGACAACTGTCCGCTTTGTTCTGCTTACACCAATGCGTTTGTAAAAACAGGTTTTATTGACAAAGAAGGCAGACGGGATTTTAGTACCATTTCACCTGAGCTGTTAAAAAAAATTGACCTGCATAAAAGTGTAAATGAAATTCCGCTGGTCGATATAAAAAGTAACCAGGTATGGTATGGAATAGATGCCCTGCTTGAAGTTCTGGGACAAAAATTTCCTTTTATTAAAACCATTGGAAACATACAACCCATCAGGTACCTGCTGCAAAAATTATACAAGTTTATTTCTTACAACCGCCGGGTAATTGTGGCTGCATCCAAAAAGGATGGCTTTGATTGTACCCCTGATTTCAATGTACGGTACCGGCTTCTTTTTCTTTTCGTATTCCTTGTATTCAATTCGTGGATGCTGTTTCCCCTGCAGGAATATGTGCTGGATAAGAGCGTCTTCAACAGCAATATTGTCAAACTACAGGCTGTGCACTTCATTTTTGTGTTTATCAATATCAGTATCGGTTTTAGCTTACACAAAAGGGATGGCCTTGAGTACCTGGGGCAGATCAATATGATTGCATTAATGGCGATGCTGCTTTGTATCCCGGTAATCCTGGTCAATAAAATGATTGTATTACAGGATGGTTTATTCAATAGTTTTTATTTCGGTATGCTGGCAGTTTTTGTATTGCATGAATATGTGAGAAGGATGAAATACATCGGTTTTAACCGCAGGTACAAATGGATTTTAGCTGTGAACATCAGCAGCCTGGTTGTATTTATTGGTTATTTGATGTTTTAAGCCTGGACGAAGAAGTGAATATATTATCCTTGCAACCAACCAAAAGATGTATTCGTTGTTTTTAATTTGTAGTGTTGAGTACGCCATCCGTTTTCTAACGGATGGTCTCTTTAATAATTCATGTAAATTTGCTTTGTAATGACAACAGGACCAGTGATATTATTTGATGGTATTTGCAATTTCTGTAATGGTGCAGTCAATTTTACCATTAAAAGAGATAAGCGCAAAGTAATAAAGTTTGCTGCTTTACAAACTGAAATTGGCAAGACGCTGTTGCAGCAACACGGACTTCCCGAAAACTATACCAGCTCTTTTATTTTTATTGAAAATGGGAAATTATATAACCGTTCAACTGCTGCATTAAGAGTATGCCGGTATTTATCCGGTTTATGGCCACTTTGTTATGGCCTCATTATTGTACCAGCCTTTATACGTAATGCAGTGTATGATTTTATTGCAAAGAACCGCTACAAATGGTTTGGACAAAAAGACGCCTGCATGATACCCACACCTGAAATGAGAGCAAGATTTTTATAACCCGGTCTGACGGTCTCCGTATCACCGGTATAAACTATATTATGATTATGGAACTTAAAAAAACATTGGTCATAGGTGCTTCGGAAAACCCGGCCCGGTACAGTAATATGGCCGTTCAAAAATTGAATGCACACAAGCATCCGGTGATTGCGCTGGGATTGCGTACAGGTAAAATTGGTAATACTGTAATAGAAACGGAGCATAAAGATTTCGAAAACATTGATACGGTTACCTTATACTTAAACCCACAAAGGCAGAAGGAATACTACGATTATATTTTATCCCTTCATCCCAAGCGCATCATTTTTAACCCCGGTACTGAAAATGATGAATTATCCGGGCTCGCAAAGACGAATGGAATAGCTGTAGAAGAAGCCTGCACCCTGGTGATGCTGAGCACCAACCAGTATTAATGCCTCCTCCAAACGCAATAAAGGATTGTTTTACACGTTTTGATTCGTAAGCCACAGGAGAAGTTACCCGGGGCGCTATCCAATCAAAAAACAATCTTATGAAAAACTGTACCCTGGTACTATGTGCATGCCTGTGCATATTTACGTCACTCTCTATACAGGCACAAAAAGCTTCTTCGGCAAAGATTTACCTTTTTAAAAATTATCCCGCTGTTATCAATTGTACCGAAGCACAACTGGCAGAATTATTTAATCATGGAAATAACGTGGAAGTAAGTTTACCGCTTACAAGCGATCTTACATTAAAAGGCCCGGTGAAATGGTGGGCAAAAAAATACAGTAACCTGCAGACGGTTTCATTAAAGCTTACGGCTTTTCATAATATCCTCTTCTCTGTTTCAAGGCGCTATGATGCCGCTGATAATTTTACTTATGTAGGCCATTTGTACCATACCGATTTTGCTGATGGTTACGAGTTGAAGAAAGTTGGGGGTACCAGCTACCAGTTTGTAAAAATTGAAACAGACAGAATACTGCAACTATGCAGTAAGTAATAAAACAGAATTCTTTACCCAACCCAAACATCCGCTTTATGAAAAACAACATTTTTGCACTCACCTTACTCTTAAGTTGTTGTGCTTTTATTGCACAAAGCCAGCCATTAAAGCTGAATAGCTATCCCTCTGCCTCTGCTACCATCTACCTTGATTTTGATGGGGAAGATGTACTGACACCCATGTGGAACAATGGCGAACCGATCAACTGTTTACCAGCTGGATTTACCAATACACAAATAGCAGAGGTATTCAGCCGGGTGGCAGAAGATTACCGTCCTTTTGAGATCAATATTACAACTGATACAGATGTATTTAACGCAGCGCCTTTCGACAGGAGGATAAGAGTGATCGTTACACCCACCAGCAGCTGGTTTGCTAATGCAGGCGGCGTAAGTTATTTAAGTTCATTTACCTGGGGAGACGATACACCCTGTTTTGTTTTTTCTGACAAGCTCGGTCCAAACAATCCTAAAATGGTGGCAGAATGCTGCTCACACGAAAGCGGCCATGCGTTGGGGTTATCTCACCAAAGCAAATATGATGAAGGCTGTCACCTGGCTTCGGCCTATAATGATGGTGACGGCACTGGTGAAACGGCCTGGGCACCCATCATGGGCAACAGCTACTACCGCAATATGAGCGGCTGGAGCAATGGACCCACACCTTATGGCTGTGGCAGCAACCAGGACAATCTCTCTATCCTGACCACGCAAAATGGTTTTGGATACAGGCCGGATGATCACAACGATGACATCAGTCAATCGCCTTCACAATTGAGCATATCAAATATCAATACCGCCGGCATTATCAACAGCAGCACCGATAAAGATGCATTTAGTTTCTCCCTGCAGCACAATTCCAACTTTCACCTGGAGGCGGTGCCATTTAATACAGGTGGCACAAATGATGGTGCCAATCTTGATATAAAATTATCCTTGTACGATGCTGCAAAAAACCTGTTGCAGGTTTTTGACCCCGGCATCAGTATGAGTGTACAGATTGACACGATATTAAACGCAGGCAATTATTACCTGGTGGTGGAAGGAACCGGCAATATGAATGCGACAGACTATGGCAGTCTTGGTTCGTACACCATAAAAGGATTGTATGCTGTACTGCCGGTATGTAATATTCAACTGGATGGTATAGTGAAAAATAATGTACACCAGCTAAACTGGCAAATTGATTGTAACGAAGTTATCAGCACGGTGGTATTGCAGTCGTCTGTAGATGGAGTTGTGTACAGCGATGTAAATACCGTAACTAACAGTACAACTTATAACAATTTACTGTTTCAAAATAAGGATATGTATTACCGCCTGCAGGTGAATACCCGGTCGGGTAATATTTTTTACTCCACTACCACGCTGTTAAAAAAGCCTGCAGGAGAACAACAGTTTGTGGTATCCACATTTGTAAACAACAGCATCAGCATTATGGCTCCGGCTGAGTTCAAATACCAGCTGCTGGATATCAGCGGAAACAGGTTGCTGATGGGAAATGGAAAACCAGGATCTAATAACATTAACATACAAAATAAACCGGCAGGTGCCTATGTATTGGTACTCTCCGGTTGTGGTAACAGAAAAACGGTGAGAATATTAAAGCAGTAAAAAATTCTTGCGTAAAAAAAGAAGGGCAGCTGTTACAGCCGCCCTTCTTTTTTTGCTTTATTAATTCTGTATTAAGATCTAAAAATTTCAACCGGGCTTGTTGGTAATATGGTTAATATCAGTAACTTTAGAAAACCCCATTCTATATGTTATGGAGAAAATTTAATGGCGACCCCATTCAACTGCCCATAAAAGACGCAGTGGAAGCAGCCATCAAAAGGGAAACTGCAGCAGGCTATCACCTCAAAGTCTGCATTGGTACCGACAGCCAGGTTAAAGGAAAAGAAACTGAATTTGCCACCGTCATCGTTTTTTTACGGGAGGGGCATGGTGGTTTCATGTTCATCCACAATGAAAAAACGCAACTGAAGTACAGCATTAAAGAACGCATGCTGGTGGAAGTTGCCAAAAGCATTGAGATCGCTTACGAGCTCTGCAATGTTTTTACAGAGTACGATGTGGATATGGAAGTGCATGCCGACATCAACACCAACCCCAGTTTCAAAAGCAATGAGGCATTACGGGAAGCCATGGGCTATATTCTCGGAATGGGCTTTGCGTTTAAGGCCAAGCCCGAAGCCTTTGCCAGCAGCAGTTGCGCCAACAAGGTGGTGAACTAAGATCTGTCTTGCTGATCTTCGTTGATTTCGTAGTGTGAAAACTACGGGAAGTAAAATTGTCTCCTCTTTATTTTTGGATTTAGTATCAGTTTTCGTATTTATGGCAGTCGTGTATACCTGGACTCTTTAACTTATTATTTATCTTCTACTTTCTTTTTACCCTTTTAGAGCACTGCTAATCTTTTTTGCTATGACAAAGTATTTAAGTCTGTTTATAGTTGGAGCCTATGGCGCTGCGGTTACAGCATCCTTTTTCATTAACACTGACATTTCAAAAAAGGAAGGTAAAAGAGTCTTTATACAGGATACAGCATCTTTGAGGGCCGCCATTATAGGAAGTGTAGAAAATCTGTTTCCGGGTAAAGATACCTTAGTAATAGATTTTACTGCAGACTATGTTTGTGGTAACAGGACTGAAGAAGAAATAGCTATTGACAAGGAAGAATATGAGCGTTTTCCAGTTAGATATACCGATTTTCGGTTACTGGATTCATTTTACAGGAAGGAATTTTCAAAAATACTAGGCGTGGTTGTAATGACATCAAATGATCTGTTCTGGTTGAGAATGTCACAAGTAAGCGATAGGTTCGACAATAAGCACGAATCTCTACATGTGGAGGAAAAGTATATTGATTCTCTCAATGCTAATATTGTGTTTTTAACTTTTGATGCAACAGCTTTGGGAAGCAAGAATGTGATGGTTACTCAAAGATATAAAGTGGGTAAATCATTTACAGAAATACCTCAAAACTTTAAATACAGGGGATCAAAATGGATAGTAAGTAAGTAGGTATTTTTCTCTATCCCCATTCTCATTCTCCCTCTGTGGACAATAAAATGCCAATAAAAATTTGGAGAAATAATAAATCTCCTATATTTAACTGTTGATTTTATCAATCCATTAATTTCTAAATTTTATAAAAACATGGCAAAAGCAAAAAAGGCCGCAAAAAAGGCCGCTCCTAAAAAAGCTGTAAAGAAAGCCGCTCCTAAAAAAGCTGCACCAAAAAAGGCTGCTCCTAAAAAAGCCGCTCCTAAAAAAGCTGCAAAGAAAGCTGCTCCTAAAAAAGTTGCAAAAAAGAAAAGTGCCCGTAAACCAAACGCTGCCTTTATGAAAGCGCTTACTCCAAGTGCTGCATTAGGTGCTGTTATCGGTACTAAAGGCGTTCCACGTACAGAAGCAGTTAAAAAAATATGGGACTACATTAAAAAGAATAAACTGCAGGATCCTAAGAACAAGCGCATGATCAATGCTGATGACAAACTGAAAGTTGTTTTCGGTGGTAAAGCACAAGTGTCTATGTTCGACATGGCAAAACACCTTGCAAAAAATCTGAGCTAAGATTTTCTCAATAGAAATGTCAAATGGCCTCCAACGCAGTTGGGGGCCATTTGTATGTTGCCATTTATTTTTCGTGCGATTTGCGGAATTGCCACTGGAAGGGGTGGGCCAATTGAAAGCCTGTACTATTCTTGTTCTTCCGACATTGATTCCTGTATCAACCCCAAAATTTTATCCCTTCCCATCTTCTTGACTGCACTGCTTACAAAATGCTGTGGTAAAAACTGCCAGGTCTTTCTCATGGCTTCTAAAAAATGTTTTACATTTTTAGCAACAATCGCCTGTGTTTCTTTGTCGGCCTTTGTAAATATCATGGTGATGGGCAATCCCCATCCGTCGAGTTTACTTAAAAATTCCAGGTCAATTTTTTGTGGGGAATGTCTTGCATCCAGCAGCACAAATATCATTTGCAGGTTCTCTCTTTTACGCAGGTAATTTTCTATCATTTGCTCCCAGCTGCGCCGGCTGCGGATGCTCACTTTGGCAAAGCCATATCCCGGCAAGTCAACCAGGTACCATTTTATTTCTTTGGCGTTTTTTTCTTCTATGGCACTGGTGATCTCAAAATGGTTGATCATTTGTGTTTTGCCCGGCGTACCTGAGGTTTTGGCCAGCTTCGCATTATTCGTCAGCATGTTTATTAATGAAGACTTACCTACATTACTGCGGCCAATAAATGCATACTCCGGCTTGTCGGGCGGCGGGCATTTATCAAAGGAAGGGCTGCTGATAATGTATTTGGCGTGTTTGATTAACATGTGGCAAAGATAAAGTTGTAAATAGAAACATACCGTTGGAATAAGTTTGTGTTGGAGAAGTTGTAACTAACCAGGCATAAACTACTGTTAATCTCCCTAAACAATCCTGCTCCTAAAAATGGAAACCCATTATCTTTGTCCGGATGGCAAAATTTGATCATGATACCGTGGTGCCGGTAGAGGGTTCCACGCTGTCGAAGAAGGAACAGGTGGCGGATATGTTTGATAATATTGCGTTTCGCTACGACTTTTTAAACAGGTTTTTGAGTGCTGGTATTGATGTGAGGTGGCGCAAGGAAGCGTTGAAGCAATTAAAAGGCCTCAATCCTAAAAGAATACTTGATGTTGCTACCGGTACAGCAGATGTGGCCATCATGGCTACAAAAGTCCTGAGTCCCGAAAAAGTAACCGGGATTGATATCAGCGATGGAATGCTGGAACTGGGCCGTAAAAAAGTGGCGGAGCAAAATCTTGGCAATATTATTGACCTGGTGAACGGTGATAGTGAAACAATAAACTTTTTAGATAATACGTTTGATGCAGTGACCGTGTCCTTTGGTGTGCGGAATTTTGAGCATTTGGAAAAGGGGCTGGCGGAAATATTAAGGGTGCTTAAACCAGGAGGTAAATTAGTGGTGCTGGAGTTCAGCAAACCCAAGGCACCGGTGATAAAGCAGTTTTATAATGTGTACATGAAAATAGTGGCGCCCACGGTGGGCAAATTGTTCAGCAAAAACCGCAATGCATATAAATATCTCGACGAATCAATTAAAAAATTTCCAGAAGGTAACAACTTTACACAAATCTTAGACAGCCTCGGCTATCGAAATACTTATTGTAAACCCCAGAGCGCAGGAATATGCAGCATTTATTGCGGAGAAAAATAATAACTATTGTTATCAGTTTGTTTATTTGCCAGGCCGGCAAAGCGCAGCATGTTGAGCTGAACTTACCCGACCATGACAGTAAACGCTATCACTTTGGTATCAACCTTGGTTTAAACAGGTCCTATTTTAAGTTCACACACCATCCTCAATTTTTAAGCCCGGTATTAAACGACAGCATCGCTGTTATTGAAAGCATCAACAATATAGGGATCAACCTTGCGTGGCTGGTAAATCTTAATTTCAACGAACACTGGGATCTCAGGACGTATCCGCTTAACCTAACTTTTAGCGAAAAGGCTTTTGAATATACCATGACGAAGTTTGACCCGATTGCCGGCGAATCAAAGCTTACTCAAAAAAAAGTTCAGTCCATCACACTCAGTCTGCCACTGCTTTTAAAATTTAGCAGCGACCGCATTGGCAACCTCAAAGTATTTACCACTTTCGGTGGCCGTTTCGATTATGATCTTGCCTCCAATGCCAATAAGAAAAATGCGGAAGAGTTAATCAAACTGAGACCTTACGATTATAGTGTAGAAGGGGGTATCGGTTTTCATTTTTACTTTCCCTACTTCGTTCTCAGCCCTGAGTTAAGGGTCAACTGGGGATTGAATAACCTGCATGACCGCACTTCCACCCTCCGTTACAGCAGTAATGTTGACAGGATCAATGCGAGGATGATCTCTTTCTCCTTAACAGTAGAATAAGTATTATTTAGTACAACAGGTGGTATGATCTCTTGCTACAACAGCACTCCCTGCAGGAAAACATAGGCCACAGAAAAATAAATGATCAGCCCGGTTACATCCACCAGTGTGGCCACAAAAGGAGCAGAACTAACTGCAGGGTCAGCCCCCAATCTTTTTAACACTAACGGTAACATAGAGCCGCTTAGTGTACCCCACAACACAACACCAATTAAAGAGAAGCCTACCGTTAGCGCCACTCTTATGTCATGCCCTTCATACACACCAGGCATTAGTTTGCCCCACAACACCACCCTTGTATAACCAATGATACCCAGCATGGTGCCCAGCATAATGCCCTGCATAATTTCTCTCCGCATCACACGCCACCAGTTGGCAATGGTTACTTCGCCCAGCGCCATCGCCTGGATAATGAGGGTGGAAGCCTGCGAGCCGGTATTGCCCCCGCTGGAAATGATCAGGGGAATAAACAAGGTGAGCACCACGGCTTTTTTTATTTCCTCTTCAAAATTCTGCATCACGCTGGCGGTGATCATTTCACCTAAAAACAGTACGATGAGCCAGCCGGCCCTTTTTTTGAACAGCCGGAAAGCAGATATATCCAGGTAAGGTTCATTCAGCGCTTCGGTACCACCTATCTTTTGTATGTCTTCCGTAAATTCTTCGTTGGCCACCCACAGCACATCATCAATAGTAACAATGCCCAGCAGTTTGTTGCTCTTGCTCACCACCGGCAGGGCTACCCTGTTATTCATTTTAAAAGCTTCATTGGCCACTTCCTGGTCATCTCCCACATGCAGGGCGATAAAACGGCCATCCATCATCTCGTTCACTTTTTTATCCGGCGAAGCCATGATAAAGTCTTTGATACGAATATCATCCAGCAGTTCGCCCTTGTCATTGATCACATAGATCACATCGATGGTCTCACTGCTTTTGGCATGTTTGCGAATGATATTCAACACATCTTCTACCGTATTGTTTTCATGCACATACACATAATCTGGTGTCATCAGCCTGCCCACACTGTCTTCGGGGTAACCGAGCAGGGACAAGGTGATCTTTCTTTCTTCAGGGTTCAATGTTTTTACCAGTTCCCTTACAGCATTACTGGAAAGCTCACTTAAAAAAGAGGTACGGTCATCTGCCGGCAGTTCATTTAATAATTCGGCGGTGGTAAAAGGCGGCAGGTCTTTAATAATCCTTTTTTGTACCGGCAGTTCCAGTATTTTAAAAACACCTACAGCACGGTGAATGGAGAGATGACTGATGATCTGTGTTTCATATTCCTCATTCTCATAGATCAGGTCAGCCACATCACTGATGTTCTGCTGATTCAAAAACTCTTTGATCTGAAGTTTGTCTTCAGTAGCCACCACCTCTTCAAAGCGTTGTTGTATTGATATTTCGTCCAGGTCTAAAGACATGTGAATTGCTTAATTGTTGGATTGTTCAATTGTTGGATAGCTGAATGTTGAACTGTTGGATTGTTGAATTGTTGAATTGCTGAACTGTTCAATTGTTGAGTGCAGCTTGTGACCGTAGTAACCCAACAACAATTTAACAATATAACAATTTAGCCTTATGCTCATCTAACCCTGTCCACTCATCTAACATTTCATTTATCTTGCAAATTACTTCAATAAACCTTTATGCAGAAATCTTACCTGTTCATCGCACACACCGAAAAAATGGGCAGGGGTGTATTTACCAAAAAGGAAATAGCTGCTAATACTGTCATTGAAGTGGCTCCCGTAATTGTTATGACCAAAGACGACAGGAAACTGGTAGACCAAACCCTCCTGCATGATTATATTTTTGAATGGGGTGAAGAAAGTGAACGCTGCTGCATGGCATTGGGCCTGGTACCAATTTATAACCATAGCTACAACAGCAATTGTGAGTACTACATGGATTTTGAAAGTGACAGCATTTTAATAAAAACAGTCAGGGATATTGAAAAAGGAGAGGAGCTTACGATCAATTATAACGGGGATTATAATGATAGTAAGAAGGTTTGGTTTGAGGCCTTCTGATTCAAAGAGAAAGTGTCTTAATTGCGCAAGGCTCTTTCTCTTTATATATTATTTTATCTGTGAAACTTGCCTGCCGGTAGGCGGGTCTGTGGCCAACTAAAAATCATATACCCGCTTCCACATATTCAATCTTATTCCTGCTGTTATCATAGTGTTACTGGTATTTACATTTATCAGCGGTGCTTTGTAGGTGCGGTGTTGCAGGCTCACATCAAAGTAAACATTCTCTTTTACTTCATAACTCACTTGCAACAGCGCATTCAAACAACTGCCTTTTACACCACCACCTACTGCAAAGCCACTTTGCCTTTGTGCAGAAGTTGGATCATTGGGATTAACTAAGGGTTTGCCTTCGTTGTATAGGCGGAACGGGTTGCCACCAAAGTTAAATCCGGCACTATCAAGTCCCTGGAAATAATAAATGGCTCTTGCATATACATACAGCTTTTTTACCGGCTGGTATTTTATGATCCCGATAAATTCCTGGAGGTTGGCACCCAGCGGATGCGCCATTGGCTGGTTATAGTGTGTATAATTGGAAACAGAATCATAATGAGAATAAGTAAAAGGCCTCACCCTGTTTATTTCTCCTTGCAAATCGAGGTTAGGAATGCCAAATGCATCGATATATTTAGCACCTAACTGGTAGCCAAATTTGTTGACATAATTATTTTTGTCATTTCTTAGCTTACCCAGCACAAATTCATCCAGTAAGAACTGTCCATAAAATTGAAGCCGGTTGGCAACATTTGCTTTAAAGTCAAAGCCCACTTTCGCCTTGTCGCCACTGCCATTGCCACTTTCAACCGGTCGCAGGAAAATGATAGGGTTCAGGTACTGGAAGTCAAAATGATTTCGCCTGCCAAATGTTACCGCTTCAAATAAGCCGATATTAATGGATTTACTGATATTAAAGCTAAGATGGTGCATCACCTGGTATTTCTTATCCAGTACCCGGTCGCCACCCGCTTTATTAAACACGGGCATCAGCTCCATAAATACATTTTGATAATTCAGTTTCCAGATCCTTGTATTGAGTTTTAAAAACAAGTAGCTATTGCCCCAGTCGCTAAGGAACAAACTGCGGTATCCATTCCCGATAAAATTTTTATCATGCCCAAACTGAATATCAATGTACTTAGTGGCACTAAAAGTAACATACCCACGGGCATCAAAGTAATCCACACCCGTACCTTTAAAATTTTTATAAAACCCAACACCCGGTACCGCCCTGTTGGCATTTATCCAGCTTTGAAAAAAGCCGGGACCTCTCTCCTGGTTATCTGTAAGTGTTGTAGAAAAACCTATTTTTTTTGCAATAAGTCCACGAACCGTTACGCCCCTGCTGTTCAGGAAGACTGAATTATCATTATTCGATTCTTTGCCAAAAGTTACCTGCAGCATAGGGTTTACCGCTAAAAAAAAGTCTTTGCTGTTGACTTCAAATAAGTTTGGTTTGGTTTTGTAAAAAGTGTTGAATACAGGTTTCCGGCTGTTAAAGCTTTCCTTGTTACCGCTATACCATTCGGAATTGTTCATATAAAAGCTCTGCAGGTTAAATTCGTCTATCGGCGTCAGTTTAGAGGCGTTTTTTGCATCAGCAGCCATCGTTTTGTTCATGCTGTCGGCAGCCATTACTTCCTCCATCATCACTTTGCGGCTGAAATACCTGAGGTTAGAGAAGTTGAAATTACTATTCGTCTTTGCTTTTATCTCCATCCTTTCCAGCAACTGGTATGCTTTATCGCCCTGCTGAATAAAAGTGGTTTGCGCTGTTGCAAAAACAGGGCAAATAAAAATCACGAGTTTGAGTAAGCTTTTAATAATTTGCATCGCAGTGTTGTTTTGGATTTTTCGTACTAAGTCTCAGAAATATTCTGCTTCTGATGTGTTTGCCCTCCAAAAAAAATTGGGTGGCTGGCACGCTTGTACTGAGTTTTTCAATTTAGCAAACACCGCTGAAAACGGTACTTACAAAATTTTTAATCAGCGTTCAAGATATGCAAAAATATCTCTTTAAAAACATACAGGTGGTTAACGAAGGGAAAACGGTAACTGCCGACGTTCTCATCGATGGCGAAAGGATAGACAAGGTGGCCTCTTCTATTGACTGTAAGGGGAAAGTAACTGAAATAATTGGCGAGGGAAAACAGTTGCTGCCGGGCGTGATAGACAACCATGTTCACTTCAGGGAACCAGGCCTTACGCATAAAGGTACGCTGCACTCTGAGTCGAAAGCCGCGGTGGCTGGGGGTACCACGTCTTTTATGGATATGCCCAATACCATTCCTCCAACTTTTACCCAGGCATTGCTGGAAGAAAAATTTGCCCTTGCCTCCAGGACCTCGCTGGCCAATTACTCTTTTTACATGGGCACCAGTAATGATAATTCGGATGAAGCACTGCGTACCAATGATAAAAGAAATGAGGTGTGCGGCATCAAAATATTTATGGGTTCTTCCACTGGTAACCTGCTGCTCGATAACCCGGTTACGCTAAATAAACTATTCAGTGAAAGTGAGCTGCTGATAGCAACACACTGCGAGGATGAAAGGATCATGAAGGAGAATTATGACCGGCTCAAGTCAGAAGGCAGGGCATTGACGGCTGCTGATCATCCCATTATTAAAGATGAGATTGAATGTTTTGAATCTTCTTTATTTGCAATCCAGCTGGCAAAGAAATATGGCAGCAGGCTGCACATACTCCATATCACTTCCGAAAAGGAGTTGCAGTTGTTCAGTAATATGCTGCCATTGAATGAAAAGCTGATCACTGCTGAAGCCTGTGTGCATCACCTGCATTTTACCAGTGATGATTATGCCACACTGGGAAATAAAATAAAATGCAATCCTGCCATCAAAGCTCCGCATAATAAAACGGCTTTGTGGAAAGCAGTAAATGATGACGTCATTGATTCCATCAGCACAGATCATGCGCCTCATTTGCTGGAAGAAAAAAATGTTCCCTATGAACAAGCGCATGGTGGCGTTCCCTTTGTACAGCATTCACTCAGTATGATGCTGCACTATGTAAAAGAAGGAAAGATCTCACTCGAAAAAGTGGTGCAGAAAATGAGCCACAATATTGCCACGATCTATCAAATAAAAGACCGGGGTTTTATAAGAGAAGGTTATTATGCCGACCTGGTGATGGTTGACAGGGAAAAACCGTTTACGGTTGCCAAGGAAAATGTACTATCCAAATGTGGCTGGAGTCCATTGGAAGGATTTACTTTTCCTGCCAGCATCGAAAGAACGTTTGTAAATGGCACCATGGTTTATGGAAATGAGG